>JAFCFS010000002.1 GCA_017608525.1 Candidatus Woesearchaeota archaeon | reverse complement strand
TAGAAAAGTATTGGGACATAGAAGATTTTAAAAGTTTACTAGAAGAGTTAGTATCGGTAGGAAAAGATGAAAAAAATCATTACCGGCTTAGAGTAGGTTTCAGTCTTGCTATGCAGTATATTAAAGAGAAAGGGTTAGAAAACTTAAAAGAATTAACCTATTTTTCTAAGTTATTGGATGTTCCTTTAGAAAACCTATGCGAGAAAAAAATCCAACTTGCAATAGCATATTATGAAGATAGCCTGGAAAGATTTATCGATTTTTTTGAAAAACTTGAAAGCAGTGAAAAGGAAATAGTAATCTCCAATTTAATTTCTGAGGGCAAAAAAAATGAAGATGTAGATAAATGGCTTGAAAAAAATTATCCTGATCTTATTAGAAAAGTTACTGAAAAAATAGTTTATGAAAACAAGGAGGAATAAAATGCCAAAATTCAATTTAAAAGATTTGAAAAAATTGCTTGAGGAATCTACTGAAGAGACGGGAAAAATTTTGAAAGAGCTATCAAGTGAAATTTCCGAAGTTATTGAAAGATATCAACTTAAAAACCCAAACAAAGAAAAGATAAAGGAGGCTGCTGAAGAAATAAAAAGAAAATTAGGTATATTTGCAATGACAAGAAGTGCAGAGATAACAGATTTAATAGAGAGAAAAATTGAAGAATTTAAGCTGGTTGGAAAGAGAGGCGTGAGATGCTACGAAGTTTTAGCAACTCCCGGAGAGATTTATGAAGTTAATCCTGAAACAAGAATGTTAAGATTGGTTGTGACAGAAAAAGCAACACCGGGCAAGTTTTACGCAGTAATAAACCATAACGAAGAGGGAATTTTAGATTTGTTAAGAAAATACAAAATAAAACTTGGAAGTGAAGTTTCATTGGAAGACTTTCAAAGTAAATTGAGAAAGCACTAATTTTTTATTTTTTATTTTTTGACATTTCAATTAGTTTACAAAATCCGCATATTTCTGCATTTGTTGGTTCACCACACAATTTGCATTCCCTTGGTTTTTCAAGTGAAGAATAAATTCTTTTCGCCAATTTTGCTATGCCATCAACCATTCTTTCCCTAAAATCTGGTTTTTTCTTCTGAATCTGATTTATTATTTCGAACCATTTTTTTCTAGACTTATCTATTTTTCTTTTGAAATTAATATATGGGCAGAGCTCTTCACGAATGTATGGTAATTCAACAGCATTACAAAATTTTTCATTATCTTCATTTCCAACAAAAAACAACGGCCTTATCCTTGCAATACTTTTTCCACTACTTTTTAAAAGGGGCGTAAATTTTGCAATCCATTCTATGTTTCCTCCCATAATATTTTTGAAGAAGAAAACTAGAAAATCGTCTCCATGATGACCTGTTGCAATTTTATTTGCCTCCATCTCTCTTGGAACTTTATTCATAAGATATCTTTTAATTAGTCCACAGGAGCTGCATATAGGCCTTGGAAGTTTTGCAATCTTTTTCATATCAACACCGTATTCAGAAACGTCTATTTTTATAAGAGGTATTCCAATCATTTTTGTTTGTTCCCTTGTTTTTTTTCTTCAATATATTTTTTTAAAAGATATGCTGCTGAACCGCTATCCTTACCACCACTAAGGCAAACAAATATCTTATCACCATCAACAACTAACTTATATTTTTTTATTACTCTGAATACCTTGCTTTTGTACTTTGACATAAATTTTTCCATTTTAAGCCCTTTAGAATTTTCTAGTTTAAAATTTTTACGGGATAGAAAAGCTTATAATTTTGATGCAATTAGATTAATTTAATGCCATACGATATTATAATTGGAAGAAATGAATCTGATAGAAAAAAATTTGGAAAAAAAGGCATGGTTTTTATTGGAAAGAGCTATGTCAAGATGGGGAGGACAACCTCTCTGGCAAATCCTGTTTATTTAGATGTTGTAAGAAGTCACGTTATACTCGTATGTGGAAAAAGGGGATCTGGAAAATCTTATACTTTAGGAGTAATCTCTGAAGGGATAATAGACCTTCCACCTGAAATAAAGAAAAATATAAGCATAATAATTTTTGACACTATGGGAATCTATTGGACAATGAAATACCCAAATGAAAAGGATGCAGAGTTACTTGAGCAATGGGGATTAAAGGGAAAAGGTTTAGATATTAAAATATTCACGCCATATGAGTATTACGAAAGATACAAGAGGGAGGGTCTTCCAACAGACTACCCATTTTCAATTAAACCAAATGAATTAACAGCTGAGGATTGGGCTTTGAGTTTTGGGTTGACATTGAACGATCCTGTTGGAATTTTGATTGAAAAAATACTTGGGGAATTTGATGAGAAAGGAGTAAAAGAGTATAGCATTGATGACATGATCAAAGCTGTCAGGGAAGATAAAGAAACAGATACCAATACCAAGAATGCAACAATAAATCATTTAATGGCTGCTAAAAGATGGGGTTTGTTTAGAGAAAAAGGAACAGAAATTGAGGATTTGTGCATAGGAGGGAAAGTTTCTGTTTTGGACATAAGCTGCTATACAACCAGTGAAGGAGGATGGGGTGTAAAAAATCTTGTTATTGGTCTTGTTGCTAAAAAATTGTTTAGGGAAAGAATGGTAGCAAGAAAGATGGAAGAGTTGGAAGCTATTAAAGTTGGTTATAGCTATTTCAAAACCGAGGAAGAGGCTGAAATAAAAGAAAGGAAACCATTAGTTTGGTTGATACTCGATGAGGCACACGAAGCATTGCCTGAAAAAGGAAAAACTCCTGCAACGGACGCCCTTGTTACAATTTTGAGGGAAGGAAGACAACCGGGAGTAAGTTTGATACTATGTACACAACAACCGGGAAAAATCCATACCGATGTTATGACTCAATCAGATATAGTAATAAGCCATAGAATTACTGCCAGACCGGATGTTGATGCCCTAAATCAGATGACCCAAAGCTATATGGCCTCTACCTTAACACAACAAATGGATGCTTTACCAAGAGAAAAGGGTGCCGCAATAGTATTGGATGACAACAGCGAGAGGCTTTACCCAATGAGAATAAGGCCAAGATTTACATGGCATGGTGGAGAGGCTCCTACTGCAATTAGGGTTGAAAGGAGGATTGAATTTGAACTCGAGAAAAAAGAAACTTCATGAACTGTTGAAAGAAATGGATAATTACGATTGGGGTAAAGTTCCCGATATAAGCGATAAATTTAAAGATTATAGAAAATTTGCAGAAGAAGCATTTAAGGAATATCTCAAGAAAGCAGGGATTAAGCTATCAGGACTTGTTTTAGATTTATGCTGTGGACCTGTTTCTTTTGGTGTGGTATACAAAAATGTTATAGGTTATGATATTATTCCAGAATTTATAAAGGAGTTAAGGAAGAATGGGATTAAAGGAATAATTGGTGACATAAGGGAGTTGCCTTTTGAAGACAAAACTTTTGATTATGTAATTTGTTGCGGTCTTCCTTTAAGGCCTTATAAAAAGGTAAAATGTGGTGATGGCTTTAAGTATGTTCCAGAAGATGTGAATGTTAAAAGTTACATAGAAAATTTTGTTGATGATTGTATTAGGATTGCGAAAAAGAAAGTTCTAATAATTTCTGTTCCTCTTGTTAGGTATCTACCAGAGAAACACCGAGACAAAATTGAAAAAGTAACTTACCAGTATGTGTTATACAATAAAAATAAATTCTTTGTCTTGAAAAATAGACTTTCGAAGAAGAGAAGAAAAAGGATAGAGGAAATGATTGAAAAATCAAGATGAAAAAGGATTTCTATACTTCTGCAGCAAAAAAGTCTGGATTGAGAGCAAGAAGCGCATTTAAGCTTCTTCAAATAAATAAAGCATTTAAGATTATTAAAAAGGGATATAAAGTTCTCGATTTGGGTTGTTGGCCTGGAGGTTGGCTTTTGGTTGCAAAAAAATTAGGAGCATATGTTGTTGGAATTGATGAAAAAGAAATTGAAAAAATAGAAGGTGTTAAATTCATAAAAGGGAGCGTATTCAATGATGAATTATTGAAGGGTTTGGGAAAATTTGATACGATATTAAGTGATCTTTCCCCAAAAATAAGCGGAATTCCTGAAATAGATATAGAAAGAAGTATTGAGTTATGTAAAAAAGCGCTTAGTATTGCAGATGAAAAATTGAAAATGGGTGGGAACTTTGTATGCAAAATTTTTCAGGGAAAGGGGGTTGAAGAATTTTTAGAAAAGATAAGAAAAAAGTTCAGATTTGTAAGATGCTACAAACCTTCTGCTTCAAAAAAGAGGAGCAAGGAAATCTATGTAATTGCAAAGTACTATAAAGGTTGAAAATCTATGCATACCCTATATTTTCTCGGGGAGTATTGACCACACCTTACCCAGTTCAAAATTTTTGCTTTGCAATGTTTTTTAATCTTCTTAATTGCTTCATCTGGAATTTCTGACTCATGAAGAAAATCGTAAAAATGAATTGTTCCTTTTTTCTTTACTGAAAATATTGCAAGGTCCAAGAAGTTCTCAGCATTTTTTGGAAGAGGCATCAATACCCTATCAAATTTTTCTAAGCCGGTAATAAGTTTCATAAATTTTTTATAACTTCTTATGGCCTCCTTCCCAAGCGTTTCGTTTTTACTTTTAACTTCTATAACGCCAATTTTAATTTTATCTTTTATTCTCTCAAAATCAATTTTTCCTTTAAAAAGCTCGATTGTGTGATTTTTTATGCTTCTATTTCCCAAAGTATCACCTATATGGAAATAACAGTTTTTTCCCTTAAGCTTTTCAATATACTCAACCAATTTTTTATTGCTTTTTGTTTGTATATACACATGAACAATATCAATGCATGTATTTTCTATTCCGGAACTGTTTAACAAATCAAGAATTTCCTCAGGCGTTGCGCAATGATCAATCAAGTTCTCCAAATATATTTTCTTCTCTATGCCCTTACATTGCTTTTTTAATTTCGATATTGTTTCAAGGAAAACTTCTCTATCGAATTTTTTTCTTTTATAGAAAAAGGGATGCACTACCATACCAATTAAATTATACCTTTTTACCAAACGATACATTTTTTTGTAGCATTCTATAGTATTTTCCATAAATTCTTTGCAGCTTGGATCGACGAGTTTTCCTTTGTAAAAATTTGGTTGATGCAACATAACTAAAATTTTCTTTTTTTTCAAATACTTTATTTTTTCTACAATTTTTTCATAGTTGTTTTCTAGATCTCCATCGAAAAAAAAGAACTCTATTAATTTCGGATTAAGAGCCAATCTATTTTTCAATTGCTTATCCTCAAAATGTGCTTTAAATCCTATTATTGGTTTTCTTTCTTCAATAATTTTTGGAACCTCTTTTCTTACATCTCCTTTAATCAAGATTACATTTTTTGCTTTATTTAGTTTCAGATTTTCAAGAGCGTACTTATGAGCTACTGGATTAATTTCTACGCCGTAAATTAATCTTGCTTCTGAATTTTTAGAAATAACGAGAGGGTATGGTGCCACACCTGAGAACATAACCAAAACGTCTTCTCCTGGCCTAACTAATTTCGCAATCCTCAATCTCTCAGTCGATAATCTTGGAGAAAAATAGCATTTTTCTACATCAATTTTTAAAGCAATCCTGTTTTCTTTATGCAATGTTATTTTCTTTTTCTTTCCAGCTATTATTTTAATTTTCATCGTTCTATAAATTCCTGAATATTCTTTTATTTTCTTTGCAACAGTTTTTACATTTTTGTGTAACTTAAGAAGTGTTTCGCCTATCAATCTTTCATAAATTTTTAACTCTTCTGGAAAAGAATGAAATATGGCTATGTCCCCAATTACGTCAAAAGATCTAGGAACGTATTTTATTTTTTCTTCTGGTATTTTTCCTTTCAGCGCATCTTTTAAATTCATCTTAAAGCCATTTAGATAAACCTGTTTGTTTTTTCTTTTCAAATTCCTTCTTTAATTTTTCTAAGGTATTTTCTACCCTCTCTGGAGAAAAATCATGCTTTTCCACAAGTAATTCTTTTATTTTTTCCTCGTCTGGTTCTTTCCACTCAAGCCTGTATTTTTTCTCAACTGGCATTTTTTTAAACAATCCGAATATTTCTTCCCAATCAAATTCTGGCTTAATTTCCTCGAATATTGTTTTGATTTTTTTATACCTTTTTACAATATCGAGCGCTCTTTTTGGACCAATCCCAGGAACCCCTTCAGGATTGTAATCTGTTCCAACAAGTATGGCAAGTGCAATTAGCCTATCAATATCAATACTTAATTCCTGAAGAACATTTTCCAACTCTATAATTTTAGGATAGATAAATATAAAATTTCCAGAGGGAAGCTTCCTTTTTTGTGCAAATGTCAGATTCATTATCAACCTCGGTGCCCCATGGAGTAAAGGATCTATGTCATTTGTTGCACAGCCCCAAACATCTCCATTTTTATTCATATAGGCCATTTGCGCATCTGCTTCGGATGGTGCTTGTACTACTGGAATGCCCATAGCTTTAAGCAATAATTTTGAATCTTCAATCATATCCTTTGTTAAATAGGAGGTTCTTTTTGAATACTTATACATCTCCTCTATATCTTCTCTTGCAATTGCTTCCTTAAGTTTAAACATTGCTTCATCTTTTCTTAATTTTCTTTCTTCTTGTTCCTTTGCTTTCAATTTAGGAGGAACACCATCAAAAACAACACATAATCTAATTCCATAAGTTATTAGCCTTGTTAATCTTGAAAACAAACCGACATACACAGAAGTTATGTTTCCTTTTTTATCCATTAAAGGCGTTCCGTCTCTCTGCCTAATAGAACTCAAAAATTGGTAGGCCATATTAAAATAATCTATTGCAATCGTTTTCCCTGCCAAATTTTCAAATTTAATCTCCTTCTTTGGCAATAATTCTGATATATTAACGCCCATAAGTTTTTTTCTAACTCTCCTCTTTTTTATATTTTTTCTTTATCAAAATAAATGCGAAAATTTAAAATAGCTTCCAATATTGATTTAAATTGAATGAAAATTTTAAGAATTTTAATTTTGGCAATTTTCTTTTTAGCTATAATTTCATTTTCATATGCTCAAGAATGTACTTTGTATGATCATAAAGAATGTTTTAATGGTGATTCTTGGTGGTTTGATAGCTGCGGCAATAGACAAGAAATTGCAGATATTTGTGGTGAGAATAGAGAATGTGTTGATGGTGAATGTATTGAACTATGTGGAAATGGGGTTTGTGAAGAGGACAAAGGTGAAAATTGTGGAAATTGTTGGGTAGATTGTCCCTGCAAAGATTATGAAAGATGTAATTTTGGAAGATGTGAAACTTATTGTGGTAATGGAAGATGTGACGAGGATGAAAATTGTATGAATTGTTATGATTGTTCATGTGGAATGTCGGAAGAGTGTGTTCCTGGAAATCCAAGAGCTGATGAAAGAGGATGCGCACCTTTATGTGGCAACGGGAGAAAAGATCCTGGAGAAGATTGTTCAAGTTGCCCACAAGATGCTGGCTGTGGTCCTGATTTATATTGTTTTAATGGACGGTGTGTTGAATGTTTAAAGGATGAGCATTGCACAACAAAAAAAACACCTCTCGGGGAATTTATATGTTCACCTGATTTCAGAAGCACCTTGGAAAAAGTTGTTGAAAGAATAGGCATATGTAAAAATCATAAATGTGTTGGTGAAGAAAAAATAACTACTAGACCGGGCAAATATTGCGGTGACTTGCTTTGCCAAAACGGACATTGTGGTTGTGAAGAAGGTTACCAAGCTTGTTTGGCCACTGGAAAATGCGAAAGAGTTAGTGTTTTGGAAGACGGAGAAACCTGTGGCTGTTCATTTCAATGTAAGTCGGGATATTGTAGCAAAGATAAAAAATGCACTACAGCTGTTAACACAATTCTAAGTAGTGAAAAAAATTTTATATCCGTAGGTGAAAAAACATCCGTAACAATAAGCGCTGACAATACATTAGATATAGATGTTCCAACAAAGATAACACTAAATATAAACACTGGTGCATCTTTAAGTGGGGTTGTTGGTGGGGCTGACTGCACTGGAAATCAATGTACTGGAGGAGAAATTGTAATACCTGCTAAACATAGAAAATCAGTAACGGTTGATATAGAAGGGCAAAGTGCTGGTAAAGTTAAGCTAGTAGCAATCATTACACCGAACATCGAAGGTGTTGATTACCCAAAAAAAGAAGAAATGCTAATAACTATAATTAATCCTGGAGATGGTTTGTGTACGGAAGGTGAAACAAGCCAAAATGCGTGTGTTGATTGTGGGTGCCCTCCTGATACAAGATTCTACACTTTTGTTTGTAATCTAAAAACAAACAAATGTGAAAGAAGCATTGGTTGGTGGGTATATGCAGGAATAAGTTGTTTTATTTTGGTTGTTATCCTGATTTATCTTGGCTCAACAAAAGGAAGGAAATATTATTTAAAATTTATGGCTGAAAGGGAAAAAAGGGAAATAGAAAGAAGGGAGAAAGAAGAGGCTGAAAGAAGAAAAGTTGTTAAAGCACTGTACAAATTAAAGAAAAAGATAGACATAGAAAATCCGCCACCAATAGAAAAAATAATTAAAAAGTTGAAATTGAAGGCTGATGAAAGGATAATACATGAAGAGTATTTGGCATTGCTTGAAAGGTTAAAAAGGGCAAAGGAATTAAAGAAAGGGAAAAAGAAAAAACCAAAATATTGCACAAGATGTGGGAGTAAGCTTAAACCAAGAGCTAAATTTTGTACTAAATGTGGAGCTCCTGTTAAGGCAAAATGAAAATATGCCCTACATGCGGAACAAAACTTGATGAAGATGACATTTTTTGTCCAGAATGTGGTGCTAGAGTAGATAAAAAATTGAAGACACCATTTGAAAAACAAAGAATGAAGAAAATATCAAATTTTTTAAAAGGCTTTATTATTTTTTTCTTGTTTATCCTTATTGTGTTTATTTTGTTAGCTTTTGTAGGAACAATGATCGCCAGAAGATAAATAAATTTATAAAAATAAATATCTTAATTTAGAATGGAGGTGAAAAATGAAAAAGATTGCCATATTTTTACTAGTAGCGGTGTTGTTAACTAGTGTTGCATTTGCTCAAGTGTCAGTAAAAATGACAAGAACAAATCCAGGGATAGCAGGAAAGAAAGCAGCTCAGCTAATTTTTGATGTTGTTAATACAGATACAACTCATAAAATATTGGGTTTCTTATGGTGCTCAAGCCCCGATGATGTTATTGTCAGTTCATCAGAAGGTGTGGGGGCTGGAAAAGCACAATATGTAAGCCCAAAGTTCGTTATCGACAAAGGACCCAGTTACAAATCATTGATATTAGTACTTGAATCTGAAACTCCAGGTGACAAGCAAGGAGGATGCACCATTAAATACATTCCATTTAAAGAGGAAAGCATTGGTGAAGAAGAAAAGACTGTCGAATTCAGCGAGACAATAACTATAACAAATTTAGGAACGGATTTTGAAGGGCATACATTTGTTTTAAAAAGTTACACACCAGAAACAGAAGCAACAAATGAAACAGAAGCACAACCTGCAAAGGCCGAAATAGAAATAGACGGAGAAAGTGAAACTGTTGAAGTTGGTTCAAAAATAATAAAAAAAGAACTTGAAATAACACTAAAAGAAGCGAACGAAGACAATGCAACTTTATTAGTAGAGGGAACAAAGACAGTTATAAAACCAGTTGAAACTGTTAGGAAATATCTCTTGATGAATGGAGAATATGTAACTGAAGAAGAACTGAAAGATTCGGATTATAGAGAAATAAGATTAGAGAAAACATTGCCTTTTGTTAAAGATATGAAAGAGCCTGCCTGTCCTGAAGGAAAAACGACGTGTAAAGCTTCAGAAGTTATAGATGTTGGAGGAATGAAGATACCAACAGTATGGATTGTTGTAGCGATAGCAGTAATAGTATTGGTGATAGCTTATCTATTAGGAAGAACTTCAAGACACTAATTTTTCTTTTTTATTTTAAAATGGAAGAGAAAAAGCCAAAAAGTCTAGCAACAATAGTATTGGGATGGCTTTTAAAATTGGTTAAATCTATAATCGTGCTTTTGATAAGTTTTTTAAAAAGTATAATAATCAATTGGCCAAAAAATTTTAGAGATATATGGGATAAATTTGGAAAAAGAACTAAAGAAAGCGGTAAAAGCTAAATTTATATATTTTTAAATAAAAAACTAAAATATGGAAGCAAACATCGGCAATATAGATTTCCCACTTGAGCTACTAAAAAAACATTTAATTGTTTTGGGTAGTACTGGTTCTGGAAAAACTGTTTTGGGAAAAGTTTTGATTGAAGAAGCTGCAACAAATGGAATTCCCTCCATACTAATAGATCCTCAGGGAGATTTAGCAAGTCTTGCAATTCCTATTTCAGATAAAGAAGCTGAAAAGAAAAATTTGAACATAGAGAAGCTAAAAAAATTTAAAAAATACGTTAAAGTTGTTATTTTTACTCCTGCATCGTCAAAAGGCATACCGATATGTATAAACCCTTTAAGATTGTCGAAAAAGAAATTTGGTAAAGAAGAGCTCATCGGGATACTCACACAAATTTCTAATTCTATAGTGAAAATTTTAGGCTACGATTTAAAAAGTGACAAAGGAAAAAATGCGCAAGCAATACTGTATTTGATTCTAAAACACTGCGCTGAAAAAAGTATTAATTTGAATAGTTTCGAGGATTTGTCTAATCTTGTTTTAAGCCTCCCAGAAGATGTCAAAAATGAGGGGGAAGTTTTTTTTGAGAAAAAAGAAATGCTTCAGTTGGCAAAAAAATTGAAATAC
Source organism: Candidatus Woesearchaeota archaeon (assembly GCA_017608525.1). Taxonomy (GTDB): domain Archaea; phylum Nanobdellota; class Nanobdellia; order SCGC-AAA011-G17; family GW2011-AR17; genus JAFCFS01. The sequence continues at coordinate 29,863 of JAFCFS010000002.1, read as the reverse complement.
CTAACTATTGGAGAAAAAAGCCTAATTTTCCAGTATGGTGTTCCACTTGATATAAATTTACTTCTAGGGAAAGGAAAGGGAAAAACACAGATAAGCATAATATATCTAAATTCGCTAAAATCTTCAGAAGAAAAGATGTTCTTTCTTTCCATACTAGCAACACAGCTTTATCAATGGATGCTTGAGAATCCTTCAAAAAAACTTCAAGCCATTTTTATGATTGATGAAATTTCTCCATTCATTCCAGCTGGTGCCGAAAAGCCGGTAACAAAAGAGATACTAAAGCTGATTTTTAAACAGGCAAGAAAGTATGGAATCGGCTGCATAGTTGGAACACAAAATCCAGGAGATATTGATTATAAGGCATTTTCCCAATTCGGAACATGGGCAATTGGAAGATTAACAACAAGACAGGACATAAAAAAAGTTTCAATTGCACTAAAATCTCTCTCCACTAAAAAAATGTTTGAAAAACTGCCAAAGCTCAAACCTGGAGAATTTTTAGTATTTTCACCGGATGCTTACAAAAAAGTAAAAGAAATTAAGGTAAGGTGGCTGATGACTGAACACAGGACACTTATGGAGGACGAAGTAAAGAAACTTATGGAAAGATTCAAAGGAGAATACAATATAAAGAAAAAAGGCAAAGAACTTAAACCAAAAAAAGAAGGATTCGAAACGATAAAAACAAAATTAGATCTGAAAGAAATTGGAAAGATTGCTGAAAAAAGAAAAAGGAGATTATTTGTTATTTTCGGTCCGGAAAAAGAAAAAATAGAATCGATAAAATTAAAGCTTCTTCCTGTCCTTAAATTTGATGTTGTGAAGAAAAAAAGGAGATTATTTGGTGAAGCATTGGAAAAAAGGTGTTTATTGTTTAATGGGCTAAATGGAAACATAATTAGATTGAAAGGAGATTCGCAAAAAGAATTCAATTCTGGAAAACTAATCGGACTAACTGAAAGAGAGCTTTCCGTTGTAAAGGAGCTGTCAAAAAAAGGAAGGTTAACAAATGCGGAATTGGCTGAAAGATTAAAAATTACAGAGAATTTTGTTAATAAATTGGTAAATGGATTGATGAAGAAAGGCCTAATAATAAGGACGGGGAAAGCTGGGAGAGCAAACATATGGGATTTGGCAGTAAGTTTCAAAATACCCAAAATTAAAAAGGCAGATTCCAAAATAGAAACATTCAGCTGTCTAAAAGGAGAAATCATTAAAGCGAAAATCAAAAATAGCGATATTCAAAGATTTATTCAGGGCTGGTATGGTTTTTCAGTTATCGGATGCTCAAAAATATACTATCCATTTTATGAAATTTATTACGTCGGTAAGAAAAGGAGGACATTAAAATTGAGCGCTATTAACGGAAAAGAATTAAAATGGTAAATTACTGTCAAAAATGCGGTTCTAAGGTTGACGAAGGGGATAATTTTTGTGCATATTGTGGAGCGAAGCTTAAAGACCATACAAAAAAAACAAAACCCTGGTTGGCTGCACTTCTTGGACTAATCTTTGGGCCATTTGGGTACATTTATCTAAGGAGGTATTTAAGAAGTTTAGTTTGTTTGTGGGCATTTTTGATTATTTGCGGAATAACTGGAGGAAAAGCATTACCAATTTTAATAATCTTATTCTCCTTGGATTGTTATAGAATTTCAAAGAAGCAAAGTGTTGCCCGGCTATGATAGCATTATTCATAACCAGCATTCCTGCCAGTTTATAATGCCTACACCGACCGGGCATATTTAGGAACCTATTAAATGTTTATAAATTTTTTCTAAATTTCAAAAAGGAATATAAACAAAGAAAGACTATTAAAAAGTATGAAAATATTTTTTAAAGAAAACGCTCCAAAAAGGAAGAAGATTGTTGTTATCTCTCCGCATCCAGATGATATGGCTATTTCTGTTGGTGGAACAATATCGATTCTTTCAGAAAAAAATAAGGTATACAATTTTGTTATGACAACTGGATATAGGGGTGTTGAAGGAAATAAGCCAAAAATTGAAAAAATAAAAATACGTGAAAAAGAGTGCATGGAGGAGTGTAAAATTTTGAAAGTAAATCAACTATTTTTAAGATTAGATTTTTATGACAGGGGAATTTTTTCAATCCGTGATGTAAAAAAGGTCTCTGATGAATTGTCGAAAATTAAGCCAAAAATAATCATTTTACCGCACAGAAAAGATCTTCATCCAACACATAAAACTTCCGTCGAAATTTTAAAAAGGGCTCTTCAAAATTATAGAGGAAATATAGATCTATGGGAATACGAAAGCTTATGGAGATTGTTTGCAAATAACGAATACAATCTTTCTTTTTATTTTCCAGAGAGTATTATGGAAAAAAAGCTTAAAGCTATATTGGCCCATAAATCACAAATAAAAAGGAACAGGTACGATGTTGCTGCGAAATCACTTAGTGCTCTCAGAAGCGTTATCGTTGCTGAACAAGGAATTGGCGGTTATGGGAAAAAGAAAAGGCTTCCTCCCTATGCTGAAGTATTTAGGAAATCAAAGCTCCAAGAATTTTTAGGCGTTTCTTTCTTCTGAAAATTTTTCGAAAAACTATGGGGAATTGTAATAAATAAAATTTGCCAGAGTTTTTTTATGTGCTTGGACAACCTTTTAGAAAACTCTTATAAAAACAGCATTAGAAATTTTTACAATGAAAAAGCAAATGGAGATATCTTTGATAGATTAATTTGTGATGCTGCCAGAGTTCTTGCTGGCGACTATTATTTGGGGTTTAAAAGAGTATGGAAATGGGAAGAGAGAATTAAGATTTTTTCAATCTATTACAACTACCTTGGGAAAGTTGAAGAAAGAAGGGAAGACCTTATTCTACTTTTAAATATAGTAAAAAGAAATCGTTACATAAAGGAATACAAAAGGAAAGAATACAAACTGATACTAAAATACTTAAGGGGGCTCAACAATGGAAAGTCTGGAAGAAATATTAAAAGAAGGAGAAATACAAAAACTAAAAGCAAAGATACTAACAAAAAAGAAACTCGAAGATGAGGACATAGAAGATTACCTTGAATTAAAAGACATGCTTTTGAAAGAGAGATGCAAAAATGAAGAACTCTTAAAAGAAGTTTATAACTTAATAGAAAGAAAGCTAAACGAAGAGATTATTAAACTTGAAAATGAATATAAAACAATAAAAAAGAAGGTTGAAAGAATAATATTTTTTAAAGAGAAGAGGTTCCTTAAGTATTATTGCCGGCTTTCTGATTTGAAAAATAAATTCATCTTGCTAAAATACAATAAAGGACTTAAAAAAGTTGAAAGGCTAATGGAGAAAATAGAGCTCTTTTTAAAAAACAAAAAAGATGTTAAAGAATCTAAGAAAGAATTGTCTATACTGAGAAAAAGGATTTCCTCAAAAGAATTTGCGGTTAGTGAAATATTCTCGAATGAGCCAACAAAAGAAAGCGTTGAAAAATTAAACAAAATATATTTTAGTTTATATAAAGACTTTGACAAGTGCAACAATCTTTACAACGGAAATATAAATTTAATTGGGCCTTTATGTAATTTAGCTATGAAAATTTCTGGACTTCAGAAGAAAATAGAGGAATGCTCCTTTGGGAAAATAGAAAAATTGCAGAAGGAAAGAGAAAAAATAGAAAGGGAATTTTCGAGGGCGGTTTATTCAAAACAGGTAGAAAAATGTATTGAACAATTTAAGTGTTTAAAGAAAAAATTTGAGGTGTGGAAGGATGTCTCTTTCTGAATTGGTAAAAAAAGAAATTGAAAGGATAGAGGAACATACCGAAGTTGCTGAAGAAGTTTTTCTCTATTATAAAAGAAGGGAAAAGAAAATCGGAAAATACTTAAAGGTAGCATTAACTGCAATTTTGATTGGTGCACTTTTTTCAATTTGTTCAAAATCTATTAAATCTATAGAAAATAAGAAGGATTTTGTTGTTTATCCCACTACTTTAAAATTTGGAACAAAAGAATATTCGGAATTCTGAGTATATATTGTTATTTTTTTTAAGCAGATTCCTATCGTTTCATTTTTTTTGAATTCTATATCGAAATCGTCTATTTTTAGATCCGTTCCGTAAATCTCGTTCATTTTTTTTAAGTATTTTGATAGCTCATTTTCGAATATTTCTTCAATATTTTCAGATTTTTTTGCTTTGTTATAAGAATATTTTGCTGCCAAATCTAAAAAATAGAGAATTTCCTCCCCTCGGTAATAGCTCTTGAATACCTCTATCCCTTTAACTCCAACATGCTTTTTTTCTTTCCCTCCAGGTATTTGCATATTTGCAGTAGAGTAAAATATTATCATTGATGTTAAAAAAGCAAAAGAAACTATTAATAATATTACTGTTGATTTCCTTTTCATCTTCTTACACCTCTAAATACAATTGTTATCGTTTCGTCAGGGTTTTTTGTTGGTATTTTAATTTCAGATTTTATAATCCCCTCTATTTTCTTTTTCCCTTTGTATAGAAGCTTTTCTTCAAAGTCATAACTTGTACACATAAATAAATTTTCGCCAGATTCGCCATAGGCCTCAATAATCCATTTTTTATCCGAAAAAAATTTATCAATAAAATTTCTAGTTTCTTGGGTACAATATCTTGCTTCGGGATAGGTGTAAAGTTCTCCTACAAATTTAGTTTTATTGAAGAGTATTTCATTTAATGCTTCAGCAAAAGTTCCTTCATAGTTTTCGAATTTAATTTTAGATCTTAGCAAAGTAAGCATATCAACTTTTACAGGATATTCGTTTGTTCCTTCAATTTCCATTTCAATTTTGTCTCTGCTTATAGTATTCCCTGTACTAATAATAAAAAGGGCTATTGTTATTATAAGCATTGCAGGAAAAAGATCTGCAAAGACGTCCTCTATTTGCCCTTTTTTATTTTTCATTTTCTATTCTAAAAACAACCTTTCTTAACTTTGTTTCTTCCCCTTCTTTAACAAAAAAATACTTCTCTATTGTGGTACCATCAGTTAACTTCCCAAATTTCAAAGTCTTTTCACCAATTTTAACTTCGAATGGTTTTTTTATGTATTTCATACAATTTTCCTTGAAGATTTTTTCGTCGAATTTATTCATATCTATAATAGACGGATAAGTTCTTCTAATTTCACTATCGTAATAGGCTAAACAGTGAGGAGAAGTAATGAGCTCAAAAACTATCATTTCATTTTCTAAATTTTTAACTTTCTCAACAACCTTGGCCTGGTATCTATGGTAAACGCCTACCGTAACAAAAAAAATTATGGCTATTATTATAACTACAATAACATAATAGAATGCCTTCCTTAAATCGTATTGTGCGTTTTTCATTTTTCTTCTCTTCTAAAAAATAATTTTTCTCCTTTCTTCTGGATTATAAGGACAGATTTCCTATTAAAAAGATCTTTTGGTAAAAATCCCTCCTTATGTGTTACGCTTATATTTTCGCCAATTGAAACTGAATAATCTTCACTTAAGGGGTACTCTATCTTAACGTCGTTCGGGGAAGAAAGGGCGGCTTCTGTTAGAAAAGATATATCCTTTTCAGCATATGCAACATTATATCCGGAAAGTACATTAAATGTTGTGGAATAATAAAGGAGAAAAAATGCAACGACAATTCCTATAATAACTTCAAATAAGAGAGTCAGTTCCCATACCTCTGCTTGACTCTTTTTATTCATAATAATTAGGAATGAACCAAATTATATAAAATTTTACTATAAGCTAAAATATGGATTAAATCTGTGAAATTTCAAAATAATTTTTCTATTTTAGTTTTTTCTTTCAAATATTCTTCAACACCATTTGCAATTTTAAGAGCGTTTTCTTTATATAGATCTTCAAGTTCATGTTGGGCATAGCCATAAATATCTAGAACTACGAATACTGCTTGGATTTCATTTTTATTCTCGCAAACTGGAAGCTTGGAATAAGAGTTAAGTTCGTCAACAATTGGGTATTCTTTTTCGTTGCACGTGATAAAAAATTTGTTTTGGTCCTCTTCCCCCATAAGCTCTTTTACAGAACCTTTTATGTAATTTGAAAGCGTTTCTGCAAACTTTTTTCCCAGGATAGAATTTTTCAAATAAAATATGGTTGTGTTTAAACTTTTCTCTTGGCTCTCGTGAAAATTTGCGCTAAATGAGATAATAAATAATTTATCTTCAAATTCATTCCCCAATTTTTTTTGTAATTTTCTGAACCACCTTGCTCGCCTTTTGAAAATTTGTAACTCATCATTTATAGCCAACTCTTCCTTTGGTGTTTTAATCACTTTTACGAATTTATTTAAATTTTTATCCAATCCCTCAATTAAATAATAAAGATTGGTTTTTTCACTAAATGTTCCGAGATCTATAAATCCGATTTCATCAAATTCCATTTCTGAACAATAATTTTTATCAAGTTTTATTCGCTCAAAATCAAAAACTTTATCCTTTTTAACGAATCCAAGTCCATCCTTTGTCTTAAACGGTTGTACTTCTCCATTAACTTTAAAGTCCTCTATTGAAAGATCAACTGCCCTCATAGTTCCTTTGTCTTCAATCACTATACCTGTAATTGGAGCTTTTTCTTCGAATTCTTTCTTTTCATAATTGTATTCTAAGAAGTATGGTTGCCCTACAAATTCTTTTTCATCAATTATAATATATTTCTGGGTTTGTGGATCAACATATGTTAAAGCAAGAGTCATTGTCGGATATTCTTTCTTGAAAAGAAGAATACTGTAGTATTTTGGGAGTTCTCCAATGTTTATTTTTTCACAAAGACAATCAGACTTTTTAGTTTTTAAGCACATTTCTATTTTCTCAACAAATTGATCAAAAACAGAAATAGCTTTTTCTCTTTCCTCAAACAAGCATGGTTCACCTTTTGATTCGCATATCGCTACAATATTTCCGTGCTTCTCTACCCTTAATACGTAATTCCCTTCTCTGATCTTATACCATGTTGAAAACTTTATATCTTTAAAAGACTTGCACATGGTAAATTTTCCCTTACAGTTTTTGCACATACAAATACAATCTTGTTCCTTACAAATTTCTGGCGTGCCAACTTTTGGCTTAATGGATATAAATGAGCCTTTTGGTATTTTGCAGACGACCTCGGAGTATTTTCCATCTTCCAAATTCTCAGTTAAATTTACTAAAGAATTAAAACAATCTTCCAGCGGTGTTTTCATTTGCGTATAATTAACAAACCATACAATAAATACACTAAATATAAGTATTGTAATTATGAGTCCTATGAGAAAACTATAGCTTTCTGTTTGGGCCTTCATTTTATTTTTGGTTTTAAAGACCATATTTCTTTAATCAAATTCTTAATTTTAGCTGCAAAATCACTTGCGCCACTTTGAAAAATAAGTATCACAACAATCAAAACAATTATTGCCAAAGCAAACAACACAACATACCTTATTGAAATATCTCCTCTTTTATACATATTTAGAACAAAGAATTGCATCAATATAAAACTTTCTAGCCTCTTACACCCCAAGTACAACCATTTGCCCTGCAATCATCTTCATTTGTCATACTACTGCATGCATATGGACTTCCCTTGCATTCTCCAGCATCTACATCCCAACTACAACCAAATTTACAATCCGCTTCTGACCTTTCTCCACATGGACTTGGTGTTCCATAGCATTCCTTAGTCAAACATTCCTCTTCAAAAGGTCCCAACTCGTCAAAATCACTGCATTTTGTAAATCCTGCATCAATAACTTTTTGTGAGAAACCTGGATTTTCATAGCCATCCTTATTCCCCAGTTTACAGTAAAGCTTACATTTCTCAAGTGCCAAACTTCTTTCAGCTTCACTTAATACAGTTTTTGTTACTTCACTTTTTTTCCCTATTAACCATTCCATTTTTCCCATAAAAAAGAGGGCAACCAAAACCAGTACAATTAGAGCTATAGCAAACACAACCAAAATCGATATAGAAATTTCCGCACCTCTTTTATCTTTTTTATCTTTTGCCACGTTTATAAAAAAAGCTAAGAGCATATTTAAATCTTTCTGTGGCTATTTTAATCTCTTTTTTAATGAATTTCCTTGGGGCTCTAAATGAAAAGATTAAAAGAATAACAAATATAAAGAAAATTATAGAGGAAAGTTTCAAAAGCCAATTGTTACAATCCGGGTCTTCTCCCTTCAAACAATCTGGATCACAAACAAAATCTTTTTCATTTATACACATGCCATCATTTTTATCTAGTGGGCAATCCTCTTTACATGATATATAGTTTTCTCCGTCCTCACAAACCCCATTTTCGTTGCAAAAGTCAAGATACTTCACATAAATTGGTTTGTCGTTGTGTAGAATCTTCAAAACAAACATATTTTTTCTGTATTCAACCTTCTCATTAATTACCGCATAATCTGTTTTCATTGGTGGATTGGATTGAATTAAAAAATAAGGCTGATAATTTGCTGAAAAAATTTCTTTTCCCAGAACATCGTAAATAACAATTTTATAATTCCCTTGGTTGTATACAATTTGTGATTCACTCCCGAAAGTAATTCTTGTGTTATCATAAATTACTTTGTCTTCTGGGGTTATTGCTATATCTATTTCTAAAATTGGTTGTAATCCAAATACAAAGTTGATGAGCAAGACTAAAAATACTATTTCTGCTGAACACATTGCAATTTTTTTTGAAGTTCCAACCATTGGTATTCCTCCTTGCTAAATGCTTTTGAATTCGGATAATTTGACATAACTGTTCTATTTCCACTGTCAGGTATTAGATCTCCATCTGTATCTTTAGCATACATGTCAAAATTTCCCCTGCACCATTTGCAACCCTTAATATAGGGGAAACTTTTTTCACTTTTTCCGCAGCAATTGGAGGGATCGCAACCCAATTCTTTTCTTAAAGGATTTGGGAGAGCGTCTACTCCACAAAGGAATGCTTTTTCTGTCTTTGAGCAGTCGCAATATTGGTCAACTAATCCAAATTTGTGTCCAAGTTCATGGATTACATCACTTTCGTAAAACGCTTCAACGAATATGGCTTTTGAACCAGGCATGGTCCATCCCCTATCTCCAAAGTTGCATCTGGGCGCAAGTGCTATATTAGAATCTATTAATCCAATAACAAAATCGTAATCTTTTCCTGTTGCCATTTTGAATTCTTCTGCACAATCCTTAATTTTTCTCAAGGCATTTTTAAAGCAATTATTCTCGCTTTCAATCCTACAATAGCCATTATTCCAGTTTTTACCATAATTCGTTCTCTCAAAGGGAATTATTTTTTTAAGATTTGTTGGGCAATCTTTTAATGGAGAAACGCTTATAAATTTGTTTAAGGCGTCGTTAGCTAATCTAATAAAATCTGAAAATTTTCCCTTCCAATTTACAGGTATTACTAAAATTCTAAGTTTTGGCGTATATTCTTTTTTATTTCCATATAGGCTACAATCTATATCTCTACATTTTTTAGAAAAAGTTAAATCCTTCCTTATTTCTGGATCAAAGAAGCATATAGGGTTAACATAATAAAATCCATCTTCATAAACAAACGCTCCATCTCTTGTTTCAGTACAAACATTTTCGTTGCTTATATTGGAAAAATAGGGAGAAATTATGGAATATTCCAAATACGATTTTTCTTCACTAAGCTTTGGAACAACAATCCCGATTTCCTCTCCTTTTTTTACAGTGTTTCTTTCTTTTAATTTGATTACTGGAAGAACATTTTCGTAAATTGCAATTATGCCGTTCTTTTGTTTTATAACAATTTTTCTTCCTTCCTCGTCTATTTCTTTAACAATTCCATCTTCTGTTGAAAAAACACTTTCACCTTCTTTCTGCAAAATTTTTATTCCTTTATTACACTCTCCACCATAAAAACCAAAACATTCATCAATAAAATATGCTCCATTATACGGCAAAGTTGGCCAACCATTATGGTAAATTTTTTCTTCACCTGTTTTACAAGTCGGGAATTTTACTTTATTTAGCAATTTTCCATTATAAGAAATTGCTCCTCTTTCACCGATAATTAAAATTGGATTTTTTTCATACAAGAGAAAATTGTATGTTTCGTTGTATTTAACCTCTAAAGGAATTGTACAATTTTTATAGATCTCATTCCCCAAAATACAAATCTCTGCATTTTCAGCAATTGCACTTATTTCATTCTCAATAGAAACATTACCAAGATTTATTTCTTCTTTCTTTATTTGATTGTTTTTTTCATATAGGGACAATTCGGTTTTTCCCTCAGAATTGCTTAAAATAATTTTGTAGCCCTCCGGAATTTCTTCTTTCGGAATTTTGCATATACAGTCTATTTTATTTAACGCACACTTCTTAAACATTTGGGATATTTTTTCTAAATAGTTTGATGCAATTTCTCTTTTCTTTTTGATTTTATATTTGCATCTTGGAAAGTTTTTTTCTGATTCAAAATTTACTCCAGTTTTGTTTATTATAAAGCAGATGTTCTTTCCAGATCTAAACAATTCGTATCTTCCTGCAAGCCTATAAATTCCATCAATGTAGAGTTCTTCTCCATCTGAAGATACTTCAACAGCTTCAGTTTCTAAGCAAGAGAAATCCTTTTGTAGTTTTCCTATTTTCACACCATCAATCTTTTCAGAAATCAATACTTCTCCATCAGGATTAATCAATTGCAATAATATGCTCTCGTTTGAATTTTCTATAAAAATTTTATAATCTTTGGGAAATTTTAGTTTATAAATATCGCAAAAACAGTTACTTTCTTTAGAGCATTCTTCAAAGCCTTTCACAAAATTGTTAAATAAATTAAATCCTTCCTGTTCCTCAATCTCGAGAAGAGGAATCGTTTCGGTTTTCTTAAAAATTTTAAACGAAGTCTTTTCCACTTTTCTCTCTACAAAAAAGAATAGAGAAAAAAGCACCAATATTATAAGAATTGCTAAAATTATAGCCAGATTAATCGATATTTGTGATTTTTTCATCTTCCGAAAAGTTTTAGCAGGAATTTTAAACCATGAAGTGCTTTTTCTTTAATATAGTTAGAAAATATTAACATTAGTACCAAAACGAGAAGAGCGATAATAAAGGCGGCTATATACTCCCATGCCAATTTTCCTTTATTTCTGATAAAAAATAATTTCTTTACATCCATCGTCAAATATCCTAATTATTCTTTGAATAAAACCTTGGCCAAAATTTATATTTTTTGAAATAGCAACTCTATCTTCCTTGCTATCAAAAACCATACCTCTTGAATCATAAAATATAATGAAGTACCTTTCTCCCTTTTTCAACTCATTACCTATTGTCTTCTTATCGATGCATAATGTTGTCCCGACTGATCCAGCTTGAAGGTAATTCCAATCTGATTCTGGATCTGTAACATCAACAATTTCTCCATTACTGTGCGTTTTCAAATAAACTACCAAGTCGCTTATTTTTATGTCTTCTTTTGGATAGAATATGTAATGAACATAAAGCCCATCAACACCTCCTCTCCATGCAAGATCCCATTTTCCTCTACCATACATCCACCAAACAGATCTTATCATTGATGCAAGCTCTTCCAGGGTTACATCCATTTTCTCTTGCATCGGGCATTCTTCTGGCAAAAAGTATCTAAACACAGAGCTTGTTGCCTTCATTGCATTGTTTGCCCAACATGCATACTGCTTTAAGAATTCCGGACTGAATTGGGTTTTTACAGATATAAATAAAATGACAACAATAAGAAGAAAAGCACTCAGTAAAATAAGCTCCACAAGCGTTCTGGTTGAAAGCTTTCCTTTATTTAAACATAGCATTTTTAAGGTTTATAATTATTAATAACAAAATAACTCCTAGTAATATTGTAAGTATTATCATTATTAATTTTTTTGGAGCCAAATCAACCACCCATTCCTCCTAAGTTTACTCCTCCAATTTTCAATGCGATAATATTAAATATAAATGTGGTTATTATGCCAATTAAAACGTACATTAGAGGACTTTTAAATAGGTTTTTTGCTAAATTATATTCGCCTGTTAATTTATCCATTCCATTTTCTATTCCGTTTGCAAGTATTGTTAAGACGATAATTACTTCTATAACATAAAATCCAACTACCAATTGAAAATAAAACGGAGGTATCATTTTTTCAAGAGGAAACATTTCTACTATATCTTCTGCCGCAAAACCCCCTATCTCAACTGTTCCTTCACCAAGTTGAGATATTTGCGCAGTTAAAGAACCCATAATTGCAACCATCATAGTGCCAACACCAACGACAATTCCAGCTATAAATGGTGTAAGAAAATTTATTTGGGCTCTCATTGAAGATACTATTTCGGCTAAAAGATCTTTCAATCTTTCATTTACTTTTTCTATTCTATGCAAATAATCTGATAATACCATTAAACTTTTTGCAGCAATTTTTGGGCCTTTTTTCGCACTCCCTATTAGTATCTTCATCGATGTTTCAATTACTGAACTCGGAAATTTAGTTATTGCGCCAACCTTAGAATTAAAAATTGCATCTTCTAAACTCATGCCAAGATTTTTTATATTCGCTGCAACTATTGAGAAAAATTTGCCACTTGGTGTTTCTCCTAAATCCTGGGCCACTCTTCCAAAGGCAAGCTCAGCCGGAAGGCCCCTCTCTATTCTAGAACCTAGTTGGAAAATTGCTGATATAAATTCTTTTTCCAATTTTTTTGTTCTGTCTCTTATGCGTATTAGCCTTTTTGATTTTATTTTGTATGCTATGCCAAGTCCTATAGCAATTCCAATAGTAATAACAAAACTGAAAAGTGTTGCACCCAATCCGAATGGACCTGCATAACCACCTTCCTTCTTTTTAACATAGCCCAAAAATTTAATATTTTCAAAAAGTGTAAAATCTGCGTCTGGATAAATAACGTGTATTATTAAAGGAATAGTTCCAAATAACGTGAATACTAAAATCAGGAGAAGAGCTATTGTTTCCGGCTTAACGTATTTCTTTGTTCCACCTGAATAAACAGTAAGCATCCTTAACTCTTTATAGTTTTTGACTTTTTCTTCTATTTTTGTTTGTGAATAGCCTGTCGGTCTTTTCACAAGGATAGTATGACCAAAATAATAAACAGCAATCGGTAAGGCTATATTGTAAAGCATTCCAATGTGGTACCATTTAACATTCATGAAACTCCCAAGTAAAGGCAATATTATCAACCCTAATATCGGAAGAATTACACCAAACATATGAAGCATAGTAATTGGATTTTTTGTTTCGTGTGCAAACTTAAGCATTTTTTCGTATGTACCTTCAAGCATTATTTCTAAAGCCTTTTCAAGTGTGGCAATCCTTTTTTTCTCATCAGCTTCATGCAAGGATGCTTCAATAAGATGGAATGCTTCAACAAATTCAAAGTTCCATTTCTTCCAGTTATTCAAATAGTTTTCCAACGATTCCCTTATAGTTGAGTATTTTTTAACTTCAACATCCCAGAATACTTTTCTTAAATCCAAGGCTAATGGTGGACCAACATGTTCTCCAGCAAATTTTATCGCATGTTCCAAGTTTGATGTGTGCCTCATATACATAACAACATAAAGTATGCATGGTACCATTTGATTCGAAGCTTCTATTCTCCATTTGGTTGCCACTGTTATCGGATAGTTTGTTATTGGCTTGATTGCAAAAATCCCTAATATTATAACTAGTATACTTGACAATATGCTTGGAGAGCCTGTTAAAGCAAAAGAAAAAAGCGATATAATAATTCCAAGAAATATTGAGAAAAATAAAACAACATAGCCCAAGCATGCAGCACTTATAGGTGTTATTTCGAGATGTGCTGTCTTTATTGCTTCTTCAAGTTTTTTAACATCCTCTTCTTTTAATTTCGGTTTAAAGAATTTTAGCAAAAGATTTTCTGCCCATTTACATGCCTTTTCGTAAAAACTTGTTGTTATGAGAAGGGTTTCTTTTCTAAAAATTTCATATTCTCTTGTAAAAATCCCAGATGGCTTTTTTTCTTCCGTCTCTTCACCTATCCTTTTTGCAAGCTTTTCACCATATTTCTCAAGTATTTTCTTTTCCCCTTCGTCAACCATTTCACTTGATCTCCTTTTTGTTTATTTTTCTCTTCAGCCAATCTTCAAATTCTTGGAATATTCTTTTGCTGTCCAAATACCCAGCCTCTTCCTTAATTCTGCTCGAAATTCTGTGAAATTCGTCATTTGCCTGGATAACAAATTTTGCTTCTAAGAGGTCATTTATTCCTGTTCTGTTTGCATAATCAACCATTAATTTCTTAATGTTTGCTCTCAAAACTATATTGTCCCATATAGCCTCCCAATTCCCTGCCCACTCTTTAACATTTCCCCCTATGTCTTTAAGCACTTGAGAATTTCCGTTAATTAGGTCGTCTGTTGGTTCAAGTTGGTCTGTTTTTGAATTATACCTCATCAAGTCGACAAACCCTCCTTCCAACAATGGATCTTCTGTCCAGTGTTTTCTAACTTCTGTTATTTGAGTTACTCTTCTCCACTTATGTAAACCGTCTGGGCTTTTTAGAGGATTGCAAACCAAAATTATGTTTGTTGCTTTAAAGCTTGTTCTAGGAACCCCTAAGTCATTAACCACTCTATCGAATACACCGTATGGACTTTCTCCGTGTATCGTTCCTGCAACAACATTTGCTAGAGCACCAACCCTCATTGCTTCATATAATGCTAGTGCTTCTACAGATCTTACCTCACCAACTATCAGGCAGCTATCACCCATTCTTAAAGAAGTTCTTATACCTTCATCAGCGGAAAGTTCAGCCCCTCCTTTAACTAATGCTGATCTAACTTTTAATGGTTGAATATTATAACCGTATCTCCTTAAAGCCTCTGTTGGCAATTCCAGTGTATCTTCAATTGTTATAATCCTATATTTTCTCATTATCTCTACCAAAAATGCACCGAGCATAGATGTTTTACCAGAGCTCCTTGTTCCAGCAATCAAACATGTCCTAGCCCCATCAATCAAAAAGCTTAAAAGACCTGCTGCTAAAGGACTTATCATTCTGTTTTGAACATACAGAGGAAGTGTCCATGGTTTGTCTCTGTGTCTTCTGAAAGCATAGCCTAAACCAAAAGGATTAAGAGGTCTTCCAACAATTGCAACTCTTGACCTAGCACCTGGAATTTTGAGCTCTGTATCAAGAACCGGATTTGCTTCATCAAGAGGTCTTCCACTAAGCATTCTGAATTTTGTTGCCCAACTTTCACCATCTGATGGGGTTGGAATTATATTAGTTACGCATTCATCATAGTCCTGGTGGAGCAAGAAAATAGGGGTAGAGCCCATCGGTGCATTGATTGTTATATCCTGTATTTTCGGATCTTTAAGGATTAATTCTATAACTCCAAATCCAATTGTATGTCTAACTAAAATTTCTGCAAGTTCTTTAAGCTCTTTATGTTTTAATTCCATTCCCCTGTACTCTGCAAGTTCTCTAAGCAAATCCATCCCTATGTTCATAAATGTTGTTCTCATTCTCTCAGGCTCTAGAAATTCTTCTTCCTTCGGTTTATGTTCAAGGAGAACAGTCTTTGCGGTATCAATCAATATGTATTTATCTTCAGATATTTTAAATTCCGGAGGCACTATATGATACAAAGGTCTTATATCATCAGGTATGGAATAAATTGTGACGTCTGCATTTTCTACCCTATAAATATCTAATTGCTCTCCCTCTATTGGTGGCTTTGCCATTAATTGTGTGAACATAAAATCAGGAGTTACAGTTGGCCTAAAAAATAATTTATAAACATCTCTATTTCCAATTTTATAGCCTTCAATATACGGTCTGGCTTTAGTTATTAAAGTTGTTTTATCCAACCTGTTATAAATATCTTCGAGAATATCAATGTAAATTTTCAAATCCTGAAGTTCTTTTGGGTTAGAGATTCTTTTAAGTTTTATTCTTGCTTCCCTTAACAACCTTCTCAGTTCTACATATGCTCCAATTGGGTCTGTTCTTAGCAAATTAAGAATAATATACTGGAGCATAGCATGTCTTTGTTTTAGAACTTCAATGCTTTGGCCTGGAAGACCCATTGCTCTTATGCTTAATGCTTTTTTCTTTTTTATAAGATAACTGTATATTTTTGCAATTTCAGAAAGCATAGCTGTTTGCTCGTTGTTGTATGTATAAAATCTTCTTTGTCTAAAAACAATTCTCGTTACTGTTGGATTTTCACTTAATTTATCTATTGTCCTCATCATACATATTGGACTATCTTCAATAGAAGGAACCCTTATACAACCCTCACAATTTACTCTAAGTATTTCTTCAGTTCCCTCTCTCACTATTTCATATCCACATGTTTCTACCAAGACTTAGCACCCCTTGTTCCAAAAGGTTTATATCTATGTAGAAGATATTATTTACTAACTTAAAATAATTTCGGAACCGAGAATGGCTGAGAAAAGCATAAGCGAAGTATTGAACGAAATTATAAACAGGATTAGACTTGTTGAAGGAAACCAAACCCTTCTTAATGAAAAACTTCTAGTAACAAATAAGAGCATGATTGAAGAGTACAGGAAGTTAACAAAAGAAATTAAAGCAATCGATTTTGAATTAAAAGAATTAAAAAATGAATTAGAGAATGTAAAGAAGATAATCAAACATATGACTGATGAAATAGGAAATTTTGCAAAGAAAGAGAAAGTTGATGTTTTAGAAAAATATATTAATTTATGGAACCCTATTAAGTTTGTAACTGAAAAAGAAGTAAGAGAAATAGTAAAAGAGGAGCTCGAAAAGGTGAGATAAAATTGGGATAAAGGAGGATATAAAAGAGTTACTAAAAAATAAAAAACTGAGTGATGGAGAAATAATAAAAGCCTTGCAAGAAAAGGGCTATAGTATTGCTGAAATATCAAATGCCATGTTAAAAATGAAAGAAGAAAATCCTGAAAAAGAGGAGGAAGTCCCTGCACCAACTCCTCCTGAAGGAATGGAAGTTTCTGAACTAAGCAAGGAGAAAGAAGAGGCAGAAAAGGGCGAAAAAGAGGAGGTTCCAGCACCCGCTCCTGTAACTGAAGAGAAGAAAGAAGCCCCAAAAATTGAAGAAGTTAAGGCTAAACCTGCAAAACCACTAATTGAGGACATTCACGCCCTTGTTGAAGAAGTAATAAAAGAAAAATGGGAAGAAGTGCTATCAACAATAGGGGACATAACAACATGGAAATCCAAAATAAGTGACGATTTGGAAGCTGTAAAACAGGAGGTCTTGAGGGTTCAATCAAGATTCGACAATTTACAGGCTGCTGTTCTCGGAAAAGTTAGGGAATATGAAAAAGATATAAAAACAATCGGAAGCGAAATGAAAGCTCTTGAAAAGGTTTTCGAAAAAATAATGGAACCTCTAACAACAAACATAAAAGAACTTAAAAGAATAGTCGATGAGCTAAAGAAAAAGGAAAAGAAATCTTAAGTATAGGCTCTTGCAATTATTCTTATAGCCTGAGCGATTATTATCAATAGGAAAATTATGCCTAAGCTTCTAGGGTGAAATATAATTTTTCCAACTTGTTTTGCAAATGATGGTTCCTCAACTGTTTTGTTTCCAGCATAGATCTCATGAACAGATGGGCCATAAATTTCAGTTAGCCCATACAAGAATATAATTATACATATTATAACCAAAAACCAAACAACTCCTTGCCTTTCAAAAGCCTCTGTAATAGATTCCGCCTTGACACCAACAAATAAGAAAAGTACAACAATGAAAACAATTAAAACCAAAAGAAGGATAAACCATGGCATAGACAATTTAACAACACCTATTAATTCTGGAGTCAGAATGAAAAGCATGGCAATTACAAATGCGACAAGAGAGTTTAATCCTTTATTTTTTCCAAGTATTCTCGTCTTTTCAAGAATTGCAAATACAATTGCAAAAATAAAAAGGAAAACAAATACAGGTGTGAAATAGGAAAGTATACCAACATCTAGGATTGTGGCCATTTCTATTTAGCCCCCACTTCCCCTTCCAAGCTCGCCAGGCAACTTACCCAAATAGCTTGTTCCGCCACCTCTTCCTTTTGGTTCCCTTGTTATCAGATACATACATAGAACTACAGCACCAACAAAACACAACACTGCAATATCTTTTGTGGATAACTTAAGTGCTGAAGGAAATCCTGGAATTGCTGTTGTTGTCAAAGCCCATATTATTGCTATTACAGAGACTATTACAGCAATTAATAGCATAAATCCTCTCCATTCGGCATGTAGCCCAAATATTCCAAGAACCATCAATAGGGCAATAACAACGACAACATACAAAGATACTTTTGGTAAGAACATATTAATTATTTTAACTATTGGTTGAACTCTTATAACAAGAAATGCTGTAACCAATGCAATTATTATATTTACTTTTCTACTTTCCTTTCCAAATATTCTTGCTTTTTGAAGGATAGCAAATGTTATTGCAAATATTAATAAAAATGGAAGTGCAACATCATAAAAGCCAATCTCTTCAAGCATTTTTGTGTATTCTTGAAGGTTTACACTTTCTAAAACCATTTATTCTTCGCCTCCTTCTTTCTTTTTTGGCCCCCCACCAACAATAAATAATATGGCTGCAATAATAACAACGATTAAAACAACTGGAACTACAAAAGTAAGAGGAAATGTTTTAAGCCAATCAATAAAGGGTTTTAGCCATCCAAAAGCATTGATAAATATTAAAACAATTGCTATAAACATTGTAACAGTAAGGAAAATAACCCATCCTTTTCTTTTTTCAAAGCTGAATTCTTTATCTGCCATAAAGCTTCCTGCAAGCATCATAAAGCAAACAAGAACAACTAGCAATAGAGCAACCTGAGGCAAACTAACCTGTATTGCTCTCACAATTTCTTTCGCTGCAACAACAAAGAAGGCTATAACAAAAGCTACCATCGCATTTATGTTTTTCCTTGGGTACTTTTTTCCTTCAATCTCTTCAACCCCAAAGATTCTTGTCTTTTCAAGAATTCCAAAAACTATTGTAAAAATTAGAAGGAAAGGTAGTATAACATCAAAAAAACCAAATTTTTCTAGAAAATCTATAGCTAATCTAAGTGATGATGTCATTACAAAACTGAATTATACTTTTTTGTTTATAAATGTTTTTCTTACTTATTCCTCTTCTCCCAATGATGGCGCTGCTGCTCTCGAAACAATCATGATATCCCCAATTGCTTTAACCATCGTTTGAGGAACTATTACCCCTTTTGCTCCACCTATAATTTTGCTTAGCAATGAATTTTTTGTTGCTTTAACTCTCCAACCATTTACCCTATTTTTAAAAAGTATTGCTTCGTCAACATCCCCAAAATAGTCGCCGTCTTCAGTGTAAACTCTCATATTAAATACTTTATCTATTTCTTTTATTCTTGGCATTTTGATTCCTCCCCATTAATTTTAGAATTTTTAACTATTTAAATATTATCCTGTGTTTACTTTAATGTTTGAAAAAATATTTAAAATGCTTTTTGCTTAAAAATTAGGATGAAGTACAAAAAATTAATTATAATAGGTACATCGCATATTGCAATAGAAAGCATAAAAGAGGTTGAACATTGTTTAGAAAAAGAAAAACCAGATATTGTTGCCTTAGAATTGGACAAAAAAAGATTTCTTGCACTTCTGGAAAAAAGAGAAGGTTTTAGTTTGAGGGACGTAAAAATCTTGGGCGTTAAAGGATGGGTTCTAAATTTGCTTGGTGCATGGGTTGAAAAAAAGCTTGGAAAACTTGTTGGTGTACAGCCTGGAAGCGAAATGAAAAAAGCAATAAAATTGGCAATGAAAAATAAATACAAAATAGCTCTGATAGATAGGGACATAACAATAACCCTAAAAAAGCTTTCGCAAAGACTTAAGCTTAAGGAATGCCTGAGATTGATTTTTGATTTATTTAAAGGCGTATTCAAAAAAGAGCACATAAAGATAGATTTAACAAAAGTTCCTGATAAAAAATTTATAAGAAAGCTAATAAAGGAAGTGAAAAGAAAATACCCTTCCATTTATAAGACGCTGATTGAAGAAAGGGACAGGATAATGGCACAAAATTTATATAATCTTATGACAAGGTATAAAAATGTAAAGATTGTCGCTATTGTTGGTGCTGGTCACGAAGAAAGCATAATCTCAAAAATAAAAAAAATTGAAAAAGATGCTAAAGCTTAGTAAAACAGAAGCAATAAATTTTATCTTTACCGTTCTTGTTCTAGCTATTGTTTTCGGTTATAATGATGGCAGGCCGGTATTTGAATTTAGCTTTTGGATAACGAATTTCTTCAAAGTTTTGGTGATTTCTGCGATAAGCATTTATTTACACAACATAGCCCATAAATATGTTGCCAAAAGATATGGTTTGGCTGTTGAACATAGAGTTTGGGGGATTAAAAAACTGTCGCTTGCCGAACCAAAATATCCGAAGAAAATTAGCATATTTGGAAAAAAGTTTGTAATCGAATCTTTTCCCTTGGGGATTATACTACCGATTTTATTTGCAATTTTCACCAATGGAAGGTTTTATTTTGCAACTGTAGAAAGCTATAAATTGTTCATGAAAAGAATTAGCAGATTTGGAAAAAGATTTATTCATGTAACCGATTTTGAAGAAGCTAAGATAGCAATAGCAGGACCATTAGTTAACATATTTATAGCAATAGCCTTTAGTACAATAAATTTCAATGGTATGTTTGATAGTATAGTTTTAATTAACTCATGGATTGCTCTTTTCCATATGCTTCCTTTTCCAGAGCTCGATGGATTTAAGGTACTTGTCGGTTCAGTACCAATTTATATTTTCTCGTTCGTTTTTATTCTATGCGTAACTTTATTTATGAAATTTATCGGAAGTTTTGGTGCACTGCTTCTCGCCCTTCTTCTTGCCATATTGCTTGTTTTTCTTTTTTTCTGGAGATTGTATAAATAATTTACTACACAAAATTTTTAAATGACAAGCCCTATTTTAGAATTTATGGTTTGGTTGTTTATTGTCATAGGTGTAATTTTAGCATTTATTTTAATACTCATACATTTCAAATTGCTTTTTCCGGTAATTTTCTTTTTTGGTGGGGTTGTTTTCATAGGAATAGTTTTGAAACTTATGCTTAGGAAATTTGAACCATACGAGGTTGCTTTGATATACAGGTGGGGAAGATTCCATAGGGCATCTTCGGGAGGATGGACTTTTGTTATACCTTGGATGGAAAAAATTGGTGCAGTTGTTGATATGAGAGAACAAAAGGATTACATTACTGTCCCAACAATAACAAGTGAAGGTCTTGAGGTTAATTTATCAACACTTCTTTATTTTTCAATCCAAAATGCTAGAAAAGTAATATTAAATGTAAGAAACTATAAAAGTGCTCTCCATGATTTTGTTCTTAGTAGAATAAGAGACATATGTGCTGAATTTACATTTACTCAATTAATTGTAAACGCGGAAAAAATATTTGAAAAGTTAAGGGAAAGTATGAATAGGGTTGTTGAAGGGAGGTGGGGAATAAAAGTCCACAATATAGAGGTAGAGAAGATTGAACCCCCAAGGCAAGTCATGGAAGCATTAAAGCAGATAAGGGTTTCTAGAGCGAATTTGGAAGCGAAGCGATTTACAGCAGAAGCAAGAAGAATAGTTATTAAAGCATTGGGAGAAGCAACAAAGAATTTCAATGATAGAACAATAAACTATCTCTACATAAAAGCTCTTGAAAATATGAAGGGGGCAAAAATGATGATTCCTGCTGAATTTCTTAATGTTTTCAAGGGTGCAGCACCTGGAAAGGCCATAGCAAGCGGCCTTATAGCTGGAAGAACTTTTGATGAAGCAGTTAATATGGTAGCTGAACAAATAAAAAAGGAGAACATGCTAAAAGATGTTCACATAGACAAAAAAGTTGAATCTGCAGCATTTAAGGCTAAGAAATAAAACTCAATATTGATTTCTGCAAAAACCATATGACAAACAGGTAAGTGATTATGCTGTAGCTACTGAAAATCGCAAGGATGATAAATGGTATGGAAAATAAATCTATTATGCTTGCAAAAGATCTTAAAAAAATCAATCCCTTGAAAAGTACGTAACACACACAAACCCAAGCCAAAATAATAAAAACTCTTTCAGAAGTATGGCTTAAAGAAAATAGCACTAAAGCTGTCATTAAATCCATGAATGCCAAAAGTCTGGTTAGCATATTAAAAAATAAAGAGAAAATTTATATAAATATTTTTATAAGTTAGATTCATGCATACACCAAAACCGAGACTTTACCAAGAAAATATACTAAACACATGCATAAAAAATAATTGTTTGGTTGTTTTGCCAACAGGAACAGGAAAGACTTTGATTGCTGTTTTGCTTGCTATAGAAAGAATAAAGAAATATCCAAAGTCAAAAATATTGGTGCTTGCTCCATCAAGGCCTTTAGTAGCGCAACATTACACAACTTTTAAGAATTACATAAATTTGGAAAAAAAAGAATTTGCTTTGATAACTGGAAAAATCAAACCAAAAAACAGAAAAAAAATTTGGGAAAACTCAAGGCTTGTTTTTTCAACACCTCAATGCATAAAAAATGATTTAGTTGAAGGAAGAATAAGTTTAAGCAATGTAAGCCTTGTAGTATTTGACGAAGCACATCATGGTGTTCAAGATTATGCATATGTTTATATAGCTAATGAGTATAAAAGACAAGCAAGAGAATTTAAGGTTCTTGCGCTTACAGCTTCTCCTGGCGGGACAAAAGAAAAAATAGATGAAATTTGCAGTAATTTGGGAATAGATGCTGTTGAAATAAGAACTGAAAGAGATGAGGACCTTAAATATTATATAAAGGAGAAAGTGTTCGAGTGGGTACCGATTGAATTGCCAGAAGGAATGAAAAAAATAAATAAATTGATTAAAAAAAGTTATAAAGAAAGGGTTGAAAAATTAAAAAATTTTGATGTAAATAAAGCTCCAAGCCAAATAACAAAAAAAGATTTAATTGTTTACCAAAATGAGTTTTTAAAGAAGGTAAAGAAAGGTTATAAAGCGTATTATTCTGCAATTTCTCTAACAAGCCAAGCACTGAAATTGAGCTATGCTTCCGAACTTCTAGAAACCCAAGGTTTAATTCCATTACAAGAATACTGGGAAAAACTGGAGAAGGGGGTTGGAAGAACTGCAACATGCATTAATTTTGATAAGAATGTAATAGAGGCAAAAGCTTTAACAAAAAAACTCTTAGATAAAGGGATAAACCATCCTAAAATGGAAAAGCTCATAGAAATTGTTAAAAAGGAATTTGAAAGGGATAAAAACACAAAAATAATGATTTTTGCAAATTATAGAACAACAGTTGAAGAGATTGTCAAAGTACTCTCAAAAATTAAAAATGTAAAACCAGTTAAGCTTGTTGGACAAAGGGAGGGAATGACTCAAAAGGAACAAATTGAAAGGCTGAGAGATTTCGCAAATGGCAAATACAATATCCTTGTTGGGACATGCATCATAGAGGAAGGCCTTGATGTAACAAGTGCGAAAGTTGCAATATTTTTCGACATTGTTCCAAGCGAAATAAGAAAGATACAAAGAATAGGCAGGGTTGGAAGGACACAGAGTGGAAAAATAATCTTTCTTATGACAAAAAATAGCAGAGATCAAGCCTATTATTGGAGCGCAAAGAGAAAGGAAAAATTAATGAGGTCTGTTTTAAAAAAGATGGGGAAGGAAAGGGAAGCAAGAAAACTAAATCTATTGGATTTCTTTTAATCAATTATTAATTCTAACCCATTTGTAGCGTATATTACTCTTTCGAATTCTTTTTCAACTGCTTTTTTAAATTTTTTCGGTGAGAGATTATTGAAGTGTGTTAAAACAATGAGTTTCGGATTTGCTTTTTTTGCAAGTTTAATAACAGACTGTGGACTCATATGCCTATTAAATATCCCCATCTTTTCATCAATATGCCTTGGCTTTTCTAACAAACTTGCCTCAGTTATTATTACATCCGCATCTTTAAAGAAATCTGCCAACTCTTCAAAATAGGCCGTATCACCTGTATACCCAATGACTTTTCCATTTACCTTAATTTTATAGGCGTAGCATTTTATATCATGCTTTGTTTCTATGTATTCTATTTCAAAAGATTTAATTTTCTTTGGTATATTGGTTGATACATTTTTAGCCAGATTCCAGAAAGGAACTTTTTGAGGGGAATAAATTTTAACCTCTTTTCCCTCCTTTCTCAAATTTTTATATACTCCGTAAAGATGCCAGATGTGATCAAAATGTGTATGTGAAATAAGTATGGCATCAATTTCATTAAAAACTTCTCTATCACAAACAACATCAATGGAGCCAGCGTCAAGAAGCAAAACATCATCTTTGTATATTATTGCCATCTCAACCAAATCCTTCAGAAAATATTCCCTTAATGGACCAATAAAACCTCCGAAAGTACCGTAAAATTTTATCCTTACCTTATCCCTATAGTTTTTTCCATTAACAAGTTCTTCGAGAGTTGAATCAGATTTCAAATAAAGTGTTCTTTTTTCATAATCATCAAATATCTCAAGAAATGGGTTAATTATTTTCCTTAGGAGGCCCTCTTTTTTGTTTTTCTTTTTGCAAGCCATTCTACAATCGTTTTTTAAATATAGATCGATGTGTTTAATACAGCCACCAAACATTATTGATGTTACAGCTACCAGACCAAACTTCTTAAATTTTCTATACACATGAAACAGAATTTGGAAATATTTATAAAATTTCTCAAAAAATTGAAGTTTTGTGAAGGTCATAATTGATAAAAGGGAAAGAAGCTCGGGGATAGGAAAGGAACTGGCAAAGAAGGGAATTGTAATAGAGTATAAAAAATTAGATTTGGCCGATTTCATAATAGGAGATACAGCAATTGAAAGAAAAACTATTCAGGATTTTGTTAATTCAATAGTAGACAAAAGGCTTATCAGGCAGTTAGGGATGCTTAAAGAGAATTTCGAAAGTGCTATCCTTATTATCGAAGGGGAAGATAATATTTACACTATAAGAAGTCTCCACCCAAACGCTATAAGAGGGATGTTGGCTTCAATAGCTATAGATTTTAAAATACCCATAATTCCTACCAGAAATTATAGGGATACTGCATCACTTTTGTATACAATAGCAAAAAGAAAATCTCGTCAAAAAGAGGAATTCGGAATTCTTGCAAAAAGGAAACCACTAAGTTTGAAGGAAAGGCAGCAATTGGTTGTTGAGTCACTTCCCGGAATAGGGCCGAAGCTTGCTAAAAAATTGCTAAAAGAATTCAAGAGTATTAAAAATTTATTTAATGCAAAAAAGGAAGATTTGATGAAGGTTGAGAAAATAGGAAAGAAAAAAGCTGAAGAAATAACTAAAGTTATTGATGAAAATTTTTAAGCTCAAATGATGCAATCTCTTCATAGATTGGTCCTTCCCTTCTTAGAGTGCTCTTCATCAATTTAAAATTATTCACGCGGAATTTTATATTTTTAATTCGAACATCGCTGAGTTCTTTAACGAATTTTTCCCTGTCCTTTATGAATTTTACCCTTCCTATTGTTATGTGCGCTTCGAATCTTTGCTCTCCTGGAAACATGTCAATTAATTCCCCATCAATCATTCTTTGGAGTCTTATAACGTTCTCTTCAGGTATAACACCAACCCATATTACTCTTATATAATTGCTACTCGGAAAAAAACCTATTCTGCTAAGTTCTATCTCAAATGGGTTTGTTTTAATATTTTCTAACCTTTTTTTTAAGATTTCAATTTTTTTATCCTCAACTTCCCCAAGAAATTTTAGAGTTATGTGTAAATTTTTCTTTGCAACCCATTTAATTTTTGCTGGAAGTCTCCTTAGTGTAGACTTAAGTTCTTCAAGATAATCTCTAATCTCTTTCGGCAGTTCTATTGAAATAAATAGCCTCATATCAATTCACCCAAAATTCTGGCGCCGAGTTTAATTGTTAATTCGTTAATATCCTTATCTGGATTTATCTCAACCAAATCTATTGCAAAAAGATTCTTTAATATTTTTAGTCTCTGGACAAAATACAATAATTCTCTTGAACTCAATCCTGCAGGCTCTATATAACCAGTTCCGGGAGCAAATGCAGGATCGATGCTATCTATGTCTATGCTTAAATAAAACCCATCAAAGCTTCTCGCCTTTTCCATCAAAAAATCGCAAACATTTTCTACATTTTTAAAAATATTTTTGGCTGTAAAATATGCAATTTTCATATTTTTTAGAAACTCTATCTCTTTTGGATCCCAATTTCTTAAACCAACCAAAACAATGTTTTCTTTTTTTAGGGTTCCCTCCTCAACTAAGTAGAATAACCAATCTTGATGTGTAACAAAATCGTGCTCTTTGTAGACATCGGGGTGTGCATCAAAAACTATCAATCCAGGGTTTTCAAAATTTTCAGAGAATGCCTTAAATAAAGGATATGTTATTGAATGGTCCCCTCCTATGTAAAATGCTGGATATCCATTTTCCTTTGCTTTTTTGTAAATTGTTTCGTGATCTTTTTTTAAATCTCCAACTGTTTCTACATTTCCAACTTCTATTTTCGGCAAGATATCTTCAGATTCTTTACACCATATTTCTTCAGTAAATTTTTTAACAACAAAATCAGGAGCTTTTTCGCAACCGTCATTTTTTCCCAACGCTCCTTTTGATATTGGTATTTTAATAACCTTCATAAGAAAATCAGAATAAAAAACATATAAAAAATTTGCTAAATTTGGAAAACTTTTAAAAAATGAAACGCAAAAATGAAATGCATGAAAAGAAAAAAATTGAAAAAAATCTTGTATGTTTTGTTTTCACTTTTTCTGTTTGATCGTTATGCATATCCTTTAATTCACTATTCTATACCTCCAATCTA
Organism: Candidatus Woesearchaeota archaeon; assembly: GCA_017608525.1. Lineage (GTDB taxonomy): Archaea > Nanobdellota > Nanobdellia > SCGC-AAA011-G17 > GW2011-AR17 > JAFCFS01. The sequence goes on along the minus strand of JAFCFS010000002.1, from coordinate 2,974 downwards.
TGTTAAAAAGGCCATAAAAAGCAAGAAGATTCAAAAATTGTGCAAGACAGATCTCTATCTTAAATTTTTAAAAGACGACTTAAAAACTCCATTATCGGTTTTAAAACTAGCACACCTAGTAACTGCAAAATATCTTACCTATGTTCCGCACATAGATTTCCCCTTTAAAGAACGAAGGGATGCTTTTGAAAAAGGGGAAGCTGACTGTAGTTTTTATTCAATTTTTGTTTATAGCAATTATTTGTATATTGTAGAAAAATTGGGCCTTAATCATCTAAAGGATAAAGTTAGGCTAGTAACCGGGTATGTTTCAACTGAGGATGTTTCTGGGGCTCACCGTTGGGTAGAGTACAAAGAAGATGGTGCGTGGAAAGTTTATGAAACAACAGATGACATTTTCGAAAGCTGTGAATTTCTTTGTCCTTCAAAAAAAAGTATCGAAGAGGAACTAAAACTTGTAGAGAATTTAAATGAAGGAAACTATTATGGATTAACGTATATTCATTTTAAAAATGGAGAACTTAAAAGGGGAGCAAATCTAAAAAATATAATTTTTAACAAGAAAGGATTGGCGCAACTTGTTATAGAAACACTAAAAAATAGAGATTACTAGCCAAATACCTTCATGTACTCCTTGTTTTCCTCTTCAATTTCCTTTACTTTATTTATAGCCTTAACAAAATCTTCCTGCTTCACTTCTGTCCTATTTTCACGTATTGCAAAATATCCTGCTTCTGTACAAACTGCTTTTATTTCAGCCCCTGTAAATTGGTTTGTCATTTTAGCTAGTTCCTTTAGATTTATTTTTCCTAGATTCATCTTTTTTGTATAGATTTTAAATATCTCTTCCCTTCCTTTTTGGTTAGGAATTTTTACCTCTATAAGTCTATCGAGCCTTCCCGGTCTCAATAATGCCGGATCAAGAGCATCTATTCTATTTGTTGCCCCTATTATCTTTACATTCCCTAAAGGGTCAAAACCATCAATTTCTGCAAGCAACTGCATAAATGTTCTTTGAACTTCTTTTTCTCCAGAAATATCGTCATAGTACCTTTTTGAAGCTATAGCATCAATTTCGTCTATAAAAATTATACTTGGCGCGTTTTCTCTTGCTAACCTGAAAACATTCTTAACTAGTTTTGCTCCTTCACCAATATACTTTTGAACCAATTCCGAAGCAACAATCTCTATAAAAGTAGAATTTGTTGAATTTGCTATAGCTTTGGCAAGCATAGTTTTTCCACACCCTGATGGCCCGTAAAGTAAAACCCCCCTCGGCGGCTCAATTCCAACTTTCCTGAACAAGCCCGGTTTTTTTAGCGGAAGTTCAACAACCTCCTTTATTTCCTTAATCTCGTTTGCTAATCCACCAATATCATTCCAATCGATTTTCGGTTTTTCCACCATTAAAAATTTATTTGCCTCCAAAGATTTATTCTTGAGAACATCAACAATAGTCATGGACCTTTGCTCAACTAAAACAAAATCTCCATTTTTCAAACTTTTTTCAAGTGGCGATAGAATTTCAACATATAGAAGGTTTCCATTGTTTGTTTTGATTAAAGCCTTATCCTTAAATAAGTCAATTAATTCACAAACCAATAATGGGCTGTTTTTAAACTTGTTCAATTCCCTCCTTAACTTGTTTATCTCTTTTTTTAGGGATTCATTTTCTTTTTTTAAGAAGAAAACTTCAGGAACAAAAAGCATCTCCTCTTTTTTACGCTTTAAAACCTTATCCATGCATTTCTGAATATACAACTTAATTAAATATTTATCGTTTTTTTAATGAGTTTTTGATTTTAAATTAAAAAGGTTAACAAGTAAAAGTATAAGTTTTATAGAAATTTATTTTAAAAATTCAGTAATTGTTAAATAAAGAACTTCGATAAATTTTTTTAGTTCCTTTATTCTTATGTACTCGTTAGCTGTATGAGCAACTTTATCGCCCGGGCCAAACGCAAAAGAAATAACTCCCTTTTGAACTAGGTTTTTAGAAACTGTTACTCCCCCCATTCCTTTTATTTTCGGGTGTATCCCTATTTTTTTCAGGTTCTTAATTAAAATATTCAGCAGCATATTTTTCTCTTCAATTACAGATGGTTTCACATGCATTATCACTTCAAACTTAAAATTTTTCCCAGCTAAATTTTTTAATTCTTTAAGTATTTCTTTATAATTTTGTGATGGCAAATACCTCACGTCTATTTCAGCAACGCATTCTCCTGGAACAACATTCGGTGCAACACCACCAGAAATTTTTCCAACATTTAAAGTTGGTGGAGAAAAAAGTTTGTGTGGCTTATATTTAAATTTGAATTTTTTAAGCTTCTCAATGAAATCGCTCATTAAATAAATTGCATTAATTCCTGATTTTGGGGTTGAGGCGTGTGCTTGTTTTCCTGTAACAGTAACTCTAATATGAATAAGTCCTTTTTCGCCTATAATTATTTTTTTCATATTCCCTTCTACATCTGGAATTATGGCATAATCTGGTTTAATTATTCCATTTTCAAGCAAATATAACATACCAAACTTTGACCCCTTTTCTTCATCTGCAACAACGGCGAGAATTACACTTCCTTTTAATTGATTCTCTATTTTCTTAAGCAATTTTCCAAGCACAAGCATTGCTGCTAGAGGCCCTTTATTGTCTGCCGCACCCCTACCAAAGATCTTTCCATTTTTAATTACTGGTTTGAATGGATCAGTTTTCCAACCCTTTCCAGGAGGAACAACATCTGCATGGCAGGCAATCATTATGCTGGGCCTTCCTTTTCCTATAAACCCAAGCAGATTTGTTCTTCCTTTAATTTTCTCGTATTTCTTGTATTTTATCTTATTCTTCCTAAAATATTTTTCAACAATTTTTGCAACAAGGAACTCATTTCCTGGTGGATTAATCGTTTTTTGTTTTATAAGAGAAGAAAGAAGACTAATGAGTTCTTTTTCATCTATCTTCATAAAAATATTT
>JAFCFS010000084.1 GCA_017608525.1 Candidatus Woesearchaeota archaeon | reverse complement strand
AATATCTAGATGATTATAATATTCCATATTATGTGGTTTTTTCTGGAAATAAGGGTTTTCAGATTATCATAAATGGAGAGTATCTTTCTATTGAAAAAATAGAAAGAGGTAATATATATCCTCATAAAGAAATTGTTGAAAATATAAAAGAAATGTTAAAATTGAATTTTTTAGATTTAGCAAATAATGGAGTAAATTCAAGATTAAGGAAATTGCCTTATAGTCTTGTCGGAAATAATATAGCATTACCCCTTGATGATAATCAATTAGAAAACTTTAAAATTGAAGATATGAAAATAAATAATGTTATGAAAAATATTAAGATAATTAGAAGAGGAAATTTAGAAAGATTCTCTAATTTAAGTTTGGAAAATAAAAAAAAGAATATAGAAAAGTTTATTAAGATTTTTAAATTTAAAAAGATAGGAGGTTAAAATCGGACATAATTATTATTCAGATGATTACGAGAAAGGGAACATACATAGATTAGAATATTTTGATGAATGGTTTAAAACATTAGCTAATGATATGGCTAAATCAAGAGGATTAACTTTATCTCAATATTTGTCTCAAATAATTAACTTCAATAGTTTTAAAAATGTATTAAGAGAAGTGTTTAGTTTAGATTCTAGTTTAGCTAATTATGTTGATGGGATGAAAAATAGAGATTTTAGGCTTTTTTTTCAAAGACCTATAATTCAAGAGATAATTGAAGCAAATAGGGAAAAGGAAGAGGAAAGGATTGAGGAGGAGATAATTCCAGCTCCTCCTGTGGATGTTGAGCAAGTTAAGAAAGAAGTAAGAGTATTTTTTAGGGCTAAGTATAAAGAGAAGAAAACTGGGAAGATAAGAAGAACTGTTGGATATGTGGATGAGATAACTATAAGGGGGAAGAAGCAGAAAAGATTAAGAGATTCTAAAGGAAGATTTGTAGCAAGATATTAAAAATTAGTTATAAGAAGTTCTGTTACTGGTTTTCCTTTATTGTTAGTTCTTTTATTAAGAATATAAGTATGATTTATTTTCTTAAATTTCAATCCTTTACATGCTCTTTTAACTCTTGGATGATTATCATAACTAATCATTACTTTTCCTTTCATTCTTTTAGCAATAATAATATTTTTTTCTGCTAATGGTTTATTCCAGAAAATTGAGCCTCCACCTACCATAGGCTCTATATTCTCTGGTGCATTAACGGGTGATGGCTTAACAGAATCCGAAAGAAAAAGATTTAAAATACTTGAATAATTAAAATAAAAATGGAAACTAATGTTATTTATTGTGGTGATTGTTTAAAAGTTATGGAGAAAATCCCAAATAATTCTATTGATTTAATCTATCTTGACCCACCATTTTTTTCTCAAAAACATTACGAAGATTTTTGGATTAAAGATAAAGCAAGCAAATTTAAATTTACTGATAAAGATTGGGAAAAATTGAGAGCTAAAATTCACCCAAATATCTTAAAACAATATGAAGATATAGAAAAAAGATGGAAAGGTGGACACAAAGGGATTTATGTTTATATTGCTTATATGCGAGAGAGATTAGACCAGTGTTGGAGAGTTCTAAAACCAACAGGAACAATTTATTTACACTGCGACTGGCACGCAAGTCACTATTTAAAACAAATGATGGATGAAGTTTTTGGTTATAATAATTTCAGAGCAGAGATAATCTGGAAATATTTTGGACCAACAAGCACACATAATAATCATCCACGAAAACACGATACAATTTTATTTTACTCAAAAGGTAATAAATGGACTTTTCATCAAAATGCTATTTTAATAGGATATGATGAAAAAGCAATTAGAAGGTATGATAAAATTGATGAACAAGGAAGAAGATACAAACTTTATCATACAAAAGATGGAAAAACAAGAAAAGCATATATGAGAGAAGGTAGACCAACAGAAGTTTTTGAGATACCTTTCGTTCAAGGCACCGCAAAAGAGAGAATGGGTTATCCAACACAAAAGCCAGAAGCACTTTTAGAGATTTTTATTAAGGCAAGTTCAAATGAAGGGGA
>JAFCFS010000083.1 GCA_017608525.1 Candidatus Woesearchaeota archaeon | reverse complement strand
TGACATAACTGTTGAAACAACCTAAATTTTTTCTTTTTTATTTATTTTAATTTAATTTTCGAAAAATTTTTATTTCTCATTGTAATTTTCTACACAAATGAAAAAAAGACCTCCTAAAAAACAAAAGATTCCTTTGCTAAAAAATCCAAAATTCTTTACAACCCTAATAGGAACATTTATAGTTCTCATTATGGTAGGTAGCGCTCTGAATATGTGGAAGGGCAAAGAAAATGTTTACGAAATAAAAAATCTCAAATTTTATAAAACTGATCAAGGCTACACAGCAAGAATAGGAAATAGTTTTATAACTATTTTAAATGATCCAAAAGGGTTAGAAAATATAACAATACAAGAAACCGGAATTAATAAACTTAATTCATTAAATAAAATATATTTTTCAATTGATCCAACTATCCCTGGAATTAAGGAAGCGGTCTATGAATTTAGAAGAAACATTCCCCTTAGACCAATTGTTGTTGAAGCGTGCAATGTTGATATTAAAATATGTTCAGAACTTCCATTAAAAGATTGTAAAGATGCTACAGATACTATTGGAATTATTGTGTTTAAGAAAAGCAACGAAAGCAAGGTTATTTTTGAAAACAATTGTTTAAAAATTGAAGGTAAAAAAGAATTAACTAAATTGGTAGATAAGATAATAATAGATTATTATTTAAAATGAATACTGAAAAACAAATTAAAATATTGGTTTATGTTTTGTTAATGGCTCTAATTGGATTTGCAATTGGTGTTTATTTTAAAATGCATAGTGGCTTAAGGCCATATAAATGGTCTAATGGCGAAAGCATTTTTGAGGTTATGCCTGTTAAAGAAAAAGATACAATAATGTACGCTATTAAGATATATTTTCCAAATGATCCAAAACCATACTTAATATATTTAAGATACGGTCCAAGGGAAGTTAGCGATATAAAATTGGACGGCCAAATAAAGAAAAAAATAGCTGATGACAAACTAGTTTATATTACAATTGATCCAGAAGAAAATTTAACAGGAAAAACAGTTGTTGGAGCGCTAGAAATAACAAAATTTTTGGCAAATAGAATGTTTTATAATATACCTGTTAAAAGTGCGCTAACTAAAAAGCATGGAAACAAAGATGTTAAAACTTGTGCTGATGCAACAGATAAAGAAAGTATTATATGGCTTAAACTTGGCAACGAAACAAAAGTTTATTCTTCAAACAATTGTATTATTGTTCAGGGGATAAATGAAGAAGAAATCATAAGGGCTTCTGATAGGCTGTGCCTTCACTTATTAGGAATAATGAGATAAAATGGAAGAGCATTATTTTTCTAAGACCCCAAAGGCAAAACTAAAATTGAGAAAAATCAAAGCCAAAATTAGGGGTCGATTTTATGAATTTATAACTGCTCCTAGTGTATTTTCTGCTAAAAAAATCGATGATGGCACAAAATTACTTGCAGAAAAAATGATAGTTAATGAAAGAGATAAAGTTTTGGATTTAGGTTGTGGATATGGGGTTTTGGGTATTGTAGCTGCAACATTAACAAAAAATAAAGTTTATATGGTGGATATCAATAAGAGAGCTTGTAAATTGGCTAAGTTAAATTCTTCAAATCTAAAAAATGTTATTGTTTTAAATGGAAATATGTTTGATCCAGTAAAAGATAAAAAATTTGATGTTATACTGCTTAATCCACCACAAACAGCTGGAAAAAAAATCTGCATAAAAATGATCGCTGAAAGTAAAAATTTTTTGAAGAAAAGCGGAAAATTAGAATTGGTTGCCAGGCATAAAAAAGGCGGAAAAATTTTAAGCGAAGAAATGTTTAAAGTTTTTGGTAATTTAAAGGTAATTGCAAAGAAGGGAGGTTATAGAATTTACGTTTCGGAAAATGAAAATCCCTAAGGTTTTGGTAGGATGCCCAACTGCCAGCACACATGGGTATTGTCTAAAAGAATACGCTAATGCTGTTAAAAGTCTTACATATCCAAACTATGATGTTTTGTTAGTTGATAACAGCAAGGATGATTCCTATTTTAAAAGAATAAAAAGCCT
>JAFCFS010000082.1 GCA_017608525.1 Candidatus Woesearchaeota archaeon | reverse complement strand
TTACCGTATCAATTGAAAATTGACCCTTATTTACACTCTTATCTTGGTTCTGTCAAGGTGATTTATTAAATATTTTCAATAACATAGGCTACCTATTCAAGGGTACCAGTGCCCGCGTTTGCTCTTAACAATTAATTATAATCAACCCGATTTCTTTATCGGCGAATTGGATAATCTCATTTCTTTAGAATCAGAAAAAAGAGACGAGCAAATCCGACAGCCGGAAGATTACGTCATTGACATGACACGGTTGATGGAGAAAATTGAACTTTACAATGATAAAGTTGATAATATTGAATTTATTACTGACAGCAGAATGAGGTTTAAAAACAAAGATGAAGTTATAAAACTGGAAGAGCTTGAAAAATTTATGGATAAATCTTCCGAGGTGCTGTAATGGCTAAAATCTTAGCATTCAGATTATGGGGAGATTACGGGCATTTTAAAAAATTTTATACAACCACATCTCCCCTGACTTTTGAATTTCCGCCCCCACCAACCTTAATTGGGATTATTTCCGCAATCATCGGTCTGGAGAAAGAAGAATATCTTTCCTATTTTCAAACCCCGGATGATTATAAATTGGCAGTTTGTCTTAATAATCCGGTAAAAAAAATAAGGTGGTCTCAAAACCTGATTGATACAAAACATTATTTTTGGCGAATTCATAATAGAACACAAATACGTATAGAATTTGTTAAAGATGCTTCTTATACGGTCTATTTTCAGCACAATAATTTTGACATCTACAACCGATTAAAAAAATATCTGCAAAATCACCAGGCAGTTTATTCGATAGCATTAGGATTAAGTGAATTATTGGGAAATTACGAGTTTATTGGAGAAATGGGAATAAATAAAAAAAATTCAGAGAGTTGGAATGATTTAAATTCCGTTCTTCCATACTCACAACTGCTTGATGATAATTCTCTGAATTTCGGAATTGATCAGGAAATTTTTAAAGTAAATTATCCGATACAAATGCAGATGGATCGAATTGTAAACAAACGCGAAGATATTCTGTTTGAAAGGAAAGGACAAGCGCTTCAATGTAAAGTGAAACAATTCTGGGAAACTGAAAAAGGAGATAATATTGTTTTCTTCTAATCTATTTTCTCACCCTGAAAAATATTTGTACTCACATTTAGAAAATGTTGCAAATGCATGCTTAGAAAAATTTAAAGAAACCAACCACCATCTGTTTTCTTTTATACCCGAAGATTATTGGACAAAGCTTATCTGGTTAATGGGTTTTGCCCATGATTTTGGAAAAGCAACCTCATACTTTCAGGAATATCTTTTTGAAGAAGATGAACAAAAAAAAGAACAGATGAAAAACATGTCCGAAACAAGCCATTCCCTAATCTCCTCGGTTTTAGCCTATTGGATAGCAAAACAATATGTAGATTCACAAAATCAAGAAAATGAATTATTACATATGATGCCTTTTATTATTTTTCTTATCATCAAAAAGCATCATGGGAATATTAATAATTCGATTCCTCTTTCAGATGAACCGGATGAACTAAATGTTCCCATTAAACATTTGGACGTTCAATTAAGTTCAATGAACAAGAAAGAGTTAAATTTTCTGTTTGGTTTTGTAAACAAACAACTACAGCTTTCAATATCAGTGAAAAAATTACCAGAGTCGCTTATTGAATTTTACAAAAAAAATCTTTTAAGAAAAGAAAAAAGAGCATTTAAAAAAATTAATAAAAAAACCGAATACTATTTAATCTTTCAATTTATCTATTCTTTGCTTTTGCATTCCGATAAAGAAGATGTGATTTTTAACAGGAAAGTTAAACCTGAAAGAGGTAAGCTTGATTGTGATGCAGTTAAAAAATTCAAAGAAGAAAATTTTGGTGATCCTAAAAACAAAATGGATTTGATTCGTGAAAATATTTTTCAGGAAGCGGATCAATCCATTTCTGAAACCAAACTTTCACAAAAAATATTTTCTTTAAATGTTCCTACCGGCAGCGGAAAAACGGTTACCTCTTTATCCGCTGCTTTGCAGCTTCGAAAGCGTTTACAGAAAAGCGGCATTAG
>JAFCFS010000029.1 GCA_017608525.1 Candidatus Woesearchaeota archaeon | reverse complement strand
AGGCATATCAAAAAGTTTATAAAATTCTCTTTCTTTGATTAATATAATGGCGAGAACTTCTAGCGCTAAAATAATGGAAAAGCTAATAGAAAATAATATTTTGCTTCAACATAAAATAGTTGACTTAGTCGATTCGATAAAAGAGCTTTCAAAAAAAGTCGATTCTTTGGTTACTCTTTTTAAGGAGGCAGGTGAACATATCAAAACAGGAAAATACGAGGATCCACTCCTACACAAGCTAGATTCTTTGCTTGAACAAAATAAAAATCTCATCAAGGCAATATCTATGCTTGAAAAATACGTTAAAGAGAGGGAATCTGTAAGCATATTGCCTAAACCCCTCAAAACAGAATAAAATGCCCGTAAAGTTTATACTGGATAGACAAATACAAGAACATAAAAAATTACTTGAAGAAATTCTTGAACTTATCCAAAGAAGGCCACCCAAATACAACAAAGAAGCGATAATTCTTGTTAATTTTATTAAAGCAGTTTTTCATGCAGCTTCTCTAACAAAAAAAGAGAAGGAACTAAAGGAGGTCAAAGAAATAAGGGAAAAAATTGAGAAAAAACTGGAGAAAGAATTGCCTCCTCCACCGATCCCACCAAAAGAGGCACCCAAAATTGAAGTTCCAAAACCAAAAATTGAAGTTAAAAAAGAAATCAAGCCAGAGGTTAGGCCCGAGTTTTCTTATTCATTTGATGTCTTTGGTGAAAAAATAGGTGTTGAAATTTCAAAAGATAAGAATGGGAAACTAAAATATAACCTTATTTTTCCAATAGTTAACGCAAAACTTGTGAATGATGTAATGAAAATAGTTGGGAAGAAATTTGAAAAAAATCCAGAAATTTTAAAAGACAAGGAAAAAATTGGAGAGATTGTTAGGAAAATATGTAAAAAGGACAAAATTGTTTACAGCGAAGAATTACTGAAAAAAATTGTGTTCTATCTTAAAAGAGACCTTCTTGGTTTTAAAAGGTTAGATTTGTTAATGAGGGACAAAAACTTAGAAGGTATATATTGTGAGGGCCCTAAAAAACCAGTAGTAGTGAAGCATAAAAATTTTCCAGAGAAGATTGAAACAAATATTACCATTGGAGACGAGGAAGAGTTAAAGGACCTAATCAAAACAATAGCAAGAAAAATAGGATTCAAAATTGGTCCAGAAAATCCAGTTTTGGAAACAACTTACAAAGGTGTTGCTGTTGAGGCAATATACGGTGTTGGGGGCGCAACATCAAAAATAAGTCTAAGTAAAGAATAAAATGGAATTAAAAGATTTTATTCATTTAGCTATTGTTGGGCTTCTTATTTTAGTTATTATATTCTTTGTTGCAAAGTTCGCTCATAAATATTTTATAACTACGGCAATAATCCTTGGACTAATTTATATTGGATATTTCGTTTATGTTTTTATATTCTCTTCTGAAAAATTATACAAAAAAAAAGAAGTGAAAATAGTTGAAAAACCAAAGATAGTGGAGAAGCCTGTAATAAAGGAGAAAATTGTTGAAAAAATTGTTAAGGTTCCGGTTAAGGAGGATACAAGTTATGTTGAGCTCAAGGATTATATAAAGTACTGCCTGTATTACGGTGCTTCTGAGGAAAAAATAAAGCAAAAACTTGTTTCTGCAGGGTGGGATAAAAAATTAATAGAAAAAGCATTTTCTGAAATCAAGAAAAAGATTAAATCTTCTTGAGAAAATTATAGGCTGTGAAGGCTGCAACTGCTCCTTGTGCTGCAGCTGTGATTATCTGCTTTAATGTGCTGTTTGTTATATCTCCGGCAGCAAAAACACCTTCCACATTTGTTCTCATTTCCCTGTCAACTATTATAAACCCATTTTCGTCTAATTTAACACCCAGTTGTAAGGCAATAGCATTTGAAGGAACCCCTCCTATCTCAACAAATATCCCATCAAGTACGAGCTTTCCCTTATTTGTTACAACATACTCCAAAAATTCCTTTCCTTCAAGTTTTTCAACTATTGTATTGTATAGGACTTCTATATTCTTCTTTTTCCCAATCTTTTCTATTAATATTGGCTCGGCCCTTAATTTTTCCCTTCTATAAATGAGATAAACTTTTTTTGCTATGTCGCTTAAATAGATTGCAGCTTTTGCGGCAGAGCTCGAACCCCCTATTACACCAACAATTTTTCCTTTATAGAATGGAGCATCACAACTAAAACAATAACTCAATCCTTTTCCTATAAATTTTTCTTCATTCTTTATTCCAAGTTTTCTCTTTTCTGTCCCTGTTGCAATAATTAAACTTTTTGCCTTGTAAGTATTTTTTTCAGATCTTAAAATAAAGAATCCTTTCTCTTTTTTAACTTCCTTTATCTCTTCTTCGATAAATTTCCCACCAAATTTTTTTGCATGGTTGAAAATTTTTTTAATCAAATCCAATCCATTAATAGACTCAAATCCAGGGTAATTCTCTACTATGTAAGCTTCTACAGTCATACCTCCAAATTTTGAATATAATACTATTGGATTTAAACCATATCTTGATGCATAGATTGACGCTGTTAAACCTGCAGGCCCGCACCCAAGAATTGCTACATCATACATACTTGTAAAGATTAGCTATTTATATTTAATTCTTTTGGTGCCTCATTTGTTATGTTTTCAGTTTCGTTTTTAACAAATGTTTCATTGGTTACATTTTCAATCTCTCTTACTTTTTCTTTTTCCTCAAAAAATTTCGAAGAAAAATTAAAAATTAAAATTATTATTAAAATGATTAGAATTATTTTCACCATAAATTTTGAAACTCTCCAAACAAATTTTGAAAGCACTAAAATAATAATAAGAAAAACAGCTAATACGCTAAGAATAATAACTGTTATGTTCATAAGCTAAATTATTCTGTTTTGATTTAAATAATTTCTTAAATTTTTATACAGAAAATATTAAATATTTGTCTACATTAAAAATTAAATAGGAGGTGTATGTTTATGCCTTTCTTTAAATTCGGAAAAAAGAAAAAAGAGGAGGAAAAAAAGAAGGAAGAAGAAAAGAAAAAAGAAGAGTTCCCAAAATTGCCAAAAGAGGAAGTTCCTGTTTATAAACCAACAATAACAGAAGAAGAGGTTGAGGCGATAAAAGAGGCTGTGGAGGAAGTTACACCACCAAAGAAGAAAATAAAGGTTGCAGAAACAAAGCCAAAAAAAGAAAAAGAAGAGAAAGAAGAAATCTCTTATCCAGAAACAGTGGAAATAGAAGAAAAACCATTGTTTGTTAAAATAGATAAATACAAAGATGTAATGAGGACAATCAAAGAATTAAAGATTAAGCTTGATGAGGCAAATGCAATTTTAAGTGAAATAGCAAAAATAAAAGAAGAAGAGGAGAAAGAATTGCAAAAATGGACTGCTGAACTGGGAAAAATAAAAGACAAATTAATATCAATCGACAAATCTTTATTTGAGGTATGATGGAAGCTCTCCATGTTAAAATAGAAAGGCCAAAAGAATTAAGGAAAAACATTTTACAGATTGCAATAGATACAATAGAGCTGATGAAAAAAATTGATGAATATGGAGAGATGAGGGAAGAGAAAAGAAGAAAAATAAGTGAATTTAAGCATCTTATGGCAGAGATAAAGAAATTAAATATGAAATTGAATGTTTCCCAATGGCCGCAGGTAAAAATCGAAGAACTAAAAATCAAAAAGAAGCCTGAAAAATTAATTGAAAAAAAGAAAATTGAAAAGAAAACAAAAAAGGCGCTTCTCGATGAAGAGCTCGAAATGCTGAAAAAAAGATTAGAGAGGTTATGAAATTTTTGAATATCCTTTTGGTATTTATTTCATTTCTTTTTGGTTTTGTATTAAGCCATCTGAGAATTTCGCACAAAATTAAATCGGCGGTAAATAACTACCTAATCTATTTTGGATTGCCGCTTTTTATTTTTTCTTCCATAACAAGCCTAAAAAATTTTAAATTTGGCAATATAGTATTACTAGCGTTTTTAATCATAACTGTAGCTTCAATTATTTCATATGTTGTTTTTAAAAATTCAAATTTAAGCAGAAAAAGGAAAGCCTCACTTTTTCTTTGTAGTGTTTTTGGAAATACGGGTTATTTAGGGATACCTCTTTGTTACGCATTTTATGGTGATATAGGAGGGGGTATAGCTTCTATTTTTTCTGTTGTTAATGGCGTACTTCACTATACAATTGGTGTATTTTTTGCAAATAGTATTTATAGGAAGGGGCGTTATGCATTAAACGAAGCTCTAAGATTTCCCCCTCTTTATGCTGCGGTGTTTGCATTTATAGCTTTAAAGTTGGATTTCCTTTTACCGAAACTCATAAAGGATTTTTCGTTATCTGCAATTTATCTGGCACCATTCGTTATTGGTATTTCATTCAAATACGTAAAATTTGATAGAAGTTTTTTAAGTGCGTCCCTTTTCAAATTTATATTCCTGCCATTAATTACATTCCTTTCTGCTTTTCCACTATTTAAGAACGCTTACCTCTATTCTTTTATTCTTCTCGCTTTTGTTCCCCCGGCTTTGACAAACACATTGATTGCTGTAAAATATAAATTTGATGACAGTTTTGCTGCCGAATTAACATCTCTTACAACAGCCATTTTTCTTTTTGGGATTCTAATATTCGGAATTTTCAGTAGATTTTGAAATACTTTGGAAAATTTTAAATACTAAATTATTTGGAATATGAGTATGCTTTCGAAAAAGGAATTAATTAAAAAATTTCAAAAAGATCCTGAAAAATATTGGAAGGTAAGGCTTTTTGATGAACTTGGATTTAAAAGAAAGCAGTGTAAAAATTGTGGAAAATTCTTCTGGACTTTAACAGAGCAGGAAATTTGCAATGATTCAACTTGTAGGCCATATGATTTTATAGGAAATCCACCAACTAAGAAAAGTTTTGACTATTTTGAGACATGGAATGCTATAAGGGATTTTTTTGTTAAAAATGATCATGTTGAAATCAAAAGATATCCCGTTGTTTGCAGATGGTTTAAGCCATTGTATTTTACTGCTGCAGGGATTGTGGATTTTTATAGGGAAACAAATGGAAAATTTACTTTTGAATTTCCAGCAACAAATGTGATTTTAACACAGCCATGTATAAGATTTAACGACATTTCCAATACAGGAATAAATGGAAGGTCTTATACAACATTTTTAATGATACAGCAATCTTCTTCGTATGATGGCAAGAACGGTTATTGGAAGGACAGATGCATAGAACTGGACTTTGAGTTGCTTACAAAAATTTTTGGAATAAAACCAGAAGAGATTGTTTTTATAGAAGATGTTTGGGTTGGTTCAGGAGCATTTGGTTATAGCTTAGAATACCATGTTAGAGGTCTGGAACTTGGGAATGCAGTATTTACCGAATTTATGGGTACACCTTCAAAATACCGAATAATGGAAAAAAAAGTAATAGACATGGGTGGCGGTCATGAAAGATTTACCTGGATATCAAATGGTACGCCAACAAGCTACGATTGTGTTTTTGGGGAAGTTTTAAAAAAGTTGATTCGTGCTACCGGCTTAAATTATGATCAAAAGCTTCTTGGTCCTTACTTTAAATCTATTGGAAGTTTGAATTTAGACGATGTTAAGGACTTGGGGAAAGAGAAAGAGAAGATAGTGGAAAAGCTAGGGTTAACTAAAGAAATTAAAAATTTAATAGAAGAGATAGAAGCGATTTACGCAATAGCAGACCATGCAAGAACACTCCTCTTTGCAATAAGCGATTCTGCTTTGCCCAGTAATACAGCAGGTGGATACAATCTAAGGGTTGTTTTCAGAAGGATAATGGGCTTTCTTGATAGATTTAAATGGAACCTTTATGTTCCTGAAATTTGTGAATGGCATGCTAAATATCTAAAGAGATTATTTCCAGAATTGATGGAAAATTTGGAGGATATCAAAAATATATTGGATGTGGAAAAAATAAAATACGAAAACACCAAACAAAAGGCAAAGCAAATAATCTCAAAAATTATTGGGGAAGAAATTACTGAAAAAAAACTATTGAGGTTGTATGACAGCCAAGGAATAAGTCCTGAGATGATAAAGGAGGAGGCTAAAAAAGTTGGCAAAGAGATTAAAATACCTGAAGATTTCTATACAAAAATAACACAATTACATGAAAAAGAAGAGGAAAGTAAGGTGGTTGAAAAATTTATTATTGATCAGGGGATCCCACCAACAGAAGAGTTATTTTACAAGGATCAAAGAATGACGAGATTTAAGGCAAAGGTACTTAAAATAATTGATGGAAAATATGTTGTATTGGACAAAACTTGCTTTTATCCAAGATCAGGAGGACAGGAGCCGGATAAAGGCTATATAAACAATTGCGAAGTTGTCGATGTGGAGAAGCAGGGAAGCTATATTGTTCATCATTTAAAAACTGTTAAATTTGGTGAAGGTGAAGAAGTGGAAGGAGAAATAGACTGGGATAGAAGATTTCAATTAATGCAACACCATACAGGAGCCCATATAATCAATGCCGCTGCTAGAAGGATTCTTGGCAACCATGTTAATCAAGCAGGTGCATTTAAAGATGTTGATAGAGCTAGATTAGACATAACTCATTATAGAAACCTAAATGAAGAAGAAATAGAAAAAATAGAAGAAGAAGCAAATAAAATAATAAACGAAAGAATTCCTGTTAGGTCTTTTTTTCTGCCAAGAGATGAGGCAGAAAAAGAATATGGAATGAGGATTTATCAGGGTGGTGCAGTTCCAAGCAAGACACTAAGAATTATTGAAATTCCAGAAGTTGATGTGGAGGCATGTGGTGGAACACACGTTGCTAATACTTATGAATTAGAAAAATTGATAATTACAAAGACTTCAAAGATATCAGACGGCGTTGTTAGAATAGAGTATAAAGCTGGAAGAGCAGCATTGAACGAATTTAAGAAAGAAAAAAGCATCCTTAAGGAGATTGCAGAACTTTTAGGTGTAGAAATTTGTGAGATCCCTTCTATGGCAGAGGATTTATTCCTTAAATGGAAAACGGCAAGAAAAGCTGTAAGGAAAAAAAGAAAAATAAATGTTGAAGAACTGAAATTGGGAAAACCAAAAAGGGAGGAATTGAATGAAGCTGAGATTCTAAAAAAGACAGCCAAAATTCTTAAAACCCAGCCAGAGCACGTTAACAAAACAATTAGGAGGTTTTTAAGAGAATTGGAAGAATATAAAAGAATGCTGAGCGACAAAGACGATTCAGCGTAAGATTTAAAAATCAAATTAAATCAACTTCTATGGGATGAAAGTAGATTTGCATGTTCATACAATTTGTTCAAAAATACTCTTTACGAATAAATGGGCAAGATTTTTTGAGGTTAAAGATTGCTATTCAATACCAGAAGAAGTTTATAAAATTGCTAAAAAGAGGGGAATGGACCTTGTGGCAATAACAGATCATAACGAAATAGCATGCGCATTGGAGCTTTCTAAAAAATACGAGGATGTTATTGTTGGTGCAGAATATACTGTTAAAGCATCAAAGAAAGGTCATTTAGTTGATGTTATTGTTCTCGATCTTGATGAACAACTACATAAGGAATTTCTAAAATTGAGGAAAATTGGATTAAAAGAATTTACGAAATTTGCAAAAAAAGAAGGAAAACCTTACTTTCTTTGCCATATAGGTTATGTTGTTAATCCGGAAACAAAACTTGAGCCGAAGTTAATAGATGAGTGGCTTAGTTATTTTGATGTGATTGAAACTATAAATGGATCGATGCAAAGAGAAAACGAATTTGCACAAATGCTTGCCTATATAAATAATAAAATAGGCGTAGCAGGAAGTGATGCGCATACCTTGAGAAGAATCGGATTGACATATACATTTTCAAATGCGAAAAATAAAGAAGAATTCCTTGAGAACATAATCAAAGGGAAGGTTATTCCTTGTGGTGAGGAAGCAAATCTAAAAAAATTGAAAAGAGAGGCACTTCTTCATCAAAGAATGTTTGTTAAATACGATTTGAAACATCTAAGGGAGAAAAGTCTAAAGAAAACCTTAATGATACCTTTTTTCTATCCATTTTCACCCCTCCTGACAGAATTGGAAATTAGAAATTACAGAGTTTTGCAGGAGAAGGCCGTATTGAAAATTGAAAAGGAATATTTAAATTACAAACATGAACAAATTAATAAGGGAAATTTTTTTTCTAGATGGTACAAAAAAAGAAAATATTTTCCAAAAATAAAAAATAGTTTTGAAAAAATAAAGCCAACAAAATACTACATAAAAGAGCCGACAAGACTTGAAAGATTAATTAGTAAATTCTTTGGATACAAGGTTTCGTTGGAGGAAAATCATTAAAATGATAGACTTTAATGAGCTTATAGAAAGACATCTTGATAAGGAATTAAGAGAGAAAGAAATAGGAAGGTATTATCCGTCAGAGGTAGGAAATTGCATAAGAAAATCTTGGTACTCTTACAAATATCCAAGAAAGCATGATAAAGAACTAATCAAAATTTTTCAGGTTGGAGACATGATACATAATTTTATTGTTGGGGTTCTAAAATCAGAAAAAAATCCTCACGTTGAGTTGATTGGGAGTGAAGTTCCAATAAAAATAGAAATTGATGGAGTAATTATTTCTGGGAGAATAGATGATGTAATAGAGGTTAAGATAGATAATGAAATTTATCTTCTTGAAGTTAAATCATCTAGGGATTTAAGATATGTTAATAAAGCAAAAAAAAGTCATGTGATGCAACTTCATCTTTATATGTACGCAAAAAATATACACAAAGGAATTATTTTATATGTGGAAAAAAATACTTTGCAAAGTAAGGCTTTTGAAATAAGTTATGATGAAAAAATAGTTAACGAAGCAATTGGAAGGTTAAAAAAGCTACATTATCATCTAATAAAACATATACTGCCAGAGCCTGAAGCCAGAATCAATGAAGAGATGAAATGGCAATGCAGGCAATGTCCATGGAAGGATAAGTGTTTAGTTAATTCTTAGTTTAAAATTACCTTTTTATTTCTAAACTTCTTTCAAGTTTTTTAACTGTACCCAAAACGAAAGATTTATAAAGAATTTATCACTTTTAAATAGTGACAAAAAGGAGGTGGGAAATGGGAAAAAATTTGGATGAAAAATTATTAGATCAAATAGATATTATATCAGGCGATCTAAGAGAAGCACTGGAAAACCAAGACGATGAAAAGGCCAAAAGACACGCAAAAAAATTAAAAGAAAAAATTAAAGCCATTAAAGATTGTGAAACATATAGTGTATTCACTCACGATTTTTCGTATTCGGCACAAGTATCTATAAAAAGGTTTGAGATAGAAGAATTCAGAGAGTCTATAATTTATAAAGGTCGTGGCGAAATTTTGAATGAATTAATGGAAGCAATTATTGATAAAGCCATAGAACTGGAAGAAAAATATGAAAGCGAATTTTCTAACGAGCATTTGCAATATTTAGTAGGAAGATTTATAAACAGAATAACTAACTATAACCTCTGGACAATTCTCAATAAGAAAGAAAAAGAAGAATTTCCACTCAAACCAAAGTGCTTTGAAAAAAAACAAAAGGAGCTAGAAAATCTCGTTAAAAAATATTACAAAAACAAAAAATCAAAACCATGGGAAGGTGTGGAGGATACTTGTAAGCTCTACATAAGTTTTATAAAAAGCAAAACACCGAAAGAGTTTTTGAAGAGAATTATCGATAATAGAATAGATGTAGCGAAAGATGAATTTGCTCGTCTTGGATGCAGAGGAAAAGTAGGCGATTATGTTGAAGAAGAATTAGGAACTTTAGAGAAAGTAGCAAAAATTATAAAAGAAACAGGCAGCATTAGTCAAGAAGAAATTGAAAAATATATTTCAGACATTCATAAAAAGGACCCAATTTATAGAGAATACCTTGGCGAATCTACAATACCAACTTCAGAAATTTCTAAAGAAATTGAAGAAGGAATTTATGTTGATGTGGAAGGAACTTTGCTGATAGATGGCAAACTTAACATGGGCTTAGTAAAGTATCTGAAGAAAGAAATGAAGAATGGTAAGAAAATAGTGGTTTACACAGGTGGTAACACAAAGAAACTTACAGAAAAATTACAGAACTATAAAATTTTCCCAAAAGAATTGTTACCTGTGCAGCCGAAAAGCAATTATCGAGGAAAAACTTTGGAAACTGTGATCGATGACGATAATCCTTCTAAAGAAGGGATTCAATACTTAAATATTAAAAAACCTGATGAATTTTGATTTTTTTCTTTTTTATATTACTTTTTTAATAATTTTCACAAAGTAATTCAAAGTATGCTCTTGGATGTGAGCATGATGGACATTTTTCAGGTGCTTCTGTTCCTTCATGCACATAACCACAATTTCTACATTTCCATCTTACAACATTTTCTCTCTTAAAAACTTTGCCTTCCTCCATATTTCTCAACAATGTAAGGTACCTTTTTTCATGTTGCTCTTCAGCTACTGCTATAGCCATAAAAACTTTGGCAATCTCTGGAAAGCCTTCTTCTTCAGCCACTTTAGCAAATTCAGGATACATTTTTGTGTGTTCAAAATTTTCTCCATCAGCAGCAGCCTTCAAATTTTCTTTTGTTGTTCCTATAACACCAG
>JAFCFS010000028.1 GCA_017608525.1 Candidatus Woesearchaeota archaeon | reverse complement strand
CTCAATAATTCTTTCCTTAAATCAGCTTCGGATTCGGCGGAGAATGTTGTTCCTTCTATGTATCTTCCATTCAATGCACCTACTTTTCCTCCAATCATCTCTATTAAATAATTAACTGTCATTCTGCTCGGTATACTATGAGGGGAGAATATTAAATCAGGTATTATTCCAGATGTGGTGAATGGCATGTCAGCTTCAGGAACAATCGCTCCTATAACTCCTTTTTGTCCGTGTCTTGAAGCAAATTTATCACCAAGTTCAGGTATTCTTTGATCCCTTAATCTAACTTCGACTTGTTTATTTCCTTCTTCATTTTCAGTTATTACAACAAAATCTACAATTCCTTTTTCACCCTGCCTAACTGCAACAGAGCTTTCTCTTTTGATATTTGCTGCGATGCTAAATTCTTCTAAATCTCCCAAAAACCTTGGTGGCGAAATTTTTCCTATTATTACGTCTCCTTCATTCAAATTTGCTTCAGGATATGCAATGCCATCATCTTCTAAAAATCTGTAATCTTTTTCACTTCTATAACCTCTAATCTCCTTTTCAGGAACTTTTATTTCGTCCATTAAACCACCCTGATATTTTAGCTCGCTTGCCACATAAGGCCTATAATATGTAGACCTCCCAAATCCTCTTTCAACAGAACCTTTATTTATTATGATAGCATCAAGCATATTATATCCACTTAAGCTTAACAGAGCAACAACTACATTTTGCCCAGCAGGATGTTTTTCATAGTTGATAACATCATGGGTAAATGACTTCACAATAGGTACTTGCGGGTAGTGTAAAATATTGGAATCAGTATCCATCCTTATTAAAAAATTACTAGAATATAGTCCTAAAGCTTGTTTTTGTGTTTTCGATCCCCTATTTAATCTAGAGCTTTGTCCAAAATTCGAATAAGGAACAAGAGATGTGATTATCCCTAAAATTGTAATAGGGCTTATTTCCATATGCGTATGTTCTTTTGTTAGATATTTTTCATCAAGAGCTATATAAGCATCTTCTTCTTCAGATGGGTCTAAATACTCAATTATCGACTGATCAACCAAATCTTTCCATGTTAATTTTCCCTCGCTTAATTGCTGTAAGTGTTCTTTTGTCAATTTAGGAACACCATTCTCTACAACAATCAAAGGCCTTCTTGCCCTTCCAGAAGATGTTGTTATATGAATTTCGTTTAATTCTTCATCAAAAGATATATTCAATTCCTTTGGTATTTTCCCTTTTCTTCTTTCTTCCCTAATTTTTTTAACAAAATCTTTAGGTTTTTCTGTGCTCCCAATGTATTTCTCATTTAGGTATATATCTGCTTTCATTTTTCCATTCCGTAATGTTCTAACAATTTTTTAATTTTCTCTTCATTTGGTTCTTCTTGCGTAATTTGGCAAAGCATACTCAAATTTTTTCTTAAACCAATTGGGGTACCTTCGGGTGTTTCAATAGGACAAAGCCTTCCCCAATGTGTTGGATGTAATGCTCTTGCTTCAAAATTTTCTTGAGATGATGAAAGTTGGGAAACAACTCTTTGTAAATGTGAAAGAGATGATAGAAAATTAATTCTGTCTATATTCTGGCTTATTCCAACTCTTCCTCCAACCCAAGTTCCTGTTGCCATTGCAGTTTTGATTCTTGAAGTTAATAATTTGTCTCTGATTATTATTCTGACAGATTGGAATTTCCCTCTTTTTACAAGCCTTTGAAAATTGTAAAGGATATCGTTTACTAAAACCCTCATATTAACTCTCAGTAAATCCGCCAATAAATCACCACTGAGTTTGAGCCTCTTGTTTTTATAATGGTCTTTATCAACTTCTTTCACACCGTCTCTTGAAACTTTTAGTATCCTTTTAATTATCTTACATAAATTATAAGCCTTGAGTATCCTTTCTCTCTGGGTTAATCCTATGTGGGGGAGAAGATATTTGTCTAATTGTTCAAATGTCCTTTCTATTTTTTCTTCTTTAGGTTGGGTTAATCCTATTTTTTTTGCTAATATTTCAATTGCTTCAGATTGGGATTTTACTTCAGCAACATTATAAAGATTGATATAAATTTCGTCATACTCTTTTTCGTCGCAAATTAACTCCATTATCTCTTTGTCGTTGGTTAGCCCAAGAGCTTTTATGACCAATAAGATGGGAACTTTTCTAAGCCTTCCAAATGTGATATAGAAGATACCATCCTTTAATTGATCTATTTGATGAGGTATATTGTATATGCCGCTCTGAGAAAACAATTTTGCACTGCAGATTGTTCCGGGGGTTTTTTGTATAAACAGCTTATTTGTTTCTAAATCTTCAACTATTATTAGAACTCTTTCATTACCATTAAGGATAAAATAGCCACCAGGATCTCTAGGGTCCTCGCCATGCTTTATTAGTTCTTCATCACTTAAACCGAATAACCTGCAATACCTTGATTTTAACATGATAGGTAATTTTCCAACTTGTGTAGTAAAAGATTCCATTAATGCACCATCAGCATAAACTTTAACGTCTAAAAACATTGGTGCAGAATACGTAAGCTTCCTTAGCCTAGCTTCCATGGGGAATATTGGATTTTTTGATCCGTCAGCTTCGATGAAAATTGGCTTCTCTACCCATATTTTATCGAATCTAATTTTAAATTCCTCAACGTCTGGCGGAACAACTGTGGGTTCTATATCTCCAATTTCATCTATGATCTGTTGCAATGTTACATCGATAAACTTGTTGAAACTTTTAATATTTGATTCTACTAAAGAATGTTCTTCGAAATACTTTTTAATTAAAATATTTCTATTCATCTTTCAACGACCACCCTATAATACTCGCTTTCCTTAGCTGTTGGACTTTCTCTTATTATTTTTATTACATCACCTGGTTTCGGATTTAGGTGTTTAATGGCAGGATCATTTTTTAAAATCTTCGGAAGTTGGCGTTTTGTTATATTAAATCTTTCTAAAAGTTTGGTAACTTCTTGTTCGCTCATTTTAATATGTTTCGGTACATACCTGTGTTTTGTTATATCAATTTCCGCCATTTTATAACTGGACCGGACGGGATTTGAACCCGCGACCACCTGATTTCTTCAGCTTGGTTAAAAGTTTCACCATTTTTGTCCTGTTTCAGGTGCTCTACCAAGCTGAGCTACCGGTCCACTCGTTTTTTTTAACGCCCTGACCGGGATTCGAACCCGGGTCGGAGCCTCGACAGGGCTCCATGATAGACCAACTACACCATCAGGGCATAAAAATAATTTAGGGTGAATGGTTCTTAAACTTTTAGCATCAAGAAATCTTATGAGGTTTTTTTTAATTTTCTTTTCCATTTTGCATTTAGTTCTCTCTAAGAAGGTTGCTATTTTGTTGTTGAAAACACTCAAATTTATAAATTTTACTATTTTTCTGTAAATTTTTTTATATTTGTCAAGACAAACAAAAAGATTTCTAACAAAAAATTTTTAACTTGATAATCTTAAATTATATCCATGAAAGAAAGGAGGCTTGTCACAGCAGCTCTTCCGTACACCAATAATGTTCCTCATATAGGAAATATTGTGGGGAGTCATTTACCAGCTGATATTTTTGCAAGGTATTGCAGGCTGAAAGGATACGATACTTTATTTATTGGAGGTACAGATGAACACGGAAGTGCTACCGAAATAGCTGCACAGAAATATGGAATAACTCCAAAACAGCTTTGCGATTTCTTTTATAAAATTCATAAAAAAATCTATAAATGGTTTAACATAAGTTATGATAATTTTTCGAGAACAAGCAGAAAGATCCATCATGATTTAACAAAACAGTTTATAAGAAAGATTTATGAAAATGGTTACTTTAAGGAAGAAAAAATAAAATTACCATACTGTAAAAACTGCAAAAGGCAATTGCCGGATAGGTTTATAGAAGGTACATGCCCATACTGTGGTTACGAAAAGGCAAGAGGAGATCAATGTGAAAATTGCGGAAAGCTTTTAGATCCTATAAAGCTAAAAAATCCAAGATGTAGTATATGCGGTTCTAAAGAAATAGAGTTTAGAGATGAAAAACATTTGTTCTTTGACTTGGAAAAGCTTTCTCCGAAAATAGAAAAATGGGTTAAGAAACAAAAAACATGGAGAGAACATGTTAAAAAAATTGCTCTTTCATGGATTAAAGAAGGCTTGAAACCTAGATGCATAACGAGAGATTTAAAATGGGGCGTTAAAGTTCCAATCAAAGGATATGAAAACAAAGTTATTTATTGTTGGTTTGATGCGCCTATTGGATATATATCTTCAACTAAAGAATTAGGGGTTAAGCAATGGAAAAAATACTGGAAAGAAAGGGGTGCCAAGATATATCATTTTATAGGAAAAGACAACATACCCTTTCATACTATATTTTTTCCGGCAATTCTTCTTGCAGAGGGAAGTTATAATTTACCTTACAATGTTGTTGGTTTGCAATACTTGAATTATGAAAGAACAAAATTCTCAAAAAGTAAGGGGATAGGTGTATTTTGTGAAAATCTTCCAACAGCTGGATTAGGAGCAGATTATTGGAGATTCTATCTTTCTTTTGTTATACCCGAAACAAAAGACACTGAATTTTTATGGAGTGATTTTAAAGATAGAATAAATTCCGAACTTGTTGGAAATTTTGGGAATTTTATTAACAGAACGCTAAAATTCATTTGGAATAAATTTAAAGGTGAAATCCCTAAAGTAAAAATTAAAGACCAAAAATTTGTAGAGCACGTAAAGAAAAAAATCAAGAAAATTTTTGAATTATATGAAAAGGTTGAATTAAGGAAAGCGCTGGAAGAGATATTAAAACTATCAGACTTTGGAAACAAATACTTTCAAAAAAGAGAACCGTGGAAAACAAATGATAAAGAAACAATATACCTGTGTGCTAATCTATGTAAGATTTTGGCTTTGCTAATCCAACCATTTATACCAGATTCATCAAAAAAAATATTGAGGATGCTTAACTCTAACGGGAGAGATTTTTCATCAATATATAAATTTGATTTGAAGGGAAAAATTAGGAAACCAAAAATATTATTTAATAAGCTTGATGACAAAACAATTAAAATTCTTATGGAAAAAACATCTAGAGTTACGGAATATTTCAAGAAGGAAGATAAAATCGAAGAAAAAATAAAGGAGGTAGTAGAGATGGGTTATGTTACATTTGAAGATTTTAAAAAATTTGATATTAGAATAGGAACAATAAAAGCAGTCCAGGATCATCCAGAAGCTGATAAATTATACATTCTTTTAATAGAATTTGATGAAGAACCGGATAGACAAATACTCGCATCCTTAAAGGGAAAGTACAGGAAAGATGAGCTAATTGGAAAACAAGTTGTCGTTATTGTGAATATGAAGCCAATGGTAATAAGAGGAATAGAAAGTAATGGAATGTTGCTTGCGGCTGTGGATAGAGAAGATAATGTGGCTTTGCTCTCGCCTGAAAGAAAAATAGCAAATAATTCTAGAGTAATGTAAAATGGCTACTTTCCTTGTTGCTCTTGGGGGGAATGCTCTTTTAAGAAATGGTGAAGAAGGAAAATATGAAGAGATCCTCCGCAATATAAAAAAAGCTCTGGAAAATCTATTGTGGATTGTTGAAGATGGGCACGACTTAATTATAACGCATGGAAATGGTCCTATGGTTGGTCATGCTTTATTAAGGAATGAATCATGCAAGAATGCTCCGAGAATGCCTTTAAATGCATGTGTTGCAGATACGCAAGGCAGTTTGGGGCATATGATTTCACTAACACTTAAAAATTTATTAGAAAAAAGAAAAATAGATAGGGATGTTGCATGTATGGTCACTCATGTTGTTGTAGACAAGAATGACAGCAGTTTTTCTAAGCCGACAAAACCAATCGGGTCTTTTTATAGCGAAGAAGAAGCCATAAGGTTGAGAAAAGAAAGGAAATGGGTTATGGAAAAAGATCCATCAGGGAAGGGTTATAGGAGAGTTGTTCCTTCACCAATGCCAATAGATATAGTAGAAAAAAATTCCATAAAAAATTTAATTAAAAATAAAACAATTGTCGTAGCAAGTGGCGGTGGCGGCGTTCCAGTTGTTAAAGGTGACGCTCTTGTTGGTGTTCAAGCAGTTGTAGATAAAGATCTTGCTTCCAGTATATTGGCTAAAGTTGTTGGAGCAAACTATTTCCTTATTTTGACGAATATAAATAATGCTTATTTAAATTTTAAGAAAGAAAATGAAAAGCCAATTGGAAAAATTACGTTAGAAGAGATTGAAAAATACTATAAAGAGGGGCATTTTCCACCGGGAAGTATGGGCCCGAAGATACTAGCTGCAATGGAGTTCATAAGAAATGGAGGCGAAAAAGTAGTTATATGTTCATTGGAAAATGCAAAAGAAGCATTCGAAGAAAAAACAGGCACAATAATTGTTAAGAATCAAAAGTAACAGCTCAAGAGGAAATCTTTTGTTTGATTTAAAATTTCTTCAAGGGCTCTTTTACTTTTTTTCTCTTTCAACTTCAATTTTGAATATACTTCTAAAATTTCTTCATAATGTTTTTTTGGCTCTAAAAATCTGTTCCCTCCATCACCAATTGAGCATTTAATTTTTTTGTAAAGTTCTCTTCCATAACGTTTAATCAATTCTTTTTTCGCTTCGGGTAAGATTATTGTTTCTTCATGATAAAATGGAATATCTGTGTTATTCTTTCCCAACCCACCAACAAAACAGTTTAGAAAAAGCCTTACTTTAACATTGTATTTTTCTCCCAATTCCTTAAGGAGGGAGCATCCATTTTTCGCCGCTGCAACACTGAAGATTGTCCATGTTTTAATTTCTTTTTCTTTTAAAATTTCCTCAAATGCTTTTTCCAATGTACAACCTGTTGCTATTATTTCGGATGTTACAAGATGTTTTATGTCTCTTTTAATATTATCTTTATAGTATAATTCGGCAACAAATTTTCCTTCTTTTTCTTTCCTTTTTATTCCTATCTTTATTTCTGGAACTTTTATTCCACAATTATCATGAATTGCTTCCAAAACAAAATAGTACGGTCCACTTCTTAGTATATTTACAACAGCAGTTTTTTCTAAATCAATACCTTCCAATGCTATTTTTGTAAAATCTCTGCTAAGATAATAATTCCACAATTTAAACCTATAGCCAGCTACGTGAATATTTTTAAGTATTTCTAAACCATTTTTTGAGAAGACGAGGTATGTATTTTCTGGTAGTTCTTTACTTTTTAATCTTTCATACATTTTCACTACTCGTAACTTTTAAGATTTATAAATTTTTTTCTTTATTCGGAATCGGAAACAAATTTAAATTAGAAGGAAAATTGAATTAAATATGCATATAATTTTTTCAATAGTAATTTGCATTTTATGGATTCTATTTTTTTCTTACATAGCTAAAAAAACAAAAATACCTAATGTTGTCGGTCTAATTATAGGCGGGGTAATTCTTGGATTGCCAAAAATAAGCAATTGTATCTTGGGTGAAAATACATCATTTATATTAAAGTTGGGTGATGTCGGATTGGTTGTTTTGATGTTTCTTGCTGGTTTGGAAATATCTTGGAGTATGTTGTACAAAGAGAGGAAAGACGCTTTTTATGTTTCAATTTTCTCATTTTTCATCCCTTTCATTTTAGGAACAGTAGCATTTTTGCTTTTAGGTTTTCAATTCAGAACTGCTTTAATTGTTGGAATTTGCATGAGTATAACTGCTGAAGCTACAAAAGCAAGAGTTTTGATGGAGCTTAAAAAACTCAAATCAAAGGTTGGTTCATTAATGATGGGAGCTGGAATTATCGACGACATATTGGGAATGATTTCTTTTGGTTTGGTTTTGTACTTTTTCACCAAAACTATAATCACAAAAGAATTTATGACCCTTTTTTGTTCAATAGTTGCATTCTTCATTGGGATATTAATTCATAAATTTATAGGGAGGGAGAAGAAAAAAATACGCTATCTTGAAAAGTTCATGCTTTTATTTATTGTACCCTTTTTCTTTATTTCAATGGGATTACATTTTAATATGAGATCTCTTATCTTAAACTCTTACCTTTTGGTAATTGTTGTTGTTATGGCTTTTTTAGGAAAAATGATTGGGCCTATAGCAACAAAGCCTATTACAAGGTTGAAATTTAAACAACTCTACCTAATCGGGTGGGGAATGAATTCGAGGGGCGCTGTTGAGTTGGCCCTTACATTTATAGCTTTCAAAACTGGATTAATCAACGTAACCCTTTATTCTTGTCTCGTTGTTATGGCACTAATTACGACACTCTGTTTTCCTTTTTTTATTAGGAGAATGGTTAAAAAAGATCCAAAAATACTAGACTAAAACCATCTCAGTAATTGTTTCTACATGAGGTGTGTTTGGGAATAGATCAAACATAGCAACACTTTTTATTTTATAATTATCAAAATAATGAAGCTCTTCCCCAAATCTTTTCGCGTTGCATGAAACATAAATTAAAACTTCTGGCTGGAATATTTTGTTTATTGCTTTTGCCACTTTCGGATGCATTCCAGCTCTGGGTGGATCAACAATCATGAACAATGGGCCTTTAAATTCTTTTTTAACAACATCTTTAGCATCACAACAAATTACGTCGACATTCTTAACCTTATTTAATTTAATATTTCTTTTTGCCGAATTTACGCATGTCCTATCACTTTCTACAATTTTGACTTTTTTAAACAAATTTGAATTTATTACCCCAAATGTTCCAACTCCGCCATATAAATCAATAAAGTTCATTTCACTTGTTTTATACCTCTTAATAATCCTGTGGCAATATTCATGAAGTTTTTCTATTAAATTACAATTGGTCTGGAAAAAGCCTTGTACATTGTAAACGAATTTCTTACCCAAAATAGTTTCACACATTAAATCACTTCCTTTTATTACATTGTATTTGTCTGAAAAGCTTACATCACTCTTCTTTTTAACAAATGTTGCTATAACATTTTCTGCAGAAGTAACTCTTGAGAATCTTTTAATTTTACTTAAAGCATTTTTTAAATTTTCAGAATTTTCGTTCAGTACAAAAGAAATAGAAGAATTATATTTTGAAATTCTTATCACAGCATATTTATAGGTTCCTTTTTGATTTTTTAAATTAAAGTAGTCTTCTCCATTAAAAAATTCATTTATTTCATTCATCAACAGATTTATTTTTTCATTTGCAATAAGACATTTTTTAATACCTACTATCTTATACCATTTTTTCTTTTCCCTTAGGCCAAGACCATATTTAGAAAAAACGAAATCCATCCTATTTCTGTAATGATATCTTTTCCCATAGAATAATTTAATCTTATCAAAACCTAAATACTCCTTTATTTTTTCTTTTTTCAGTTTTAGTTGTTCTTTATACGGAACATTAAACCAAGGACAGCCTCCGCACTTCCCGTAGTATTTGCATTTCATTTTAGAAATCGATCATTGTTTTAGATATTTTAAAAAAGGATTCTGGATTGCTATCTTGCCAGAACAAATATCTGACAAGCCTACATAGAGTTCAACAATCTCTTTTTCTAAACCTTTTATCCCACCGCTGAATACAACATCGTTTAATTCAGGTGATCTTTTTGCTTTTGTTTTTGGGAAATCCTTTCTTGTTGCAATTATTTCTATTTTCGATGCTTTTCTTGTTATATAATTAAATGTAAAGGTCATTGGATAATAATGCTTAACTACATTTCCGTTTTTGTCGTGATTTAGGTAAGCTATATGCCCCAACACACCTAATAATTTGTCGCTTAAAACGTATACTTCGTTTATCCCGCCCCAGACATCATCAGGAAAGAGCTCTAAAATCTCTGCTTTTAAAATGGCATCTTCGTTCAATTCGTTTAGTTTTTCAATAATAGTAAAGCCTATTTTACCTTTTCCTCCTATTTTTCCTTGTGGTCTTGTAAAAACACCTATTTTTTTGTTTGGCAATTCCACCAGCCTTATGTCTTTCATTCCTTCAGGACCTTCGGCAAATTTTTTAAGTTCATCGATTTTTTTTCCTTTGTAAAAAACTGTTCTATAAGTAAGGTTTCCAGAATTTTTTTGATAGACTTTTACACCTCCAAAAATAAATTCTCCGTGAATTTTTGTAAGAAACGGATCTTGCAAATCAAACATTGGCAAACTTTTATCAAGAACCCATTTATCATTTTCTTTTTTAAAAAACATGACTTTGGATTTACTTTCGCTTTCTCTTGGTTCAACCCTTGCAGCAATATAAATTCTATTTTGATATAAGAATGGGGATGTTGGGTTATAAATGTCTCTTCCTTCAACACCCTTAAAATTCAGCAAGGTGCCTCTTTTTCTTTTGCTTTTTTGGGCTTTATAGTTTTCCAGCAACGATTTTATATACTCGGGGATTTCCATTTCTACAGCATTTACAACCTTTCTCTTTATAAATTTTTCCATTACTCGTTAGTAGTTAAATTTTAATTTTCAAATTGACAAATCAAGGTCTTGGTCCAATTGGGTGTTCTATTGCAAGACTAGTTGCTTCAAGAAAAGATATGAGAATAGTTGGTGCAGTAGACATTGCAGAGAGTAAGGTTGGGAAAGATTTGGGAAAAGTAATAGGTTTGGGTAAAAAATTAGGAATTAAAGTGAAAAATGATCCCACTGAATTATATAAAAAAGGAGCTGATGTCGTGATTAATTCGACAGTTTCTTCTTTAAGGATAGTAAGTCAGAATTGCAAAGGAAATAGATAACAAAGCAAGATTGGCAAATGTTTCGGTTCTTGGAACAGGCGTTAACCCCGGATTTGTTATGGATAAATTGGTGCTCGTTATGTCTGCAGCGATGGAGAAAATAGATAAAATTGAAGTCAAAAGGGTTGTTAATGCTTCAAAAAGGAGGTTCCCTCTTCAATTAAAGATAGGGGCAGGAAAAACTGTTAAAGAATTTAGAAAAATGGTGTTGGAAGGAAAAATAAGACACGTTGGATTGCCAGAGTCTGTTGCAATGATATCCTCAGAACTTGGTTTTGACGTTGATTCCATAAAAGAAACAATAAATCCAGTAGTTGCAAAGAAAGAAATCAGGACGAAATTTTTAAGGGTTAAAAAAGGAAACGTGGCAGGTGTTCATCAGATTGCTGTTGGCACAAAGGGAAAGAAAGAATTGATAAAACTGGAACTTATGATGTATGTTGGTGCCGAAGAAAATTACGATCAAATTAAGCTAAAAGGTATTCCAAACGTAAATCTCAAAATTGAAGAGGGCTTACATGGTGACATAGTAACTGCGGCAATGGTTGTTAATGTTATAAAAAAAGTTATTAATGCAAGACCTGGTTTATTGACTATGAGTGAAATACCTGTTTCTTATTCAAAAGAAAAAGAGGAATTTTAGGTTCTACGAGTTCCTGATGCAGGAAGAGACACAAGGTCTCTTGAACTCTCACCTCCTAAGATGAGAGACCTGCATCAAAAACTTTTCGCAACCACTATTTGAATTAATTTTAGTGTTTATAAACTTTTTTAATGAATGGGCCTGCTGGGATTTGAACCCAGGACCTCTCGATTATCAGTCGAGTGCTCCAACCAGGCTGAGCTACAGGCCCATTGAAAGATTTTAATTTTACTTTTTAAAATTTTTCAATTCTATAAAAATTTTTTCAATTTAAATGAAGATATCATTAACAAGCCCACAACAATGTAAACTATTGCTCCATAATCTTTAAAACAGGTTGGTGAAATAATAAAGAACAGGGGGAATATAATTCCGTTTAGTGTTATTGGCATACCTATGTAGTGTTTAGTTTTTTTAACAATAACATTGAATCTGGCAAGTCTTGAAATTCCACACGCAATGAAAAAAAGCAAAATGCAAATCTTGAAAGTTTCTTCAATATTAAGCAGGAAAAATCCAAGAACACTGGGTGCAATTCCAAACGAAACAACATCAGCTAAAGAATCAATTTGCACTCCAAATTCTGAATGTTTTCTCCCTGTATATCTTGCGATTTTTCCATCAAGAAAATCTAAAAAAACTGCTATGAAAAGAAAATAACAACACAATAAATACTCTTTCTTTATTGCAAACACTATGCTTAAAAAACCTGAAAATGCATTACCAATTGAAAACAAATCTGCCAATGAAAAATACTTCAAGATCTCGTAACTTTCAGATTTCCGCAATTTTTGTTACACCTCCAACAACTTTATCCCCTTCCTTTACTAAAATTTTAACGTTTTTAGGCAAAACCAAAATTACGTGGCTTCCAAAATTTATCAGCCCAATCGTTTGTCCTTTCTTTATGTTGTCACCTCTTTTAACATAGCAATTAATCCTCCTTGCAAAAAATCCAGCAATCTGAACGACTTTAACTTTCAATTCATCATTCTTTATTAGTATTTCATTGTTTTCGTTTTCTATTACTTTCCCTATCTTAATCCCCAGTTTAAATTTTCCCTTTGAGTAAGATGTGCCTATAACTTTTCCATCTATTGGGGCTTTTTGGTAATGAACATCAAATGGAGACATAAAAATTGCAATAATATAACCTTGTTCGGCAACATCTTCAGTCATTATATTTATTTTTCCAATATTCTTTTTAAATTCGATATTATTGTCGTATTCAAAAATATCAGTTATTTTGCCATCAGCTGGACTAACAATTCCATCTTTTGGGGGCTCTCTAACAGGATTTCTTAAAAAATAAAACTTCCAATAGAAAAGGAACAATACAACCAAAACAAGCAAAACGATTGCAAGTATTATCATAATCTTAAAAGTTGAACTCTTTCTATTTAATATTTTCTTCATATTATTTTGCAAATATGGCACCAGTTTTTGCTTCAAGATTTATAAAAAAATTTAATACTCCTATCGACTTTGGTAAGAAAATAAACGGTAAGCCAATATTTGGAAAAAATAAAACCTATAAGGGATTGATCTTTGGAACCTTTGTTGGTATTTTTATTTCATTTATTCAGTTTCTTCTGTTTAAATTAGACGTTTTTAGGGAAATAAGCTTTTTAAACTATACATTCAAAAATTTTTATATCATTGGATTCCTTCTTGGTTTTGGTGCTCTGTTTGGAGATTTAGTTGAGAGTTTCTTTAAAAGGAGAGTTGGAATAAAGCCTGGAAAAAGCTGGGTTCCATTTGATCAGATAGATTATGTTTTAGGGGCGATTATTTTTTTACTTCCAATTTATGAAGTATCTTTGAAAATGTTTTTAACAATATTAATTATAAGTTTTTTCCTTCACATCATCGCTAATCAAATAGGTTATTATCTAAAACTTGAAAAAACGAGATGGTAAAATGCTTTATATGATTGGAATTGGTTTATGTAATGGAAAGGACATAAGCCTAAGAGGACTCGAAATATTAAAAAAATGTGACTTTGTCTATCTTGAAAGTTATACATCCATTCTATGTTGCGAAAAAGAAAAACTTGAAGAAATCTACGGCAAGAAAATAATATATGTAAATAGAGAAATGGTTGAAATAAATGCTGAGAAAACAATACTAAAAAATGCAAAAGAAAAGAATGTTGCATTTCTTGTAATAGGAGATATTTTTAGTGCAACAACACATATGGATTTATTCCTAAGGGCTAAAAAAATGGGAATTGATGTTGAAGTTATCCATAATGCGTCAATAGTAAATGTTGTATCTGAAACTGGCTTGTCTTTGTATAAATTTGGCGGAATTGCTTCAATACCTTTTGAAAATGAAAATGTAGAAAGTCCATATGAGGTCTTCAAAAAAAACCATAGTTTAGGATTTCATACGCTTTTCCTTCTAGACCTAGATCCCGAAAATAAAAAATATTTGTCAGCCAATGAAGGAATTAAATACTTATTGAGGATGAGCAAAAAGAAGGAGGACAATTTATTCAATACAGAAACTCATTGCCTTGTTTGTTGCAAGTTAGGATGTCCTGATAAAAAAATAATCTATGGAAAAGCTGGAAAACTACTTGAGAAGAAATTTAGTTCTTTTCCACAATGCATAATAGTTCCTGGGAAATTGCACTTTATCGAAGAGGAAGCACTTGAGTTTTTTAAACTATAAAATGTCAATGATTTTTATTCTGAAATTCAATGTTTTTCCGGCCAATGGATGATTCAAATCTAAAACTATTTCTTTGTCAGTTATTTCTTTGACTAATGCAGGAAACTGTCTTCCATCAGGTGCTGTCATTATTAAAAACATTCCTGGTTTTATTTCAACATCACTTTTGATTACTTCTTTAGGAACTTTTTTTACAAGTTCAGGGTTGTGTTCCCCATATGCATCTTTTGGTTCAATCTTTACTGTTTTTTCTTCACCTTTTTCCATCCCAATAACAGCTTCGTCAAAACCTTTTATAACTTGGCCAGCTCCAACTTCAAATTCCAATGGTTTTCCGTGTTTTTCAGTGCTATCAAATACCGTTCCATCATCTAGAGTTCCTTCATATTCGACTTTTATTTTATCTCCTTTCTTTATAGGCATTTTAAACCTCCATCGTAAAAACAAGCTAAGAACTCGTTTTTACGATTTTTTTTAAATTAATCCTTTTTACTTTTTAAAACTTATGTTTAAATTCGGTTTTTGTTTCAATAGAAAACTTAATAAAAAAATTTGTATATCTATTTAGAGTTATGGAAAAAGAAAAAATTCTTGCGAACAGGGAGCATTTGAATTTGGTTGTTCCTGAAAACGATGGAAAGGAAATCTGCGTTGCTGGATTTGTTAAAACCATTAGAGATGTTAGTAAAAATTTGAAATTTGTTATACTGGAAGATATATCTGGGGAGGCACAATTGACCTTTTTAGAAAAAAATCTTGGTGAAGAGAAACTAAAAGAGGTTTCAGAATTAACACCGCAAAGTGTTATATGCGCAAAAGGAAAAGTTAAAAAAAGTGAACTCTGCAAGAGGGGTGTTGAACTTATTGTTTCGGAATTTTATTTACTTTCGAAAAGCGATGCCCCATTGCCAATAGATATAACTGGTGAGGCACATACATCGCTTGACAAAAGACTTGATTGGAGGGTTATTGATTTAAGGGATAGGAAAAGAAGAATAATATTCCAAATGCTTTCGGATTTTGAAAAATTTTCTAGAGAATATTTTTATGAAGAAGGCCTTACCGAAATACACACACCAAAATTAATGGGTGCGGCATCTGAAAGTGGCGCTGAAGTTTTTGAGGTAAAATACTTTGATAAAAAAGCATATTTAGCCCAATCCCCGCAATTCTACAAGCAAATGGTTCTATGTGGCGGATTTGAAAAGGTTTTTGAGATTGCACCAACGTTTCGTGCAGAACCTTCCTATACAACAAGGCACTTAACAGAGTTTATATCCTTAGATGTAGAAATTGCGTATATTTCCTCTTTTGAGGATCTCATGAAATTCGAGGAAAAATTCTTGGTTTATGTTTTGAGTAAACTAAAGAAGAAATGGGGAGAAATTGCCAAAGAAGAATTTGGTGCAGAAATCGACGTTCCGAAGATCCCTTTCCCCAAAATAAAATGGAGGAAAGTTATTGAAATTCTTAAAGAAAGAGGACTTGATATTAAGGAAGGGGAAGATTTTGGTACACCAGGAGAAAAAATGTTGGGGGAATACGTTAAAGAAGAACTAAAACACGATTTCGTTTTCATAACAGAATTCCCATGGAATTTAAGACCATTTTACCATATGAGAAAAGATAAAGATACAACATTGAGTTTTGATCTCCTTTACAAAGGCGTAGAAATCACAACAGGTGCGCAAAGAGAACATAGGTATGATGTGTTAGTTTCCCAAGCAAAAGAAAAAGGATTGGATATAAAAAATTTAGGGTTCTATTTGAATTTTTTCAGATACGGTGCGCCACCCCATGGAGGTTTTGGTTTGGGTCCAAGTAGAGTATTGATGCAGCTTCTAAATTTACAAAACATAAGGGAAACCACTTTACTTCCAAGAGATCCAAAAAGACTATTGCCATGAAAAAAATTTATGTTAAAGATGCTTTAAATTTGAAGAGGAATATATCGATTTCCGGATGGATAAGCTACATAAGAGATTATGGTAAAAGATATGTTTTAGGATTGGTTGATTCTACAGGAATACTTAAATGTACAACTAACAAAAACAAAATAATTAAAATTTTAAAAGACTTAAAAATAGGAGACTGTGTAAAGATTAATGGTACAATAAAGACATGGAACAAAGAAAAATTTTTAGAGATAAGCAAGATAGAGATAGTTTCAAAAAATGAACTTTCCATTAATCCAAATCCTTATAAGCCATTTGATATTTTTAAGCCCTCATATGCTAAAACTTTTCTCTATAACAGACACCTCTACTTAGTAAACCCAAAATTTAAGAATGTATTAAGAATACGGCATACAAGCTTACAGATACTGAAGGATTTCTTCACAGAGAATGGTTTTATTGAAATTAATCCTCCCGAAATAACACAATTAACCTATTATGGTGAAAAATCAGCATTCGATATCGATTTTTGGGGTACTAAAGCTTATTTAACTCAATGTGGAGCGTATTACTTAGAGGCTGCGATACTTCCTTTTGAAAAGGTATTTGCATTTTATCGAAGTTTTAGAAAAGAGAAAAGCAAAACATCAAGACATAATGCTGAATTCCTGCAGATTAAGGCAGAGATGGCATGGGCAAATTTAGATGATATTATGAAATTAACAGAGGATATGATTTATTACCTAATTAGGAAATTAAATGAAAAATGTTCTAAAGAATTGAAAGCCTTAAATGTTTCACTAAGCGTTAAAGGTTTAAAACCGCCTTATCCTGCAATAACATACAATGAAGCACTGGAGATTCTAAAAAAGAAAGGGAAGGAACTTGAATGGGGCAAAAGTTTGGGTGCTGATGAAGAAAGAATACTCTCTAAAGAATTTGAAAAACCATTTTGGGTAAAGAATCTCCCGAGGAAGGTAGAGGCTTTTCCTTATGAAATTTGTGAAGAAAATCCAAAGCTTACCAAAACAGCTGATTTGCTGGCTCCACAAGGGTATGGAGAGATAGTAGGAACTGCTGAAAAAATATACAAGTATGAAAGATTGATAGAAAGGATGAAAGAAAAAGGTTTAGATCCTTCAGATGAGAGGTATAAGTGGTATGTTGAACTAAGAAAGTTTGGCTTACCGCCCCATAGTGGCTTGGGAACTGGAATGTCTAGAATTCTAAGATGGTTGCTAAATCTTCATCATGTAAGAGAAGTCATACCTTTTCCTAGATTTTATGGGAAGAAACCCTACCCATAAATTTTGCCTTAACTAAGTTTTTGCTGCTTTTTGTTAGTACATAAATTTTTTTCTTTCCTATGTATAATGTATCCTCAATCCTTATCCCAAATTTTTTTGTGTAAACTCCTACTTCTATTGCAATAATCTCGCCGGATTTAATTTTCTCTTTGCATTTTGAGTATATTTTGGGTTTTTGATGTATCCTGTAGCCTATTCCGTGTCCAGTGGTATGCTTAAAATATTTTGCATAACTACCCAACTCTTTTCTTGCAGCTTTATCGACATTACTCCAGAAACCTCCGATTTTTATACTTTCTATAGCTTTCTTTTGTGCATTAACAACCTTCTTATAAATTTCTATTTCCTTTTTTGACGGAACCCCAAAGTATACTGTTCTCGTAAAATCTGTACATTGCTTTCCAAGTTTTGCACCAAAATCGATTATTGTAAATCCTTTTAAGATTGTGTTGTTTGGTCTGTGATGGATTTCGGATGCATTGCTTCCAGTTGAAACCAAAGTAGGAAAAGATTCTTTTGCACCATATTCCTTTAATTTTTTCCTTATAAATCTTGCAATATCCTTTTCGTTTCGAAACGAGCATAAGTTCCTCAGTACTTCTTTGTAAATTTTATCATCTATTTGACAAGCAAATTCGAGATCGATTTTCATAGGCTAATATAGGTAAAAGTTATAAAAAAATTTTACTTGTTTTCCTTTATGTTCGAAAAGGTAATATTTTGGTGCGAATTTCCAAAAAAAATAGATTTTAATAAAGCAGACAGACTATTAGGGAAGTATGGAATTAAGAGTGATGTTTATATTGCATGCAAATCATTGGAGAAATTTAAGAGGATAAAAAGGAAAAATAAAAAAATAAAAAATATGCAATTCTTTCCTTGGCCGATTCTTAAAAAAAAGGACGGCTATTGGTTTTCAGGTTTTTGCTCAAAAAATGCAATCAAAAAATTGGAGCAATTTGAAGGTTTTAAAATAAAATTGGATTTAGAACCTCCATTTCCAAAGTTTAAATTCTCAAATAGGAGATTTGCTTTAATGCTTTTCTCATACTTTTTCAAAAAAGGAAAAAACAATCAGCTTTTAAAAAAAGAAATCGAAAAACTAACACAGAAAAATGAAATTATTGTTAATGAATTTCCACTCCCAAAATTCTATTTGAAAAAATTAGGCATTTATTGTGAGGAAAAGAAGAATGTGATTAAAAATATAATGTGCTACACTACAATATGTGGAAAATTATTAAGGCCTCTACTCTCCTTCTATAACTTTACATTTTTGAGAATACTGTTAAGAAAGAACAGGAATT
The DNA here is from genome assembly GCA_017608525.1 of Candidatus Woesearchaeota archaeon. Classification (GTDB taxonomy): domain Archaea; phylum Nanobdellota; class Nanobdellia; order SCGC-AAA011-G17; family GW2011-AR17; genus JAFCFS01. The sequence goes on along the minus strand of JAFCFS010000028.1, from coordinate 1,875 downwards.
TGATGTGCTCTATAGGATTGATAGGCAAAGGAATTTTAAAAAATGAGGGGACTTACAATAGTGTTAGGGAATTTTTTGAAGATTTAGGTATGGCTGAAAAATTGGGTATTAAGAGGATAGCCATTTATTCTATAGAAGGGATTTTTAAAAGAAAAAATCCGGAAGAGTGGTTAAATGCAATCAAAAGCTATCTAAGGCTTAAATAATTCTTTTTAGTTTATCTAAATCAAAAACTTCTTGGATATTGATAACTAAAACATGATGGGGCAATGGAGGATACTCTTTTGCTCTTTTGATAGCAGTATTAAAGTAATCACCACGTGAACAAATTTTTGATTTTCCATTTGCTCGATAGTAGTATTTCCCTTTTTCCATTGCTATAAGAGAAACTTTGTTGTTTTCTTTTAAATTTTTAAAAGATTTTTTCATTTGACAAATTCCTATCAATAATTTGTTCTTGTAAAATCCCAAAGAAATTACTACAATTGCTCTTGGAGTTCCATTTTTTGAAGAAGTTGCCAAGATTATTTCTTCTCCTTTTCCAAATGCTTTTCTCCAATCTTTTGCCATAATTATACATCCTACCAAAAATTAATAAAATTTTTTTTCGATTCAGTAATTATTTTTTAAATTTTTTCAAACAAAAAAGTTTATATATTGCCGAGGAAAACGAAATTGAAATAATTTATTCTGGTTTAAATTTGAACAAAATTATGAATTTTTGTTCTGAGAGCTCAATATTTTAAATTTAAAGCAGTAAAATTTCAAACTCTTTTTAAAACCGAAAGATTTATATATTGCTTCTTTAGGTATTTACTGAAAAATAGTAACAGGAGGAGGAAAATGCAAAAGCCAAAAGAAAAACCTTTGCCTTCAAATATAATAAATACTGAAGAAAGAAAACTTACATACCAAGACACAAGGGCCCCCAATTATATTAATACAAATCCTGTAGGAAAAATTGCTGGCGAAGATGTTTATTTAGATAATGTAGTTGCTGCAGCTTTACTGGCCGGTCTAAATCTCTTCTTCATTGGTAAAAAGAGTACAGGTAAAACACAATTAATGAGGGACTTTTACAATAGATGGTTCGGTGGAAATAAATGGGGCTTGTGGGAAGAAGGAAGAAGCGATTTTAAGCCAAAAGATTTATTCGAATCTTTAAATATCTCTATGGCAAAAGGTGCAATCGAAAATATGCCAGAGATAAAAGCAGTATACAATGATGGAAGAGTAGAGTACCTGATTCGCTCTTATAAAGAAGAGAATGGGGAACCTAAATTGGTGTGGAAAAAAATATCACGAAGAGAAAAAGAAAAAATCGAAGAAAAATTTTGTTTGACAACCGAGAATTTAATAAGGTTAAGAAATATAGATAAAAAATTCTTCTGCATCGATGAATACACAAGATGCCCTGAAGTGGTAATGAACTTATTCTATGGTTTGATGACAGGAGAAATAAATTTTGATGGGAAGGTTATTAAACTCGGAAATGGCTATCATGCTGGAATAGGTGCTTCTAACCCCCCAGATTATTCAGGGGTTTTTGAGATGGATCCAGCTATGTGGGCTAGGTGGTTTATCGTTATAGACTTTAGCGCTTACGAACCCAGCCCTAAGGATAGAGATCAAATGAAAAAAGCAAACCTTTCTCCAAAAATACAAGAGGCAGAAAAAAGAGATTTAACTGATTTGGTAATTGAAACCTATAATAGATTAGCTAAGATTAAACCAACAATTAAAGAAAGATTTGTTTTGGGGTATTTACAAAGCGGACTTGCATTTTGCTCTAATCCCAATATAAGCAGAACAAGCAAAGAACAAATCGGTTGGCCAAGAATTTGTGATAAGGAAGGATGCGAAAATTCTACAAGA
>JAFCFS010000081.1 GCA_017608525.1 Candidatus Woesearchaeota archaeon | reverse complement strand
CTTGGCAATTGAACTTAGCGTTTCTGCTCTGTATGAATTCTATCATGGTAGACAGACCATAGAGAACTTTTTTAAAGAGTCAAAGAACCCGTTTAACTCTGGCAAGATGCCATCTCAAAAGTTTAGAGCTAATGAGGCATATCTTCAGTTTGTAGCTATTGCTTACAACTCATACTCGTGGTTTAAAAAAAACTTTTTCCATCAACCTGGAAAACTAACACTATGGAGACCACAAGAGCTAAACTAATTAACCACGGTGGAAGTATAGAATTCAGGGACCATATCTGCAGAATCAGGATAAACCAGACTTATCCATATAAGCAAGAGGTATATCACATCCTAGAAAGAATGCGCAAGGAATCCAAATTTACCCGATATCGCTCTTGGTATTATACACATGGTATCTATTAAAAATTTGTGTATTTTTGAAGTTATTGTGGACTTTTAGGATAATATGAATCAGTTCATACAAAGACTCGATCTTTTAAAAGATATCTCATTTTTCCCTTTAATGTAGATATGAACGGCATTTTATAAAAGTGCATTTAATGCAACATCTCCGTTAATTTATGTCTTATTTCATCCATTTCTACAAAATAATTCCAGCCAGCTTCATTTGTAGAAGTAGGAAATTTCTTTCCAGTTAGTTTTGAGGTTACATCTACGATTTTTTCTCTAAGTGACAAACGTAAAATTTTTTCCTCCCCTTTAAACTCTTTGCATTCAAAATTTTCTCTCTCTTCAGGTGCCATTTTTTCAAATTGTTTTTGGATTTCTTCGTTAACATAACTCTCAATAGCCGTGTAGCTCAATATAATTGAAGCTGCTGCTGAGGAATGACTTAAGTTTCCTTTGTGAGAATACTGGCAGGACTGTTTTCTTAACATATCCGCCACATCCAGCATCGAGAAAGCGAAAAACCTAGGCGTGGATATCGAATAATCCTTTCTTGGGTTAGTTTTCTTCTTTTTCAACCTTGCTTCTCTAATATGTGATTGTGAGTACTTTTAAATTACTTAGAATGTGAAACATAAGCCAATATTTTTTAATCTTAGTACGGTCTGCTTAAATATAACTCTCTTATAATCTCATTCTCTTTGAGCCTCACCAAAATGTCCTGCCCAAATTTTTTGTTCCTTATCTGGCCCCTAACTAAACTCTCTGCTTCCTGGTGGATCCTTGCCAGCTCTTCTTTGCTTAAGTTCTTTTTGACCTCGCTAACCTTTTTTTGTAGCTCGCTTTCTCTTCTCTCCCGCTCCTCCTGCTGTTTAGCTCTTTGGATAGCTATCTTTTTTGCCTCGCTTTGCTGTTCTTGATTATTTTTAGCTTTCAAGGCCTGGTCAATAACGTGTGGGATTAAAGCAAAAGAACGGATATCTGGAACATTCTTTATAGCCCAGTTAATTGTGTACTGTATCTCTTCTGGAGTGTAACTACTTAGAAGTTTCTCTGCTTCTTCATACCCCCTTAATTTTTTTTCTGAGGAAGCGCGAGAATTTAATTTTTCGTAAAGTTTATTAACTAGACACTCTCCTGTTTTCTTTAGAGAGAGTTTTTCTTTGTTCTTTCTTTCTTTATTTATATGTGCACTAAAATTTAGTATACTATTTTTTGGTGCAGTAGCGGTTTTCTCTGTTTTTGTGGGGGCTTCACGCATTGTACCATTTTTTGGTATACTATTTTTTAGTAGAGTTAGGATGTCAAAATGTAGTATACTAATATTTAGTATACTATTTTTTAGTATACTATTTGCTGGTAGGGTAGATCCGTTGACGTTTGTTTTTAAAATCTCTCCTCTTGACACATCGTTGTCGATCTCTTCAGGAAGATAAACAAAGTAAATACTGCCCTTCGGTCCCACATCCCCGATTACACTGACGTAGCCTTTCTCAACAAGGCCACTCACGGCCATCCTTATCGTCTCCCTTGATTTAATACCTGTGGCTTTCGATAAAGCGTTGTAGCCGACAATACATATTCTTTTGTGGTGCCCAAGGCTTAACCGGTACAGGTAGTGGTATATGGATTGCTCTGACAAACTTAACTCTTTGGCCAGACTGTCATAAAAAGCATTCTGGATTTTTGTATAT
>JAFCFS010000080.1 GCA_017608525.1 Candidatus Woesearchaeota archaeon | reverse complement strand
TCACGATGGATAAAATCGATCACTTTCCCTTTCCCAAAGCCAATCACAAATTTATTCCGCTGATTAAAAAGTGAATGGGATCTTTGTGCTGAGCTTTGCAGAACCTTCAATTTTGTTCGAGATCAAGGAACGAACCTGGTCCATGAGCCTTAAATCAGGATCGGATCTGAATTTTTGCTTGCTTTCCATGATAGCAGAAAATATAGTAATTACATGGAAAAATCAAGATACATTTTTCTATGTTTATCTTTAACGTATTATAATATATGGATAATTTTGTATGCTATAAAGGCAATATCAAACAAAATTTTCTTTTTATCAACACTGATAGGCCGGACCGCTCGCTGCTGCTCGCTTGGCCTTCGGCCATCCGCCCTATCGCCAGCTGTTGAGCCATCCCAGTAACGAATTAGAAAGGTATGAGATGTCGTATTTAGGTATATCTGTAAAAGAAGCTATTACAAATATTAATAATGATAACAACGGATGGTTTCTTCCTGCTATACAAAGACCTTATGTTTGGGGCGGAAGACATGAAAATGAACAGTATATATGTAAGCTTTTTGATTCGATACTGAGAGGATATCCAATAGGTGGGCTTATAGTTTGGAATACTGCGGAAAAAATCCCATATCGTGAGTTTGTTGCTGATTACTGTACTGGCGATATTCCGAAGTTATAGTGCAGTTCATTTGACTTCATACATATTTTTAAATATAACTTGTTGATATTATAAAAAGTTTTGATTCAATACAGTATGGAGTCATATGAAATTAGCTATAGTTGATGAAGGATTGCATGGCAGGAAAGATAAATGGCTAATTTATGATGGCCAGCAACGTTTGCAGACTTTACATTCTTGTCTGAAGTACACTTTTAATAATCGTGTTCTTGGATTTGATCTGCTTTTTAATCTTGGTGATGAGCATGAGGCAAATGAAACTGGTTTCTCATTCGTAGAAAAAAATTCTAATTTGGTGCCATCAAAGCTGAGAATGAATGAGCTTTTCACCAAGCTTCCTGATGAAAAAACATCTTTTAGAAAAGAAATTATTAGAAAAAACAAAGGGCTGAGTGATGAGCAAGAATGCACAATAGAAGAAAATATAGATCATTTGTGGAAAATCTTTGTTGAGACTGACAAGTCTTCTTTGGCCTACTTTTCAATTATAGCTAATTTCATATGACTCCATACTGTATTGAATCAAAACTTTTTATAATATCAACAAGTTATATTTAAAAATATGTATGAAGTCAAATGAACTGCACTATAAGTCAACAAGCGAAGATGAAGTCAACGAAATATTCGAAAGATTAAATTCTGGGGGTATGGCGTTATCGTTATCAGATCTATTGTTTTCTAGAATTAAGGGTAAAAACGGAAATTACGATTTTGAAGAAAAGCTCCAGCTTTCATCAAAAGGGATTTACAACAAAACCGGTAAAGGATACCTCTTTGGTGCCTACAACATCCTTCAGACACTCAACTTGTTGGTTAAAGGTCGCGTAAGAGTAGATCCAAAGATTGTTAAAGAAAGTGATCTGGATACTTTTGTTGAAATCTGGATAAATTTGGAGGCACCGCTCCAAGACTTTTTTATTGATTACATTTGGGGACAATTTAGAATAAATAATACATCAATAATACCTCGAAATATTTCGTTGCTTCCGCTAATTGTGTATTTTTATGAAATATACAAAAAGGGTTTCAGATTTAAAAACATCAGCAGCGAAAACCTACTCAAGTTAAATAAATATTTTATAAAATCACAAGTCAATGATTGGAGCTTGCAGAGTTATGCAGACTCATTCTCAAAAATTATTGCATCAAAGTCTGTTGAAAGTGGCGATGCAATTTTTGAGTTTCCAATCAATGAAATTGAAGAAAAGATTAAAGAGAAAAAACAACGAAGTACAGATGTGGCAATTGAAACTTTTGAAAATTACGGTTGGTTTGCTTTAAAAGTATTAACGCCTTCAAGAGTATATCAATTTGAGCCTGACATTAGAGGTCGTTTTAATCCAGAAATTGATCACCTATTTCCAGTAAAACTTGAAGGTCATGATGAGAATTATAGAAAGAAGGTTGACATTTTGTGGAATATGCAACCAACAAAAGGGGATATCAACGGGTATAAATCGAATCATTATCCTAAGTTGT
>JAFCFS010000079.1 GCA_017608525.1 Candidatus Woesearchaeota archaeon | reverse complement strand
CTTTATAAAAGTAGTTCTGAGGTTGATGATCTTTCTCTTCTAGATGTTGTTAACAGGAATAGAGAAAAGATTCTTAATGATATTCTTAATGCTGCTTTAACCCCAAAAAGAAAGATTCTCTCTGAAGAAGCGAAAGAAGTAATAACTATGGTCTCCCAAGAGCTGATGGGGTAGCTTTTCTCAACTTTAAGAATTCTCCTTTTTTTTGAAAAGCGATGCATAAAGAAAATTATGTGTGATTTAAACCATTGAACATAACATCGAAAAATTTAAATAAATAACTAGCTATAAGATGGTGTTTCACATGATTGCGGAAGAAAATCCTCTTTTGGTGAGAGGTATTTTAAATCAACCACTAATGGTGGGAGAAGATTATATTGAATTTTTTATAGAGAATATATTGCAAAACGAACAACAAATTGCAAAGTATAATTTGATTGTTCGAGAATTTGGACACATAATTTATTGCGTAATGCCTGTGGTAGATGTCGCTTTCGGTAGATCTATGGTGGTTTATAGAGTTTTTGTAATAAACACTGGGGATAGAGAAAAAATATGCTTATCTTTAGCTAATTATATTCCATCAAATGCCTTAGGGGTTATCAAGTTAATAGAACGAACAACATGGGATATCGAGTATAATACAATGATTTACTGTGATTTTTATTTAAAACAAAAAGGTCAAAAGAGTGTAGAATTAGTTTTTGCTTTAAAAAGAGAATTTCGAAAACTTGGTGAATATTCAAAGATTAAATACGCTTCTATTTCTTTGCCTTACAAATACATAGATAAACCTCAGAATTTTGAAGAGTTGTTATCAACCAATTTCCTTGGTTTAACAAAAAAACCATATGTTCATAAAGATTCAGTACGTTATATAGTAAGTTTTGTAGCCGATAAAGTAACAAAATGGGATTTAGTTAGACTAGCAATATCCAAAGGACGGTGGATTTTGACAATACCATTTATACCTGGAATGATCAAAAAACGAAAAAAGCAAGCTTGGACAAAGAATGAATTAAAGGAATTAGAACTTGATAGAAGTTCTTTGACAAATTCTAGTAAGAATTGGGAAAGAATATTAGAAGGGCAATTGACCCAAATCCCAGAGAATAATTAACAAAATTCAAATAAGTTGAGGTGAAAAAATGGCATTAACTATAGGAAAAGGATATGAAACAGGATTAATACCAGCAAAAACTGGTTTTTTTAGTGTTTTAGTCTTCCCCAGTTATATTCCCTTTAGTAGTCAACTAAAAGTATATGTGGGGTTCTTTAATTTAACAAATAAAAATGTAACAGAAAAAATAACAATTAGCTTATCTTCGCGTTTTAAGGGAAAAAAAATCACTTATTCTTTCAAATCTGGACCAAAAGAACTATCTATAACTCCTCTACAATTAAAACTCCCCGCAAATGCTAGAACACCAACATTAAATCTGGAATATAAGCACTCAAGAAGCCCAATTTACTGGTTTTTTTACTTTATTATACCTTATTCTGATTGCTTTATGGAAGGAACAACACAAAAAAGGGTTTTAGATCTACCAATAAAAATCGTAGATTATGTCAAATGCAAAACTTGTGGAGAAAAAATCTCTCTTTTTAACTTTGAAAAAGGCTTATGGACCTGTGAAAAATGCAGCAAAAGCTTCCCAGATGTAGAAGATGATTTCATATCTAATCATTTTGAAAAGGAAAAACAAAAGATCATTAAACTTATGAGTGAAATAGAAGTAAATAGAAAATCCAATGAAACATCAAAAGAGTAGAAAATCTAAGAAATCTTCAAATCTTTTTTTCTTTTCTTACTATCTAATTTTACAATAATCACCATTTTGAAAATTTCTGCAAGTGTAGAATATAGTTTCTCTGATGATTTTTAATAGCACTAAAAAAAGATATTCGTTAAAAGTTGCAAAAATAAATGTTGAGAAAATATGAGTTAAGTTCATTGTGTTTTTTTTGTAGTAAATCAACATTTTCTTACTGATAAAAACCTAAAAAATATTAAACAAATACAAAAAACAGTGAAGAGGTTTTGTAAAAATAAAATTAATTTTTTACATCATTATTTATTGAGATTTATTGGTATTTCTGTAGAAAACAGAACTTTTTCTTTTTTTAGGAAAAAGTAATATTTGTAAACAACTATATATTATTCTGAGAGAATATGTCTGTTGAAGGCATAAATTCAGTGAAAAATCTAATTTTTTGGCGCTACTCT
>JAFCFS010000078.1 GCA_017608525.1 Candidatus Woesearchaeota archaeon | reverse complement strand
TGCTTTTTCTCTTGTAAGTCCTCCTATTACAGATAAAGTAACTTGTAATATTTGAAATAAGATATAGAGGAAAGCTCTAGGTTCTTTAACTTTTAAATTATTATATTCTTCGGTTGCTTTTGTTATTGAATTATATATAACAGAATCAGCAGAAGTTTTTAATAATTTTGCATATGCAGATAATCTTGATATTCCTACCATGTTTCCTTCTTTTTCTGCTGTATCATATTTAATTAGAAAAAATTCTTCTCTATCATCAAGAAATCTTAAAAATCTTCCTAAATTGTCAATTAGCCATGTATATAATATCTTATCTTCATCTGTTTTTAAAATTTCTCTGTTATATAACATTTGTATTAATGAGGTAATCATTGAATCAAAACAGCTTCTTGCACTAAATAAATTTTCTTTTACTTCTTCTATATTACTTAGATTTATAGTTTCTGGAAGATAAGATTCAAATGCTTCTGAATATTTAATTATTGTTTTTATATCTATAGGGCATTTATCTTCTAATTCTATCCATGAACTATATCCTTCTAACATTTTTAAATTAGCTTTTCCTTTCTTAAAAACCACCTAACTCTTTTATAGTTTGGAATCCAAGCAACTGAGAAAGTACCTCCACCTTCCCTTATCAATCTGCGAAATTCTGTTTTTATTACTCTTCTTGTTTTTAACCAAAAAATAGATTGTTTTACTTCCTCTTTAGTTAAACCAGTATTTTCTGCTATTTCTTTAGGTTGCATTTTTCTTCCTGCTAAATACAGTTCTCTTAATACTATATGTGCTTTTTTTGGCATTTTATTTTAAGATTTTTCTTCAATTGGTTCTGGGATTTTTTCTATTTGTTTAATTTTAGGTTCATCTCTAACTAGTTCCCTTCTGATTCTTTGTATTAATTCTAGTGCTTTTCTATCACTTAACTTTACTCCTTCTCTTTCTGCCTCTTCTCTCATTAATTTTATCTGATTTTCTAATTTTTCTATATTATCTTCAAAGATAAGATTAGTATCTGTTACTTCAGCTAGTTGTCTTGATAGCCTTCTAAATTCATTTTCTATTGCTGATACTCTTTTTTCAGATAAGCTTAATTCTTTTCTCGCTGTTTCTGCACTATTTTCTGCAATTCTTTGAGCTATTTTCAATTCATCGTTCTCTTGATGAAGTTTATTCAACACAACCTCCAATTCTTCTATAGTTTCTTGTTGTTCTGCTATTTGTTCTCTTAATTCTTTTAAGTAATCATATAGAGGTTTTTTCCTTGCCTTTGCATATTTAAATTCTCCATCTTCCGTCGGTATTAATTCTGGAGCTTCCCATACCATAAAATTTTCAACATAACCTAAATCTTTATCTAAGTTAAGTGGAATGCAAAATGATTTTAAATCATTTTTTAATGCAGGTATACTCTGAAAAATATCTTTTAATCTTTCTCCATGCATTATTATTTTTTTCTTATCATCTAATAAAAAAATTTCTCCATTAAAAGCTAAACCTATATCTCCAAATTTTGCTATCTTTTTTTCTCTATCCCATGTGTAATATCCTATATGTTTTCTAAAGTTTTTATCATTTAAAAGTTTTTTGAAAAAATTTTTTAGTGAAAAATATTCAGGATGTGTTTTTTTTTGTAATTCTTGTTTTTGTCTATTTAATTCTAATTTTACTTTTTCTTCTTCTTCAATATCTTTTTTACTTTCTCTCAACTTTCCTATTTCAGCTTGAAGTTTTGCTTTTTCTGCTTTTAATTGTGCAGATTCATTAGCTAGTGCTCTTATAGTATTGTGATATTTTACTGACTCTGGGTCTAGTTCTATATGAACTGTCTTTTTTTTTGGTTGTAACCAATTTATAAATTTTTGGAATAAAGTTGCCATTTTTATTCCTCTTTTGTTTCAGGAGCGAAAGTTAACATTGATTCTTCTTCTTTTCCTTTTCCTCTTAAGAAGATAATGTAAATAAGAATAATGATAACTAGAGCTATTAAAAAATACCACCATTTGAACCAATTACTTTTTATTTTTTCATTACTCCATAACAATTTTCCATTTGCATTTATCCAGTATGTTCCTGATTTTTTTGCTTTAAAACTTCCACTAATTCCTGTACCATTTGTTATTACTTCTGCTTCTGAATTTTCATCTTTTAAGTATAGAACTTCCCAGTCTGCATTTTTATTAAATTCAAAATATAATTCTTTTCCTTTATCAAAGTCTTCTTGTATTGGATATGCTACTAATTTTAATTTTGAAATTACTTTTATTATTTTTTTCCCATC
>JAFCFS010000077.1 GCA_017608525.1 Candidatus Woesearchaeota archaeon | reverse complement strand
TTCTTTTTTAGTTCCTCGCTTCCTTTTTCTTTACAATTTTTCGAATTACATATCTCAATTTCTAACATCAACAAAAAAGATGAAAGGATTAATTAAAAAATTTTCTGTTAAAATGCTGAAGAAACTTTTTTGGAACTTTATTTAATTTGTTTTGTTCCAGAAAAGAACAGTTAGCCAATATAATTTACTTGCTTTGCTTTTGTTAAAGGCAGTTTCTCATTAAATCTTTCATTGAGCATATTTTCCTAGAAGAATTTTAAAGTGAAGTAAACACCGCGAATGGTGGATCTGCTTTTATTTGAGTAGAAAGCAAAAACTCACGGAGTTTTTCTGGATTTCAGAAATTTTAAAACAATCTTCACTTCTTCAATGAGTTTGCCCAACAAGCTCGTAATTGCGGCTATTCTTTTTATATCTTGCTTGCATCTTAGTATAGAAAATAAACTTATAAATATTCCGGATAGCATCGAAAATTATGAAGTTTTCCGAAATCTTTTCAGGAAATAATTGTTAGTTGCAATTTTCGGTGGCGCTTTAGAGAAAAAAGTATTTAAATAATTTAACTTTGCTTTAGTGTATGACTGAAGAAAAACAATTAATTAGTTATTGTGGAATTTGTTGTTCATTATGTCCTGCTTTCAGAGAAAAAGAATGCCCAGGATGTCAAAAACTTTTAGAATTATATGGGAGATGTGAAATTGCTAAATGTGCAAGTTCAAAGAACATTAAGTGTTGCTTTTTATGTAAAGATTTTCCTTGTAAGTTGTTTGAAGAAGGTTTTGATTGGAATTTGGATGAAATCCCAGAATTCAAGGAATTCAAACTTGGCATAGTTAAGTGGAAACCCTATAGCAAAGAATATATCAAATTGTTTAAACTTGGAAAGGAAAAAACAGAAAAATAATTTTCGCACCGCCGAAAACTCTTCGGCTTACTTCGTAAACCTCGCCACTATCCTGGGCAACTAACAGCAAATATGCGGGAAATCTTCGCTACGCTTGATTTCTCCAAAATTCGCTTTCAGCGAACTTCGTAAAACGGCATATGTTAGCAGAAATTACCCTCACTAGTATTTTTAATAAGATTTAAATAAAATACCTCTTTAATTGAATTTGTGACAAAATTATTTGATGAAGTTAAACGGTTTGTTAAGGAATCTTTTGAAAGGTGTGGATATAGAGAACATATAAAACATCTTGAAAGAACTGTTTATTGGGTGAAAAAATTAAAACCAAATGCAGACGAAGCGCTTTTAATTGCAGCATTTTCGCATGATATAGGAACTGCCTATAGATGGAAGAAAATACAAAAAGAACTTTATCAGACAAATTTTACAGATAAAGAACTTATTGAAAGACACCAGAAAGAATGTGCAAGGATTATTAAAGAATTTTTGGAGAAACATGGTGCAAATTCAGAGATAATTGATAGAGTAAAAATGCTAGTCTCAAAACATGAAGAAGGAGGAAATACAGACCAAAATTTATTAAAAGATGCAGACAGCATTAGTTTTTTTGAAAACAATATTCCCATTTTTCTAAATATGGCAAAGAAAATTGGAAAAGAAAAGGTGAAACAAAAATTTGATTGGATGTATAATAGAATAACCTCAAAAAGAGCACGACGAATTGTCAAGAAATGGTATGATAAAGCAATTAAAGATTTAAAAAATGTTTGAATTTTAGTGAGATTTGGGCAACTCTTCACGATCTTTCGATAGCTCGCCTTTACTTTGTTTAGGTCTCTGCTGACACATGTGTTATACCAATAATGGATGAGTTTACAGAACCTTTTAACGAAAGGATTAAAAATATTAAATTATTTTTCACCAAAAAAGGGCCTGTAGTCTAGTGGCTATGACGTCGCCTTGACGAGGCGGAGGTCGAGGGTTCGAATCCCTCCGGGCCCATTAATAAGATTATCTTTCTTTTAATTGCCCAAATCTAATAATTTCTTTATAGAAATAACGGCAGAAAAACTAGAGAAACAATAGTCATTAATTTAATTAAGATGTTTATTGAAGGACCCGATGTATCTTTATATGGGTCACCAACAGTATCTCCGATAACTGCCGCTTTATGCGCAAAAGAGCCTTTCCCTCCATAAACACCAGACTCTATTAATTTCTTAGCATTGTCCCAAACACCACCCGAATTTGCCATTTTTATCGCCAGTAAAAAACCACAAACTAATGCTCCAGCGAGTAATCCACCAAGTGCTTCAGGCCCAAGTAGAAAACCTATAACAAGAGGAGTTATCACTGCCAAAAGACCTGGGATTATCATTTGTTTTAATGCAGCCTTTGTGCTTATATCAACA
>JAFCFS010000027.1 GCA_017608525.1 Candidatus Woesearchaeota archaeon | reverse complement strand
GAAGAAGGAAAATGTGATGGCTTGTGAAAATTTGCATCAAAATTATAGGGTGGATTTGGTTCTAAAATAAAACACACTTTTTCCTTCAATATCATTTTTTAATTAAGTGGTACAAACTTTAAATTATTTTTCAAAAAATAGATAAATATGTAGATTCTCTTTAAATTATGAGAATTTCTTTAGCATTTAAAAAATCTGCAAAATCTTTATGGAAAGCAACACCTTTAATAATTGGAACGGTTTTGCTTGTTAGCTTAATAGCCACTGCAGTACCTAAAAAATTTTTTTCACACATGTTTACTGGAAATTTTCTATTGGATCCTTTGATAGGTAGCTTAATTGGAAGCGTATCAGCAGGAAATCCGATAACATGCTATATTATAGGAGGAGAATTACTTAAACATGGGATAACGTTGCTTGCCGTTACTTCTTTTCTAGTTGCTTGGGTTACTGTAGGCATTGTTCAGTTGCCTGCAGAATCTGCAATTTTGGGAAAGAAATTTGCAATTTTTAGAAATCTAATTGCATTTTTTCTTTCAATAATTGTTGCTTTATTTACAATAATCCTTTTGGAGGCGATATGAAAAAAGGTAAAATTTCCCTTTGGTATTTTCCTGCTTTTGTCTTTGTTATTTATTTGTTTTTATCTTTTCTGGACAGGAATCTATTTTTGAAAAGTTCCATATTTTTCTTTGATACTATGATTAAAATAATCCCTGTATTTTTAATCGTATTTTTAATGATGTCTGCAACAAACTATTTTATTGATAAAAAATTAATTTTAGCATATCTGAAAAAAGGAGGACTCGTCAAATGGCTTTTTGCTATTATTGCCGGAATCTTATCAACAGGACCAATTTACGTATGGTATCCATTTTTAGCTGACTTGAAAGATAAGGGAATAAGTTATGGTTTAATAGCATGTTTTCTTTACAATAGAGCAATAAAAATCCCCCTTTTACCAATTATTGTTTTTTATTTTGGATTAAAGTATGCTGTTGTTTTAACCTTTTTTATGGTACTTTTTTCTGTTGTACAGGGCATGATTATAGATAAAATAATGGGATAAATTTTTAAAATAACAAAATATAAAAATGAAAAATAAGATTTTTTTATTGGACCCGTAGCATAGCCTGGATAATGCGACGGCCTTCTAAGCCGTAGATCGTGGGTTCGAATCCCACCGGGTCCATTATAAGATAAGTTTGACGATAAGCATTACAAATATGCCTATTAAAAATATGCCAAAAGTTACAAGTGATTTTTTCAAGTTTGTTTCTTTTCTTATCTCTGGTATGAGGTCTGAAGCTGATATGTAAATGAAACCTCCAGCAGCAAAGGGAAGCAAAAAACCTATTGTAACTTTAACATAGTTGAAAAGGAAGTAGCCAAAAATTCCTCCAAGTATAGCTGTTAATGCACAAATAAAATTCCATAGAAGTGCGCTTATCTTTTTAAAACCACCATAAATCAATACACCAAAATCTCCAATCTCTTGGGGAATTTCATGCAAAGCTATCGCTAGTGTAGTTGCAATTCCTAGAGGAATATTAGTTACGAAACTTGCTGCCATTATTAAACCGTCAACAAAATTGTGTACAGCATCACCAAATAGATTCATATAAGCAAATGTGTGTATGGGACACTTTCCTTTATGGCAGTGTCTCCATTGAAGGACCTTCTCGATGAAGAAAAAAAGGATAAAACCTAAAAGAACAAGAAAGCAAATTGTTTGAATTCCAAACTTTTCAGAAGATTCAGGAATTAAGTGAAGAAAAGCACCACCCATCAATGCTCCCGCAGACAAAGAAACAAGTACCAATACTATTTTCTTAAAAAGCTTCTCTTCTATGATCAAAGTGAAAATTCCTATAAATGCAATTAAGCTTACAAAAAATGTTGAAAGGAAAATCCAAAGTAATATGCTCATAAATTTAATTTATTTTCTTGTTTTTAAAATTTTGCGATTAAAAAGTTTCGAAAATTTTATAAGCAATATTTAGGTTTTAGCTTTTTAAGGGAGGGTACCCAAATCAGGCTAAGGGGACCGGCTGCAGCCCGGTTAATTGTGGGTTCAAATCCCACCCCTCCCTTTTAAAATGAAAAAAGATATTTCTCCACAAGGCTACATTGATGAAGACGTAATCAAATTGTTAGATAAGATAAACTCGAAAAAAGATTATGCAACAACTTCCTCCTGTTCTGGAAGAATCGTTTTAATTAAGAGCAAGGGAAAAAAGGGAAAAGCAAAATGGATATTTAAATCACATAAAGAAGTAAAAATAAATGATTTATGGAATGCATTTAAAAAAACAAAAGGAAAAATTTGGCTTCTCCAAGAACCAATGATTCTTCACGTAAAATGCAAAAATAAAAAATCTGCCCAAAGGTTGCTCAATTTATGCAATAAAGTTGGCCTAAAGCTAAGCGGAGTTAAGTCTCTCAAAACCTATACAGTTGAAATAAGAGGTACAGAAAGATTAGAAATTTTACTTGATAAAAAATATGTAAATAAAAAATTTCTAAAGATTCTTCTAGAGGAAGCAAATAAAAATTTAAGAAAAACAAAAGAGAGATTAAAGAAATTGACTAATCTTTTTTAGCAAATTTTCCCCATCTTGCATAATATCCTCTTACATCCATATGTATAAATTCTTCATGAAACTTAGTTTCTTCATAGATTGCCGCACCACCAACAAGCTCTTTTTTTGTTTTATCAATTTTGTCTAAAAATTTGTAAACTATCTTTGCATCCTCTATATCTTTTTTCCCATCTCGATTAACATCACCAACTAATATGTCAACGGCCAAACCATACATATGCGTGCTGTACTTTGCACCACCAACTTTTTTATTATACCATGGTCCCCTAAATCCAGACATGATTTCAAACTCATTTACATTAAATCCGTTTCTTTCCAAATCTTCAATCAACATCTCCAATTTTATGATCAATTTCTTTTCCAAAGCTAAATATTTTGGATACCTTTTTGGAAGATGTTGTGTAAAATCATCCAATTTGAATCTTCCTATTTTGAGATTTCTATTCTCTTTGTTGACCTCAATTAAAAAACTTGGTGTTTTGAGATACCATGGAGAATTCTTTGGGTATTTTCCCAATTTGTAACCATTAAGGTATTTTGTATTATTGTACTTAACATATTTTAATTTAGAAAATTGCTTATCTATCATTTCTTCTATTTTTTTTGAATTGTCTAAACTGCCAATATTAAGAAGAAAAAACAAGGACGAAAATATAGCAAATTTTCTTCTTTTCATTTTTAAATAATGCCGGGGATGGGATTTGAACCCACGCACCCACTAAGGGACAGGATATCCTAGAGGATTTTTCAAGCCGCAAAGCTTGTGTCCCTTAAGTCCTGCGCATTTGACCAGGCTCTGCCACCCCGGCTCATCCACAATTAAGGTTGAGAATTTTATAAAACTTTCCAAATTGCGGGGAGCAGGATTCGAACCTGCGTAGGCACTAAGCCACTAGGCCCTGAACCTAGCCCGTTTGGCCACTCCGGCATCCCCGCTAGACTATTTCAATTTTATATCTGTTTTCCTTTAAAGCTTTTATTATTTTTTTAATGTGTTCCTTTCCGACGGTTTCTAGCCCTATCTCAACCTCAGCAACCCCTATAGGAGACTTTAATCTGTCATGATTGATAAAGATTATATTCCCTTTGTTTTCAGCTATTACTTTTAGAAGTTTAAACAATTCGCCTGGTTTATCTTCTAGGAGTGTTTTGAATCTAATCTCTCTTCCACTTTTAAATAGACCTCTTCCAATTATTGTTGATAGCCTTGTTATGTCAATATTCCCACCGCTAATTACAATAACGACTTTTTTATTTTTTATTTTGAATTTTTTATGAACTAGTGCTGCAAGACCAACGGCACCTGCTGGTTCAACAACTAGCTTTGTTCTTTCTAAAAGATCAAGTATAGTTGCAGTAATTTCTTCATCATCAACTAATGCAATTTTATCCACGTACTTTTTTACAATATTGAATGTTAACTTGCTTGGATGTTTTACAGCAATTCCATCAGCAATAGTTTTTGCAGTTTTTGACTCCACCAGATGTCCTTCTTTTATCGATTCATACATTGAAGGACAACCACTTGCCTGAACCCCATATATTTTAATTTTTGGATTTATGCTTTTAGCTGCAATCGCTATCCCAGAAATTAGCCCACCTCCACCTATAGGAACAATTATTGCATCAACATCAGGCAATTGTTCGATTATTTCGAGAGCTATTGTACCTTGGCCGGCTATGACTTTTTCATCATCAAAAGGATGAACAAATGTTAAGCTCTTTCTTTTCTTTAATTCTTTTGCTTTCTTCATTGCATCATCAAACGTTGCACCATACAAAATTACTTCAGCACCATAATTTCTTGTGCTAACAACCTTAGTTATTGGTGCATTTTCAGGCATAACAATATAGGATTTTATTCCTAGCTTTGTTGCACTAAACGCCACTCCTTGAGCATGATTTCCAGCCGATGCAGCAATTACTTTAGAATTTTTAGGCAAAGTAGATATTTTGTTGTATGCCCCTCTAATTTTAAATGAGCCAGTAAGCTGAAGATTCTCAAGTTTTAAATATACATCATTTTGGCACAACCTTGAGAAATACTTTGAATATTCGAGTGGTGTTTTATGAGCAACTTTTTCTATCCTTCTTTTTGCTTGTTCTATGTCCTTTAGTAAGATCATTAATAAAAAATTTCAAAAACTAGTTTATATTTCTTTTTATTTTCTTTTTAAAGATCTTCCAACAGAAAAATAGACTATTCTGTTCTTTTTCACATCACTTATTTTTAAAATATCTTTGCCATCAAAAACAACAGGTGTCTTCATATTTTTAATCAACATTTTATAGTCGGGATTTTTAAATTCATTCCATTCCACAGTAATTATCAACGCGTCACATCCCTCTACACAAACATATTTATCGTTACAATACTCAACCCTTTCTTTATATTTTCTAATCTCTTTATCATTTGAAAAAACTAATCTTGCTTCTTCTAATGCTGCAGGATCGTAAACTTTGACCTTCGCGCCATTTTTCAGTAAATCTTTTACAACATCTATTGATGCAGCATCTCTCATATCACTTGTTTCAGGTTTAAAGGAAAGACCCCAAACAGCAAAAACTCTATTTTCTAAGCTTCCGAAGTAATCTTTCATTTTTTTGTTCATAACTAGTTTTTGTTCCTTATTGCTCTTTAGCATTTCTTCGAGAACTTGTGAATTGAGGTTGTATTCCTTTAGTGTACATATTAGTTGTTCCATATCCTTTCTAAAACAACTTCCACCAAAACCTAATCCATCATGAACGAATTTTCCTATCCTTTCATCAGCTCTAACCGCCTTTTTAATTTTCGACCAATCTCCTCCACTTTCCCTTGCCAAATTTGCAAATATGTTCGTCAAAACAATTTGTGAGGCTAAATAAGCATTGGATGCATATTTAACAATTTCGGCACTCGTATTATCCATTATAAAAATTGGATGTCCTTGCTCCACAAATTGTTGATAGAGTTCGATCATTATTTTAGCAGCTTTTTTGCTTTCAGTTCCTATAACAATTCTTGAAGGCTTAAAACAATTCTCTACTGCAGTTCCCTCAGCAAGAAATTCTGGATTAGAAACAACATCAAATTTATTCTTCGTTTTCTTTGCTATAACTTTTTTAACAATTTTGTGTGTTCCAACAGGCACGGTACTTTTTATGGCTATTACTTTATATACATTTTCTTTATAATTCATTGCTTCTCCAATCTCCTTTGCTACGTTAATTACAAAAGTCAAGTCAGCAGAACCATCCTTTTTCGGCGGTGTTCCAACAGTGATGAAAATAACCTTTGACTTTTTTACAGCATCTTCAAGATTTGTTGTAAATTTTAAATTTCCTTTTTCATAGTTTCTTTTTACAAGTTCTGGCAGTCTAGGCTCGTATATTATAAATTCACCTTTCCCTTTGCAGAAATTTTCAAGCTTTTCAATTTTTTCTTCTAAGCAATCAACACAAATGACTTTATGTCCTATGTCTGCAAAAACTGCCCCCTGCGTAAGACCAACAAAGCCTGCCCCTACAATGGCTATTTTCATCCACTTCTAATTTATTTCATTTATTTATATAATTTTCTAAAATACTTTCTTAAACTTCAAAAAATTTTTAATTTTTGTTCAAATATAATAAAATGTATGGAAAAGGTTTTTGTTGCAAAATGTGACGAATATAAAAAGGAAAAAATCAAAAGGGTAATTAAAAAGGGATTTAAAGTTTTAAATTTCAATCCAAAAAAATTTAAAAAAGTTCTTCTAAAGCCAAACGTTCTAGGGGCATATCCTCCTGAAAGGGCAGTAACAACGCATCCAGTTTTCGTAGAAGCGGTATGTGAAATTTTCAATGGAAAAATTTATGTTGGTGATTGCTCTGGCGTTGATCATTTAACAAAAAGAAGTCTTGAAAAAAGTGGAATTAAAAAAGCTGCAAAAAAATGCAATGCTAAGCTTGTAAATCTTAATAAAATGGAACATATAAAAATAGTGAAAAAAGATTTTAAATATGCAAAAGATCTGCTTTTTCCAAAAATTTTGTTCGATGTCGATTTGATTGTTAATTTACCAAAACTAAAAACACATATGCTTACTTTATTAAGTGGAGGCGTAAAAAACTTATTCGGTTGTGTTCCAGGAGGACAGAAAAGGAAACTACATGCTGTTGCAAATACAGAAAGAAGATTTGGAGAAATGCTTTTTGAAATATACAATATAATAAAACCTAAAATTACGATTATGGATGCAATTATCGGAATGGAAGGAAACGGGCCGTCAGCTGGAACACCTAAAAAAACCGGCTACATTTTAATTTCTAAAAATCCTGCTGCATTAGATTATGTTGCAGCAAAGATTATGGGAATTGATCCTTATAAAATATGGAGTACAAAGCTGATTATGGAAGGAAAAAAGGTAAAAATAATTGGCCAGTTTGAGAATAAAAAATACAAGATGCCATTTATAAGACCCAGGTATATACCGAGATTTATTTCTAATCTAATTTTTGGAAGAAAACCAGCCATAAATAAAAGAAAATGTAAAAAATGTATGATTTGTGTTAAAAATTGTCCTGTTGGTGCAATAGATGAAAATTTAAATTTTAAGAGTAATTGTATAGAATGTTTTTGTTGTTTGGAATTATGCCCAGAGAATGCTATCTATATAAAAGAGAGCAAACTTAAAAAGCTAAGATTTCTTTTTAGAAAATTTGTCTAGATTTTTAATTTTATATTTGAGGTTTTCAATTTTCTTTTTCATAATTTCGATTTCGTTGGTATAGAATTTAATGTTTTCTCTATAAGATTTTATCTCCTCTAATAATATCTTTTTCAAATCCATAAATTTTTTTCCATTTGATTTTTTTATAAATTTTTTTCCAAATCTTTCGAAAGCTTTTTTAATTTAGCAGTATATGAAATAGAGGATGGTAAAGCTAGGAATCATATGTGGAACTGGATTTTCTGAAGGCCTTTTTGAAGAAAGGGAAGAAATTCAGGTTAAAACACCATACGGAAAAACAACATCTCCTTTAATTAAGGGCAAAATTGAGGGTGTTGAAAGCTATGTGATAATGAGGCACGGGAAAGGCCACATCTATAACCCAACAAATGTAAATTATAAGGCAAATATCGATGCATTAAAGAAAGTTGGATGTACTCATATTTTAGCAATTACTGCAGTTGGTTCTTTAAGAAGATATATAAAAATTGGCGATATCGTTTTTCCAAATCAATTAATCGACAGAACAACGAAAAGGGACCAAACCTTTTATACAGGCAAAAAGGTTTGTCATATATCTGTTGCAGAACCATTTTGTAGCAAATTAAGAAAGTTATTGAGTGATGTTGCTGAAAAATTAAGGATAAGATACCACAAGAAAGCGACATTGTTGGTGATAGAGGGACCAAGGTTTAACACAAGAGCAGAATCAATATTGTATAGAAAGCAAGGATGTGATATTATTAACATGACAACAGTTCCCGAAGCAGTATTAGCAAGGGAAGCGGCCATGTGCTATCAACCAATTGCAGCAGTGACAGATTATGATAGCTTTTTAAGAAGGAAAAAGCCAGTATCAACAGAAGATGTTCTAAAAAGAATGAAGAAAAATGTAGAGAAAGTACAAAAAATAATTAAAAACGCAGTAAAAAAGATTGAAGACTGGGATTGTTATTGCAAAAAAGCAATTGAAGAAGCATTTATTTAACAACTTGCCCAAACACATACTTTAATTGTAAAATCCAGGCTTGTGTATTTTTCGCATATCTTCTTTGCATTTGGGCAATCACAATTTTTTTCTTCGGTTACTATCTTTATATCAGCTTCTTCAAGTTCAATTTCATAGCATCTGCCCTTGCCCAGAACTTTTTTTGCAACGTCTTTAAAAGATTCTTCAAAATATTCACAGCTTTTCTTTCCACAAATCACTCCTCCGTTTTTAACACACATCTCTACAACATCGTCCATATTTTTTTCACAACCAATTGACATCTTCGTAAAGCTTTCTATTAGATTACTAATTAAAATGTTTTCCCTTGCTGTGGAAAGTATGTCTTCTTTTGGTGCAGTCCTCAACCTAAGAAATATTACCCCTACGACAATAACTAATATAACAATAATCAACAATCCAATCATTTCTATTTGAGATTTTTTCATTTTAGTATTCAACAATTAGTTTTCCGACATAATATTTTTCTTGAGTTGGGTAATATATTGATACAGCGGTTGAAAGTTTAGATATTCTTCCCTTCTTTTTTCTGCTCTTTAACAATGTCCAGTTTCCACATTCGATATTGTTTCCTTCGCATTTTTTTTCAATCCAATCTTCTTCAGGATAAACAACATAAACATAAACTGATTTGCCTCTAAGCATAGAAAGGTTCATCTTTTTCAAGAGTTCTTGTTTTGAGGCTATTGAAAGCTTTATGGCATCTAAACAATTTTCTTCTTTCTTTAGTATTACACACTTTAATTCAGGCATTGAAGTTATTGTTGAGAGAAGAGTTGTTCCCGAAAATTTTGCAAGCTCTTCTCCAGTCTTTTTAATTCCCTTTGCTGAGAATTGAAAATAGAAATATATACCGATCATTAAAAGAATAAAAAATATTACAAGAACCATAAATGTTTCAATCATCGTTGCTTGTGCTTTTTTCATTCAAAATACCTCCGGGCAATCCAAGGCTGAAACCTCTCTATTTGTATCTGTTAATTCTTTCATATTCCCTATAAGTTCTTCTAAGTTTATATTTTCAGGATCCGACAACAAATCTTTTAATGAGTTCAGCCCACCCTTAATTGACGAGTATATGGTTGTTCCGTGGGGCTCGCAACTTAAAAAATTTGTTTTATCTAAATAAATATCAATTACCTTGATAGCTTTTTCAGCAGATTTTTTTAAGGAATAACTATACTGGTCGAAATTTGAAGCAAATATAGCACCGAAAAGCATTGCCCTTCCAAAGTAAAGTGATTTTTCTCCATTAAATTCTATTTCCCCAAAGTCTGGATCTTTATCAGAAGGTTTTATCAATATTATGTTTGATTTTGGAAATTTTTCTTCGATTTCGCTTTTGGGAATTTTCCTGCTTTCAAAGTTTTGGGTAAATATAACAAAATTGATTTTTTTGAATGAACTTGGTATATTATTTATATTAAATTCGCTCAATTTATTAATATGAATTTTAAAATTATTGTCTCTTTTTGGAAGTTCATCCTTGATTGGATTTCTTCCTTCAGTTACGTACTCTACTATTTCATCATCATCTTCGTCATAAAAAATATAGTATCCGTATTTTGAATTTGTTAAATAATAAAAGTTGGTTATTGGAAATGGTAAGTTAAACCTCTTTGACATAATACCTATTTCCTTCCCTATTAAATACCTTGGGGAATAAATTACACTTTCAGTTGGATGGGTATAATTTTTTCCACCAGAGAAAACTGTTATTTTTCCAGGAGTTAGCATTATTCTTGCTGTTGTTCCGAAAGTGTACGGCATAACTGTTTGTCCCATAGAAGAAAGTGCAAGAAGCGTGTCATCAAAGCTAAAGGCCAATCTCCTTACTTCAATAGTAAGTTGCGTCCCCATATGTTGCATTGCAAAATATACAAGAAATGTTAATATAATAACACCAGCAAATATGGCAAAGATATACGTAAAAACTTCAGACATCACACCCTTTTTTTCCATTTTATGCTTTTCTAATCAAAACGTAGTCTCCTTTTGATACAATTTTTATGCTTTCTCCGTTCTTGAAGCACACAATTAAATCTTGACTTTCACTTGCTCTCATTCTACCGCTTTTTGAAATCTTAAACCTCGTTGTTTTCAAAGCATTAACTGGCGCAAGACAAATATTATACCCTTTACAAACCCTACTAATTTGTTCTAACTCTTTTATCCCACCACATCCGCTACCACTCGATGTTTTGCAACTTTGTGCATTTTCATCAGCCACACAAAAATAACTTATTTTTTTTGGCAACCTCAATTTGATTGTTTTTTCAGACCCCTCATCAAGCATGTAATATTCATTTACAGTACTTTCTAGAGTTTTAATAAAATCTACAACTTCAACCATTTCGGATCTTTCAACCAATTTTATTACTGTTCTTGCACCCCAAAAAAGGATAAGCGCTCCAACAACCAAAGCAAAAATATAAACAAAAGGCTGCCCCATTATTTGCGCTTTTTTCATTTTACTCGATATTTATTTGGTATTCTCCTTCATTTCCGAATATATCTCTACAAATAACATAGTATTTTTTTCCAGGCATTGCTGTACCTTCATGTTCGGTGCTGTTTGTTCCTGTCATTTGAGTTCCTTCGCCCCATTTGAATTTTCTTTCTGCAAACTCGCAATTGCTCTTCTCATCAAATTCGAGATGGAGTATAGAATAAGTAGTATCAAGATAGACTTCTGTAAGCATTGGTGGTGATGTATCAACAGCAATAGTAAATGTTATATTTGTTTTTGCCAAATTACCGCCTTTGTCTTTACAAATTATATGATAGGTGTACGTTCCTGTTTCAAGATTTTCAAGTTTTTGTTTATGCGATTTTGAAGAGGTTTCGGCAAATGGAACCATGCTTTCGTAATCTATGTCTAATAAGCTAAATCCACAATTTGCTATTCCGTTTTCTGCTCCACCAGCTGTTCTAACTTCCATTGTTACATCATTTGTATAGAGGGTTCCGGATGGCGATGTGTAAGTAATATTAAGTGGTTTTGTGCCAATTAAAGTGAATTTGAAACTTTCGGAATTTTCTATTCTATCCTTTTCTGGTGCTCCTGGCTTATCTTTACATCTGAAGTAGAAAACATTTTCTCCAAGCGTTATGTTTCCTAATTTGGTGGAGCACCTATACGTTCCGTAGTACATTGAGGACATGGCAAATCCTGACGTAGAGCATTCCATTTCATTTTCCATCAAATCGTATTCTTTGTCCGTTCTGCTCCATTTGCATGTTGCAGGTTCGTTAACAAAAATGCTGAATGGTGTTTCTTTCACATCATGAGCTATATAACTTTTATCCTTTAAGCTTGTGTACTCTATAACAGGTGGCGTAATGTCTGGAGATGGATCAACGCTAAATTTAATCCAGTAATCTCTCATATTTTTATTTCCATTTCCATCTTTACATCTAACATACAAAGTAATAATTCCTCCGTTCGTTAGTTTGAGTGCTTTCTCTGTCGTTAATTCAGATGGTATTGAAATAACAGCGATATGATCATATAAGTATTGACTGCTTCCAAAGTCAGCAGGCATCTCATCAAAATCTGTTCCTTGTTTTAAGCTATACTTGCAGTGTGCTGGTTCATCAGTTTTCAAAGCTATTCTCAATTTTGCGAATGGAGGAACTTTTTCATTAATTTCAAATCCATTTTCAGTTTCAGTTATTGTATAATTTTTTGATAGC
>JAFCFS010000076.1 GCA_017608525.1 Candidatus Woesearchaeota archaeon | reverse complement strand
TAGGGGTTCGTAAATCTCGGGAGGAATTAACCAATATCCATCTTTGGCTCTTCTTTCTTTGTTGTATTTTTTATAAAATCTATCTATAATTTTTTTCTTTTTCTCTTTTTTCATAATTTTATGATTTTAAATTAAGAGTTTCTTGTCTCAACCTTTGTTTAGCTATCTCACAATATTTTTGATTGATTTCTATTCCCACCGCTTTCCTGCCAAGTTGTCTGGCAGCGACAAGAGTTGTACCACTTCCCATGAAGGGGTCAAGGATAGTATCGTTTTCATCAGTGGCATCTAAAATAAATTCTTTAATCAGTTTAATGGGTTTTTGAGTCTTATGCCATCTTTGATTTGATTCCGAATTACAAACAAATAAATTTCTTTTAAGTCGTGGATTAAATTTTGCTTTCCTCTTTTTTGCCCAAATAATATTTTCAGTTGCCCACATATACATTTTGTCAGCATTCATTGAAAAAGCAGTAGGTTTATACCATATGAGCTGTCTAGTTAAAAAATCTTTTTTCTTCAATTCTGTTAATAAAAACGATAATTGCTCTGCACTACAGAACATAAAAATAGTTCCTCTGATTACTCTAATAATCTGTCTTAATAAATTTTTTAATTGTTTTTTTGTAAACTTATCCCATTTTCCAAAATCTAACTCCTTGCCTCTAAAACCACCACTTTTTTGACTTATTCCATATGGTGGGTCGGTAAGGCAGAGGTCAAAACTCTTATCGGAAAACTGCTTCATTATTTTGAGACAATCTCCATGAAAAATTGTTTGTCCATTTTTTTCGTAATACGGTTTCATATTTTTTCTTTCTTCATAGGTTTATTTAGTTTTTTGGTTGGTTATAGATTATTTCTACCCTAATTATTTTTAATCTTGGTGAACAAGGATAAATAGACTTTCCTCCATTTCTGTAATCTAGATACTCTTTCGCCTCTTGTCTACTACTAAAAACTGCTAATGGGGTATAAAATTCATTATCTTCTCCCAATAAATCCCAAGCAGTTTCTATCATACAGGGATTTTTTCTTGACTGACTTATTATTGCCCACGCTTTGATTTTCTCCTCTTTTCTTTTAGTCATAGTTTTATTTAGTTAAACAATCTTTTTTTTTGAAAAACATTTAACACCCTAATAGCATTACCAGCTCCGCATAAAATAGGGTGAAGAGCAATTCTTTCAAATCCAGTTTGCTTTTCATAAGCAGGAATCACAATTATATGAAGTAGAAGTAATAATCCATTTTTTTTAAGTAATTTAGCTGATTTTTCTACAATATGTTTCGGTTTCGGCAAATCGTTTTTCCACTCTTTAGCAAATAACTTATTATATGGTGGGTCGGCAATAATAACATCATATTTTTTAGTTTCAGGAATTTCTCTAAAATCACAACAGTAAGTTGGTTTGGTTTTTGGACGAATATCGTTAGTATCATTGCTCTCACTTGGTCTTATATTTCCAGCGAACATCCACAAAACTTCCTTATTTTTTGTAGGATAAAATCTTTCTAAATTTCTTAAAAACCTTGAAGGAAATGCTTGACCTTTTCCTTTTTTTGGTGGATTAGCACATTTCCAAGTTGTTAGGTCAATTTCTCTCTTCATAGTTTTATTTAGTTTTTAGATTGGAAGGTTTGGTAGAATAAATCCACACTCTATCAATTTCTTCGTCTGTTAATTTTAAATAGCCCGTTTCTCCTTCGGCTTCGAGTGGAACACTAACTATGTTCATTATCTCTTTTTTAATTGTTTCTTTTTCCATAATTATTATATTTTCCCAAAACCCCAGTGTAATCTTGGTTTTCTATTTCTTTTTTTACACCAATCACAATAAATCAAATCAACATTTTTCTTGATACTTTTTTCTAAATCAAATCCTAACTTTTTTGCCAGCTTTTTAATTTTCTTTTCATTTCCTTCTATTTCGCAATAAACGCCTATTGGATAAAAATCAACACTAACCTCACACCCTCCTCGCTTAAATAAAAATCTTATCTTTTCATAAGAATTCTCACTTTTAAAACTGTTTGGCAATCTGTTAATGGTTTCTTCTATAATTTTTTTAGTTTTATCTTTATTCTTAACTGGAATTGTTCTTTGATGTTCGACATTTATTCCCTTTGCAGAAATTTCGGTTCTTTTTCTTATCTTATAATCAATTCTCTTTTTACCAAAAACTTCATCGTGAATGTACAAAATATTTGGTTCTGCTCCTTTGAGTTTTTTCCATAAATTATCTAAATTTCTTACTTTAAATTTCAATTCTATTTCTATTGCCATATATAATATAATTTATTTTTGTCTATATTGATTTTTAAACCTTTAAGCAATGGTTTAATCATTTCAATTACAGGAAACAATTCCCATTTGCTT
>JAFCFS010000075.1 GCA_017608525.1 Candidatus Woesearchaeota archaeon | reverse complement strand
CAATTTTTCATCATTTTCATATTTAATCAGATTATAGAATCCTAAGAATGCTACATTATCATTAAAGGTTGCTTCCATATCAAGGAGCTTGCCTTTAACACCCCATTTAACATTTAGAGTTTTTTTAGCATATCCAAAATTCTTTATCAGCTTTTTGTACTTCTCTTGGTATTTTTTATTTCCGGTTATGTGGTACGCTGTTTTCAGAAATGATAGGCCCATTAATTTGTTTAAGTTACTGTATGTTGTAGGCCCCATATTCGTAAAATTGGCCCTTTTCCCATCAACATCCCTAACAAGCATTCCATTCTCAACAATATGATCCATAATTTTTGAAACATCCTCCCTTATAGCTTTCCTTATTCCTTCGTCCTTCACAACATCATAAGCTATAGCATAACCAAAAAATACGCCTGCAAGCTGATCAACACTCGGATTCCCAACAAAAACATAGCCTTCAAACTTTCCACTTCCTTTGTGCAATTCCTTCAAATCCCTCCTGCTTTCAATATGGGTATTTTCCTCTTTTCCATAATATCTAGCGATAAGACCCTCTACGCCGGTAATTTCTTGTAGATTATGTAATGCATCTACACTCCTCCTTATATTGTTAAGAGCTTCCTCATCATTTGTTATTCCATACCTAAATGCCTGTGACGCCAAATATATTCCGGTAAAGATAGCAACATCTCCATACCTTCTAAGATAAGGGTTTCCAGGAAATGATTTACTTATGTCAATATTATAGGCAAACAAACCTTCTGGTGTTATATGCCATTCAAGGGTATTTTTTTCAAATTTTAGCGCCTTTTTCCTAAGCAGGTCCTTTACTTCCCTTATTTCGTATTTTATTTTCGGCATTTGCAAATCCAGTTTATTTATAGAAATAGGAGTACAGCCGCTTAATGCCAAAAATAACGATAATGCCTTTAATATGCCTTTTTTTCCCATTTTCATAGAAATTTAGGCAACTCTATTTTTATATTTTTCGTTTTTTATTACTTTTTGGTAGCAATTCAACAACAACAATTTCTTTTGGTTTTATGTAAGTCCTCCTTTTTTCCCTCTTCCCAAGAAAATTGACAAATCTGTATTTTTTATTTATTTTAAATTCTATCGGCTTTTCTCCCGGGT
The DNA here is from genome assembly GCA_017608525.1 of Candidatus Woesearchaeota archaeon. Lineage (GTDB taxonomy): Archaea > Nanobdellota > Nanobdellia > SCGC-AAA011-G17 > GW2011-AR17 > JAFCFS01. The sequence continues at coordinate 1,291 of JAFCFS010000075.1, read as the reverse complement.
TAAATAATGTCAAAGTAACTTTTCCATCCTTTATTCTTGTGGAGCTAAGCTTTAATCCGTTTGGCAAATCCAGAAGTTTGAATTTTTTCGGCAAATTTCCATTCCTTTTCTTAGTAACTATGCTCGGAAGGTATTCTGTTTCCTCAATAGCTCTGTACATTTCATTCAAATCTTCCCCCAATAAAACAAAGGAGTACTCAAAAACGTGCTTTCCAATTTGCTGGGCACCTGGGGTTTTTAGCATAGGGCCTGCATTTCCCTTCCTTGTTCTCAAATCGGGTCTTGATAACCATCCAACGCATCTCAACAATGTTAATTCGCCATAAAGCTCTCCATTGCTAAATTTTCCAACCTCGTATTCTGGAATTCCCTTAGCAACAATGCCTATCCCCTTCTTTCCGTCCCAAATTGCAAAGAATCCCTGATGTGGATGGGTATTTGTGCTTACCTCAACCCTTCCTTCTAAGCTGTTATCCTCTTTGATAATTGGCCTTTTAACAATCTCAAAATGGCCTGATGCATAAGAATAATTTGATTTTATTGGGGTAGAGAACACCATCCTCAAAATATGATCTTTTACCTTGTTTTCGAATTCGGTTTTGATATCTATCCTGCGAGAATTTTTAAGCAATGTTATATACGAGTTCAATTTGCATCTAACAAATTTTCCAACCCTTTTCTTTCTGTCCTTTTCCAAACCCTTAGGCAATTTGATTTCATACTCTACTTTATAGCATTTTCCAAGCCCATTCTCGAATACCTTCTTGACTTTCGTGCCTATTCTCGGAACCTCATACATATCATTTGGTGGCGAAGAAAAATTGTACTCGTCACCAGCATCCCCAAAATCAAAGAATATGTGGCAATTTTTGTACTCTATCCCGTTTTTCAAGTCCTTAATATTAAAGCTTCCTATTGGATTAAACTCAATCTCTATGAATCCATTTTTAAATAAACTCTTTTTTCTCCTTTTTCGAGCTTTTCTTATTTCAAATGTTTCATAACCGAGTGGTCCTATATTACTTCCTATTATAACCTCATGAATTCTGCATTTTTTATAATTTAATCTATAGTTGTTTCCTGCATCTTCCTCCATACTTTGTTTGAATGACCTTTTAAGAACAATATACTCCAATTTTTTCCCTTCGCTATCAAAGATTTCAAAATCCCCAAAATCCTCAGGAAGCTCTATCCTTGTTTTGAAATTATTTAATGTGAAATCTGAAGGGTTGAAAACTATTAATGCAAGGCTTCTCTCTTTAATAAAACTTGTATCTACTTTTTCTCCAAT
>JAFCFS010000074.1:2443-3806 GCA_017608525.1 Candidatus Woesearchaeota archaeon | reverse complement strand
GTAAAAAAGAGTATATTTTAATAAAAGATAATGTTAAGTTTTCTAAACATAAATTTCCAGAAGGTTATAGAAAAGCAATTATGATAAGAGAGAATGGAAAATGGATGATATTTGAATTATGACTGAAAATTTTTTTCACCTAATATTTATAAATTAAATTTCCTATTTTTCATAATGGCAAGAAGAAAAATAAGATTAAAACCAGGGGATTTAGTATGTGCAAAAAGAAGTGATGACCCATTAATAAAACCAAATAGCTGTGGTGTTTTTGAAGGATATAAAAAATGGAATAGAAAAAAATATGCTGATGTCGTTTTTAATTTTACCTCTCCTTTTAAAGAAAAAAATATAGTAAGTGCATCTGGAGGACCAACAAGATTAATTAAACTTTCAAATATAAAGCCAACTAAAAAGAAAGAGAAATTAATATTCTGGAAATGGAGAAGAGGAGTTCCTGGTGCTGGAAGAGGTGAGTATTTTGAAAAAAAAGTAAATGTTTTTGAAGTTGATTTAACTAAAAAGTAAATGTTAAAATGTCAAAAAAGAAAGGAAGCATTTGTAGAGCAAGTTATATTAAACAGATTTGTAAAAAATATGGTAAGAATAGTAAGAAGTGTAAATTATTAAGAAGAAAGTGTAAAAAGTAAATGTTAAAATGGCAAAATATAAATGTAAAAGAACTAAGATAACAACTGGAAAAGTTTGTAAAGATTGGAAAAAAGTAGGCAGAAAAAGAAAGTGTGTAAGATGGCAGAGAAAAAGAGTGAAGAGATGTGCTGACTATGGAATCAGAGGAAAAGTTAGAGGAGGATTATATAAAGGAAAAAAGCCTAGAAGAAGGGCAAGGAGAATAAGGTAAGATGGCAAAATGTAGGAGATTTATGAAGGTAAGGAAAAGAGTATGTGCAGATTTTAGGGGAGGAAAGAAAGGAATTAGAGGACAACCAGGAAAAAAATGTGTAAAATATAAGAAAGTAACTGTTAGAGTTTGTAGTGATTTTGGAAAACCAGGGCACGGAAAGCTTACAAAAGAGCAGAGAGAAAAGATAAGAAAAAGCATACATCCTGGAGCATTTGGAAAAGGAGCTTTTAGTTCTTTAAGTGCATGTAAGAGAGCAGTAGATAGGCAAAAGGCAAGAGGAGTTCCTTATGCGATTGTTAGCAAGAGAATTAATTTAATAAGAATTTTTAGGAAAAATAGACCAAACGGCATAAAAAGTGTTGCAAATGCTTGTTTGCATTATGCAAAAGAAGCATACGGAAGAATATAATAATTAAAATGAGAATAACAAAGAAATGGTGTAGAACTCATAGAGGAAAAACCGAAGCTCAAAGAAGGAAGTGTCATAGTTTGTTTTTTGGA
>JAFCFS010000074.1:0-2429 GCA_017608525.1 Candidatus Woesearchaeota archaeon | reverse complement strand
GAAGTGTCATAGTTTGTTTTTTGGAACTTCCAAAGTTCCAAAAAGAAAATTCAAGAGGAGGAAATGGTAAAGAAATGTTATTCAGTTAGTGGAAAAAAATATGGGAAAATAAGGTTTAAAGTTTTCAATTCATTGAAACAAGCAAAACAACATTTTGAAAAGAAACAATTTGAAAAGGGATGGAAGGATTTAGGAATTAGTGAATGGGCTTCGTGCAAGGTTGTTAAAAAAATTGAGAAAATCATAAAGAAATTATAAAAATGACAAAAACACATTTAACAAAAAAATATTTAAGAGTAAGAGTAAAAAATCCGAAGAAATTTGATAGAAGGAGCTTTAGAATTAAAGATGTTGGAAGAAAAGGATTCACGAAAATTATAATAGGCTGTCCAAAAGGAAAATATGATGCAAAAAAGAAAAAATGTAAAGTAGGAACAAAAACTCAAGCTATCTTATTAAATAGAAAAGATTTTGGAATTTAAGATGAAAAAAAGAAGTTACAAAAAATGGAATGATAGAGAAAAAGAAATCTTAAGAGAAAAATATTTAAACTTATCTAATGTCGAATTGGCTATTTTATTAAATAGGACTCAAAAATCTATAATTAGCAAACTAACAACATTAGGATTAAAAAGACCAAAAGAATGGAAGTCAAAAAAAATGAAAAAAGAAAATCCAATGTTTAATAAAGAGATTAAAAAAAAGAGAAAAGATACTATAAAACAAAAATATCCCAATTGGGGAAATTTTAATATCGGTGTAAAAAGACCACATTTAACTAAAAGAAATTTAGAGGATAATCCTATGAAAAATCCAGAAAGTAAAAAGAAGATGGTATTGAAGAAAAAAGGGAAATCTTATGAAGAACAATATGGAAAAGAAATTGCATTAAAGAAAAAAGAAAAACATTCACAAATAATGAAACAAAAATGGTCTGACGAAAATTTTAGAAATAATAGAAGGAAAATTATATTAAAATCTCTATGTAAAAGACCAACTAAACCAGAAAAAATTATGATGGAGATAATTAAGCAAAATAATTTGCCATTTAATTATGTAGGTGATGGTGAAATTATAATAGGTGGTTTTAATCCTGATTTCTTAAGTAAAAATCCTAAACATATTATAGAAATTAATGGGGATTACTGGCATAATTTATCACATATTAAAGAGAAAGATAAAAGAAAATTAGAAACTTATGCTAAATATGGCTATAAAACTTTAATTATCTGGGAATCTGAACTTAAAAATCCTATTCAAGTAATTGAAAAAATAAATAAATTTATAAGGAGGTAAAATGGTTAAAAGAAAGAAAAGGTGCCGTTATGGAGTAGTTAAAAGAGGAAAAAGAAAAGGAAAATGCCTTAAGAGACCAAGAAGAAAAAAATAGAAGAAAATAATCAAAAAGAACTGAAAGGAGGTATAGATTAGAATGGCTCGAAGAAGAAAAAGAAGAAAAGGAAGAACTGCACAAAGAGCTCGATTTAAGAGAGCTGCACGAAAATGCAAAGGTAAATCTCTTAGACAATTTAGAGCTTGTATGAGAAGAGAATTAAAAAAATAATCATATTTAGCTCCTGTGGTATTATATTTAGTAGTTTTGTCTTGCTTGACATTTATAATTTATCTATTTTACCACAGGAGCTTTATCTAATTTTTTCTATTTAATAAAATTCTTAAAAGGTCAAATGTAAAATTATTAATTTTATCTCTATCTCTATACTTTTCTAAATATTTTATATCTTTAATCCTTCTTGCAATTTTATCACATTTTAATAAATAAGATTTTAATCTAATTTCATTTACCATAAGAAAAATCCCTAATCTTAAATCCTGAATATTAGGAACTATAAAATTTTTCCCATTTTCTACTTCTATTTTTCTATTAGCCATATTTAAAATAGAAGATGCAGATAAATAACGAAATCCACTTAATAATTCTCTAAACCAATTAAAACTACTAGAAGGATTTATCATTTCTAAAGTTTCTTTCCATTTTTCATATATACTATTTCTTTGCACATCATTTAAAATATACCCATCTATCTTTGCATAATCTTTATTCTTCCCTAACTGAACTTGATAAATCCATTTATAAAATTTTTTTATTTCTTCTATATTATAATTTTTCCCAGATTTACCAACATTCATAGCTATTTCTTTTCCTATTTTTTCTTGAGTCTCTTTATTATGCATAATTAATAAAGGTGCAAATCTAAATATAATTCCGCTACTTATATAAGAAGATATATCGCTAGGAACTCCAGCTAATAAAGCAACAACATCTATATTAAATCTTTTATCTCCCCTTGACAAGGTTATAGAACCACTTTTCTTTTCCTCCCCACATAACCCTTCTAAAGTTTTTATCATATTTTTATCACTTATAATTCTAGCCATATCTTGAACTAAAATTGTGCAATACTTCA
>JAFCFS010000073.1 GCA_017608525.1 Candidatus Woesearchaeota archaeon | reverse complement strand
ATGGGTACCCTCCTTTCTTCTAAATTGTTTGGGGTGGGTACCCATTTTAACATAAGTTTTGTTATTTTTCCATCCATATTTTTGAGAACCACCTGATTCATCAAATTCCCTCTTAGAGCAGGATATATCTTCTCACTAAACATTTTCTTATCACAATTTTTATTATACACCCTTTCTTTTTTGCTTAAAGCAGCACATCCTTTACAATTAAAATTACATCCAGAAAGACTTATCCAGCATTTTTCTCCCTGATCCGGATGTTCAGCAAAAGTTAAAAGTAGAACTTTTCTTTTCTCCATTCTCAAAATACCTCAGGATGAATAAATTCAGCCAGTCTTCTCAACCCTATTATCGCTCTTGGCCCAGGACGACAGACTAATTCTGCCTGAATTTGATAAATTCTATTGTTCTTGTAAGCTCGAGTTTTCTTAAAATAGGAAGTTTCTTTAACAAAAGATAATAAATCTGCACTTTCCCTATGACCCTTAGCTGTAATTATCACCTCAGGATCCTCCCTTGCAATCTCTTTAAGGATGGATTCCTGCTGATTTGACTTAACATTTCTTCCAATATTTATTCCTCCCAATGCTTCAATTAATTTACTCATTACACAGGACTTCCAGGCAACACAAAAAATATCACAGAGATAACATACACGCACCTTTTTAGGTATCCTTTTTATCTTTTCTAAAAGATCATCCATCTCATCCTTCAATTCCCTTGCTAATTTAACTGCTTTATCTTTGCAGTTAAGGGCTTCGCCTATCTGAATTATACTTTGAGGAGCATCTAACATATGTATTTACTCCCTTTTCTTTCAAATAGTTAACAAGTCTTGAATGGAAAATCTGTAGCTAATACTAAATCAGGACTTAAAGAAATTATCTTTTTATATCCGGGGTAGAGAAACCTCCAATTTTATCTATCAATTTAGCATCAGGAGGCCAGTTGCAAAATTCAGTTACTCCCACAAGTTTATCTCCATATCCCAGAACAAATATAGTCTCAGTTATAGAGGGTGCTAAGGAAATCATTCTTTGGATATTCATTTGTGCTTTGGATATTCATTTGTGTAAAATCTCTGAATTCTATGCCTTCCTTTATCTTTGACCATTTTTTTAATTTTTAAAATATCATCTTCAGAAAGCAAAAAGGGAACAAAAGTTGTGCGAAATTCATATTCTATAGAAGAATTTTCAATAACCTTTATGCTTTCAAAAATTAAAGAAAGGTCTATATCTTTCCCGATAAGAAGAAAATATTTTTGCGGTGGTGCTTTTATATCCATGGCAATATAATCAACCAATTTATTTTTGATTAATTCTTTTAAAATAGGAGGGTTGCTTCCATTGGTATCTAACTTTACAAGATAATTCATCTTTTTAATCTTTTCTATAAATTCAGCTAGATCTGGTTGTATTGTAGGTTCTCCTCCTGTAATTACAACTGCCTCAATTTTACCTCTTCGTCTTTTAAGGAATTCAAAAATTACCTCTTCTTTTAAAGGAGTGACAAAAAACTCAGGATAAACTAATTCTGGATTGTAGCACCAGGGACACCTAAAATTACATCCCTGGGTAAAAATTATACAGCTTATTTTACCCGGATAATCAATAAGAGAAAATTTTTGAAAGCCACCTATTTTCATCTCATTTTAAACGTTTTTCTTAATTTAAATTCTTCTTGCTTTCCGTCATTCCAGGAGGATACTGGTCTTAAATATCCCACAACCCTTGAGTAGACTTCACACTGACTTCTACATTCCGGACAAATCTTATGTTCTCCATTTATATATCCATGGTGAGGACAAATGGAAAATGTTGGAGTAATTGTAAAGTAAGGTAAATGATAATTATTGCAAATCTTTTTAACTAACTTTTTAACTGCCTGGATATCTGTGATTTTTTCTCCTATGAAGATATGTAAAACTGTACCCCCTGTATATTTTGTCTGAATCTCATCCTGTAATTCTAAAGCTTCAAATACATCATCGGTAAAATTTACAGGGAGTTGAGTAGAATTTGTGTAAAAAGGTTGGGCTCCTTTTTTAAATTTAGGTTCATTTGCACAGATAATTTCTGGATATTTTTCTTTATCTAATTTGGCTAACCTGTAAGAGGTGCTTTCTGCTGGAGTAGCTTCTAAATTATAATTATTGCCTGTTTCTTTTTGAAATTCTAAGAGTTTTTCTCTCATAAAATCCAAAACTTTTAATGTGAATTCTATCCCTTCCTTTGAACCCAAATCTTTCTTTAAGAAATTAAGACATGCTTCATTCATCCCTAAAAGACCAATTGTTGAGAAATGATTTTTCCAGTATTGTCCAAATCTTTTCTTTATGGTTCGTAAATAAAACTTAGCGTAAGGGTATAAATCTCTTTCTGTTAAAATTTCTAAAACTTTTCTTTTTATCTCTAAACTTTCTTTTGCCAACTTCATTAAATGATTTAGTCTCTGAA
>JAFCFS010000072.1 GCA_017608525.1 Candidatus Woesearchaeota archaeon | reverse complement strand
TATCAAATTCTCCAGCATCCTTAAAGAATCTACCATGCATTATTGTTATAATTGTATTTGTTACGCCACACCTTTGTAAATTCATAGTTAATGGTTTAATCCTTTCATAAGTTACATCATTTGCAACAATTAAACCCGTATTTTTCATCATTGCAGCAATTTGTGACGTTTTTGATCCGGGAGATGCACACATATCTAAAACAACTTCATATTTTTTCGGTTTAAGAACAAGAGGAGGTATCATCGAAGCTGCAGTTTGTATGTATATATAGCCCAAAAAATGTTCTAAAGTATTACCTATAGCATGACCCTTTAGATAAAACCCTTCTTTGCACCAAGGTATTCTTTCTAAACTAAATTTTTTTCTAATTTCAGAAATGGTTGTTTTTAAAGTATTGACCCTTATGGATTTTTTGAGTGGCTTAAGAGAATACTTCTTAAACATTTCAATATCTGTCAAGCTTTTGTATCTCTCCAAAAATTTTTCTTTCCATTTGACCATACTATTACTAATAAAAAAATTTATATAAAATTGTTCCTATTTTATTTTTATGCTTAAAGCCTACAGAAGAATAAGTGGTAAAAATTACAAAAAGGCTGTAGAAGAACATTTGAAAAACGAAAAAACAAGAATAGCTAAAATAAATGCTTTGGAAAGAGAACTTCTTGAAAAAGGAAAATTGGGTAAAAGAGATGTTAGTAAAGTTTATAAGCTTATTCCCGAAATTGTAGATGGGGAAGAAAACGATATGGAAAAAATTTTAGAGAAATATAAAAATAAAGAAATTACTGAAAGACAATATCAAAAATTGATGAAACAGGTGTATGCGCATTTAAAAAACAGATTGGGTGATATAGAAAATATACTTAAAGACCTTGCAATAGCATGCTTTTTGATAATTGGATTTTCACTTGTGATTCTTTCTATAATGCAACCATCAATTACTGGCTATACTGTTGGGATCAAAAAAGTAGATATGAATGTAATGATGTTCAGTATCCTGTTATTGGCTATTGGTGTTCTTCTTTTTGCTAAATTTAAAAGAAAATAATGGCAATTTTTATAAATTCTCCATAGTTTAGTATTTCTGATGTTTTACAAGACCAAGCAGGTAGATGAAAAAATAAAGTTCGATAAAGATTTTTTTGTTAAGCCTACATTATTTTTCGTTGAGGAAGGTGGGAAAGTTAAAAGGGTTTTTGAAATTTACATCAACAATAGGCATAAACCAACAGATGGGAAACTTACCTCTTCTTTGGATAAAAAAAGAGAATATAAAATTAAGGTCCCTAGAGGAAAATCGAAGCACATAATAGCAATGGACGATGTTAAATCAGAAGAAGAAGTTTTGTTTAAATTATCAACAGGAAGAAAAAATTATAGCGATATTATCAAGTTTGCTCCAGAAAAGCATTGGAATTTATATTTAATTCCAAGCGTACATACAGATTTTGGCTATACACATAGTTATGGAGATACATTTAGGATACACAGAAAAAATCTCGATTACATTATTGAATTTTGTAAAGAAACAAAAAAAGATGAAGTGAAATTTAAATGGAATCTCGAAGTTGCATGGCATTTTAAAAATTATTTAAAGAAAAAACCTGAAAAAAAAGTGAGAGAGCTTGTTGATTTGATAAAAGATGGAATGGTAGATATTTCAGCAATATTTATGCATCAGCCAACTCATTTGTGTGATGAGGAACAAATTTATAGGTTATGCTATTATGCAAATTTCTTGAGAAAAAAATACGGAATTAAAGTAGAAAGTGCGATACTCACTGATGAACCAACTTATACATGGATATTGCCTTCGGTTCTGAAAAAAAGCGGGATTAAGTATTTGGCGATTGGGGCAAACAATTGTAGGGGACCATTTTCTGAAAAAACAAACATAAAAACACCATTCTTTTGGAAAGGGCCGAATGGGGAAAAAATACTAGTTTGGATTTCAGACTCTTATAGGCATGGGCAATTGCTTGGCCTGATGGATTTTTACCACCAAAAAGCTTCCGTTGATAGCTTTTACAAGAACGTACAGAAATTCATGCAAAATTACAGGGAGTTTCCAATTGATGTTGTTCTTTTGCATGGTCTGTTGGATGATAACTGGTCAACTGAGAACGCAATCAAAGTTGTAGAAATTGTCAAAGAGTGGAATTCGAAATTTGCATACCCAAAACTTCATATAGCTACAAATACGGAATTTTTTAAATTGCTGGAAAAATATTCTGATGTGTTTCCAATTTATTCAGGGGATGGGGGAAGTTATTGGTGTGACGGTTTTTGTTCAGCAGCAAGAGAGAACTCAAAAATAAGAAAAACTTTGATAACCTTTCCAGTGTCTGAAACATTTGACGGGATAAATTCTTTATTCGAAAACAAAGTAGATAAAGGTGAACTATATGATTATTTAATTCTTGTTTCAGATCCTACTTTTGGTGCAAGGGAAAGT
>JAFCFS010000071.1:2513-3398 GCA_017608525.1 Candidatus Woesearchaeota archaeon | reverse complement strand
ATTGTATAAAAAGGTGATAAAAGAAAAATCGAAAATTAGGAACCAAATTCAGGAGCATGGATATAGAAACCGTGCGTAAAATAACCATTGATTTGTTTTTCTTTCACTAATTTTGGAAAAACATCTCTTTCTAAACTTTTTTCCCTGCTTATGTATTTAAAAATTGTTGGTTTGAATACATAAATCCCTGCATTAATCAAAATCCCTCCATATTTGCTTGCTTTTTTACTTGTAATCAAACCAATTGTTGCTACTTTTCCACTTTGTTTATGCTTTTGGATCATTCTTCTCAGATCAAAATCGTTGAATGTATCACCATTAATAACAATAAAATCATTTTCTATTTTTCCTTTAAGTAATTTCAAAGCTGATGCTGTCCCCTCCTGTTTTTTTTCATTAAGTACTTCAATTTTAATGTCTTTTCCTATTTCCTTTTTGATGTCTTCTATAAATTGGCCATCTTTGGTTACCAAAAATAGTCTTTTTATGCCATTCCTTAAAAGAAAACTAATGTGATGTTGCATTAATGTTAATCCATTAAATTCTTTTACGAGGTATTTTAGTTCTTTTTGGTGAATAAGAATAACGGCAGTTGTCAAGGGACTTTGCTTTAAAGCTTTTCTGACTAAAACTTCAATAGCTTGGCTTCTGGAACTTATATTGCTTCCGTCTATAAAGCTATCTATTTCGTCGAGTAAACTTTTGTCTATTGATATTGCTATTTTTTCCTTTGTTTTCATAGAAATTCAGTTGTTTTCTTTTTATTTATAACTTTTTCTATAAATCGTTAGCATTCAACAAAAATAGAAAAATTTATAAATAATTTATGGTATTACTTTATCATACCATGAGAGAAATAGTCGCCCGAACACCTCCTATGTGTTG
>JAFCFS010000071.1:0-2501 GCA_017608525.1 Candidatus Woesearchaeota archaeon | reverse complement strand
CTTTTTCTATAAATCGTTAGCATTCAACAAAAATAGAAAAATTTATAAATAATTTATGGTATTACTTTATCATACCATGAGAGAAATAGTCGCCCGAACACCTCCTATGTGTTGTACTATTTCTCTCTTCTTTTCCTTTTCTTGTCCTATTTATTGAGGGAAAAATGAAAGCTATACTTGCAAATCCAGCACCCCATGGAAATGGCCCTTATCTTAGAATTACTGAATTAGCAATCCAAATTAAAAATATGCTAAAAGAGGATATAGCAATAATTGTTCCTAATATATATGGAGAAAAGCAAAAAAGAATATTAAAAAATGTAATAAGTGAAAGAGAATTTCCTAATGTTTATTTAGACTCTTATTTTGGAGAATTATTAAACGAGTTAAATTATGAAGGTGGTGATTATTTAGAAAGACTGGAAAAGATTGTTTCTTCGCAAAAAAAGCTAGAAGACAAACTAAGAGCACATATTTCAAATGGATTTATAGCAACATCTCTAAGTGGTAAAGATAAAGTATTTAAAATGCAAGATTTGTTGTTCGAGATAAACCATAACCCAATACTCCATACTGGATTGGAGTCTTATTCTACAACAATTGGAAAATTTTCTGAGATACTAAAAGAAACAAAAAAGTTGCAGAAATCTGGCGAATTCTCTAAATTGTATGAGGAAAAATTGTTAGAAAAGTGTATAGGTATTGCTAAAAATCTTGAATCGAAACAAAAAGTAATATACATCCCACAACCAAGTACTTTTTCTTATAAGGAAAATAAAAAGAAGAAAAATGAAATATATACTCCCCCCTTTCTTCATGTATTTGATTGCGGAAAAAAAGATGTTGATTTATCAGTTTATGTTATTGTTAGCGGAGTTAAATACACAAAAGACAACTCGTTGTTCTTGAAGACAATCAAATATTTCAAGAATTTAAGTTACACCATTTATTGTCCTCCAAATTCTTCATTGGAAGGTACATCACCAGCATTGCCAGAAACTATTGCCCACGAAAATGTTGTTGCAGTCGTTGCTAGGGCTGGATGGAGTTCAGTTTGGTCAGCCTTATTTTGCGAAAAACCAATAATAACTTACTACGATGAAGAAGATGATCCTGAAATTAGACTAAATATTAAAACACTTGAAAAATTAAATCTAGGCATAGTTATTAGAAATGACAAACAATTAAAAAATATTGAGGAACAGATTAATGAAATAAAACCGAAAATCAAAAATTACAAAGAAAGATTAATAAAAAAATTTGGCAAGCTTGACGGAATTGAATATATAGCTGAGCATATAATTAAGAATTTTATTAAAAATGTTTGAAAAGAAAAATATTTGTGTACTAGGTGGAGTTATATTGGATTGTTTTGTAGAGCTGGAAAAAGACACTAAAAGACCGGAAAAAGCAAAATCCCCCGAAACTGGCTGTCCACTTTATTTAGTTAAAGAAAAAAATTATTTTTTGGGAGGAGCAGCTAATGTTGCTAATAATTTAGTCCATCTTGGGGCTAATGCTTATTTAATTAGCGCAATAGGTGATGACGTAGAAGGAAACTTGCTTAAAGAAATGCTTCAGAAGGAAAAAATAAATATCGATGGCCTGTTTATATATTCAAATCCAACTACCTTTAAAACAAGATTTTATTTTCCAAACGAAAAAGAATTAAGGATAGATGTGGATTATAGAAAGAAAATTGATGAAAATTTGGAAAACAAGATTATAGATTATTACAAAAAAATAAGGCCAAACATAGAAGTTCTAATAATATCGGATAATCTTACAGGTCTGCTTACAAAAAACTTAGTTAGAGAAATAATTGGACTTTCAAAAAACAAATTAATTTTATATGATCCAAAAATAGATCTCTTTAAAGGTACATATTTAATAAAACCAAATTTAAAAGAACTGAAATTCTTAACAAAAATGAACGTAAAGGCCGAAAAAGATATTGAAAAAGCTGCATATTTATTAATGAAAAAAGCCAAAGCTGAAAATTTATTGCTAACTATGGGAAAAAAAGGAATGATCTTATTTGCAAAAGATGAAAAAATAAAATATCCTCCAATATGTAAAAATGCTCTTGATGTAACAGGTGCTGGAGATACAATAATTAGCGTGTTAGGCATTGCTTTAGCATCTGGTTATTCTTTGGAAGAAGCATGTGAACTTGCTAATTGTGCAGCTGGACTTGTGATCCAAAAAAAATACACACAGCCAATAGAAAAATCAGAACTTGAAAATTATTGGAAAAAATGGAAAAGGCAAAGATTTTAATAATTAAGTTGGATGCGCTTGGGGACGTTTTAAGAACCACTCCAATACTTGAGCCACTATCTAAATCAAACGCAGAAATTTACTGGTTAACTAAAAAGGAAGCATTCGAATTGCTTTGTGGCAATCCTTACTTAAAAAAGGTTTACACAAATCCTAAAGAGCTGAGAGGTAAATTCTTTGATCTGGTTATAAATTTGGATGACCACAAAGAAGGATGTAAA
>JAFCFS010000070.1 GCA_017608525.1 Candidatus Woesearchaeota archaeon | reverse complement strand
ACACCAAGCACATTTACTTTTAAATTTGGCTCGATAACAACTAAATTTCTAAGATCTTGAGAAACATTTTTTGTTGCTATCGTAACACATGTAAAAATTGGACAAGCAGGCTGTCTTTTAATCCAGGCAAAGTATCCTTCCTTCGGTTTTTTATCAAAATATTTTCTGCACCATTTAAACATTTCCCATGCCTTTTTGCTTTCCATAACAATAAGTCCTTTCTCTTTAATTATCTTCTCTACCTTATTATCTACCTGAAAATAATTTATATCCGGCATTTTTTGCATTTTTCATAACCATACCTTGTGATTGTGTTCCATACTTTTCTCCAATTTTTTGATGAGCATACAATTTTTCCGTCGTAAAGAACATGAACAAAGGTAGGTTTTAGAAATTTAAGTATTGTTCCTTGGTGCGTTATTATTAAGGCGCATCTCTTTTTTGTTAACCATTTTTTTATTGTTTTTGCAATCATTTGTAAATTTTTAACATCTGTTCCTGAATCAACTTCATCGAATATTATGAACTTTGGATCTAAAGAAACAACTTGTGCAAGCTCAGAAAGTTTTTTTTCACCTCCAGAAAAACCAACATTCATTTCCCTCTCTAAAAGATGTTCTGGTATAATTTTTTTGTATGTTTTATTTTTCGAAACCTTATCGAATAGTTGAAAAAGTTTAACACCTTTTATTGCTGGTGGATGTTGAAAAGTAACAGCTATTCCTAATTTGGATCTTTTTTCAGGCTTTAAATTTTGTACCTCCTTTTTGCAAAACAAAATTTTTCCTTTTTTTATTTTGCAATTTGGGAGCCCAATTATTGCATTTGCTAAAGTTGTTTTCCCAGAGCCATTTGGGCCGAGTTATTTTCTTTCCTTCACATTCAACATGTAAATCTGTAATTTTTAGCATTTTCTTAAATTTTTAAATTGCTTGATTTTTAATTTGTAAAAGCTTTTCTTTTTTAAATTTTTGCAAATTACTAAATTCATAAACAACAATAAATTTATAAATAGATTAAAATAAAATCGTAACTAAATTAAGTGCAGAACAGGAAGTTGTGAATTCATTGCTTATTTCAAAAGCAAAAGAAAAATTGACTGAAAGAATGATAAAATTGAATTTACCTAAGATTTTAAAGGATAATTCTTTTATCATTTTGCTTATTCTTTTCGCTCTTTTTTTAAGATTCTTATTCCTCTCGGACACTCCAAATTTAATTGACGAATCTTATCGTTTATTTTGGGGCGAAACTGAGGAAGGATTGAGAGAGAAGCAATTAGTCGATTTTCACCCCCCATTAATTTACAAATTTACAAATTCATTATTTCATTTCTTTGCAGATTCTGTATTGGCCACTCGTCTTGTTTTTCTACTATTTGGGATGATCGACATTTTTTTGATTTATGCATTAGCAAAAAAATTTAATTCGGAACGAATTGCTGCATTTCTTGCTTCAGTTAATCTTTTCTTGATTATATTTTCAATCCATATTAGTCCTTACATTATATTATCAACATTGACGTTACTCTCTATCCTAATTTTGATGAAAATATCAGAAAAAAATAATTTGCTGAATTTAGTCTTGATTGGAATTATTTGGGGTGTTGGGATTAATCTCCATTACTACTTTGCATTATTAATAGCTACTCAAACTATAATTATTTTTTATTTATTAAAAAGAGGGAAAAAGTTATACTCTATGATACCCATTTGTATAGTATTTTTACTTTTCTTGCCAATATTCGACTTATTTATTCATCAATTGCAATATGCTCATCATTCTACTTATTTTGAGACCAGTTTTCTTAAAACAATTTGGACGATGTCCTTATTTTATTTACCACATTCTTTTTCAGTATCATTTATTTTATCAAACAAAATAGCAATGTTTGTTTCTGTAGTATTGTATGTTATCTATACCGCCTTATTTATTAATTTTTTATTTAGGTTCAGATTTGAAAATAATAAAAATATTCTTATTTTATCATTTTCTTTTTTTGGGTTTGTCTTCTTAAATGTTTTGGGATCATTTGTACAATTAACGCGGTTTAATACGAGATATTTGTTTATTGTCTTTCCATTATATCTTATTATGGTATCAATCGGTCTACAAAAAATAAAGAGCCAGATACTCAAAAATATTATACTCGCTCTAATTCTTGTTTTCTCACTAATAGGTATCTGGCTGGCTTTTTCTGTATTCCCTTTTAAAGGAGAAGTTCTTCTATAATTAGGAAAAAAGTAAATACCTCAAAGGCTTCGCAATTTTTCGCTTGGCAGAAATAATTGATATTCACCAAACGTATTATAAATAAGTACTTAAATATATTTAAAAACTTTCCAATACTTCTTGATGAAAAGAAAAATTTATAACTTATTCAATCTTAAAAATTTTAACCAAAAGAGGTGAAAGCTTTGGATTTTAAAAAATATACATTATTGTTATTGGCATTTTTAATTATAATTCCATTTACGCATGCTCTTGAATTTAGAGGATACACAAAATATACTAATAATTCTGTATTAAGTGGAGTAAATGCTAGTGTAATTATTTATGACAGAATAAATTTCACAAAAGTCGCTGTTTTTTCTAACCTCTCAAATGCCAGTGGATTTTTTACAATACATATTAATGAAACTTATAACAATTCAAATTATACTTTCAAACCCGTTATTATAAAATATGATGACACGACCAGGATGGCAGAACTTATAGGACAAAGTTTGCCTAATTTTGGATATGAAGAATTTTTATGGTTATGTAGCAGTATAACAACATTTTATTTAAAATGGGCAGCAACTATAGATATACGTGGAATAGGCGAATTGCATTATTTAGAAAGCATGGATTTATACGAAAATTATTCCATAAACAATTATAAAACGGGATTGGAAATTTTAGATAGGACACAACCTTTTTGGGCCTATATAAATAATTCAGATTGCTTAATAATCTTAAACTCATCCTTTTCATTCAACGAGAGTTATTGCAATTTAAACATAACAAATATCGAAGATTTTGAATTTTCTCCAGCAGACGTAGAAAGATATTATATAATAAACTCAACAAAAGTTCAAAAGTGTTATCTCCTCAACGGAAACATGGATTGTACCACAAGCTTTGATTTATCTAATAGAAATTATACATCAGTAGAAGGAATAGAATGGATTCCATCAAAAAATTTATTTTATGTTTCAGCAATTAACGTATCCGATTCAAAATTAATTGACGAATTTAATCTGAGCTTCTCCCTTATAAATAGCACAAATATTTCAACATTCCCGCCTGGAAAAATGGAGTATAAAGATGATTCTATATTTTTAAGCGGAAATGAAAGTGGAAATTACAGATTGTATAAAATA
>JAFCFS010000026.1 GCA_017608525.1 Candidatus Woesearchaeota archaeon | reverse complement strand
TATATAAAGTCTTTCTACAATTAATATCTTTTTAAAATTTCTTGGGCATCTTTTAAATTTAAATGGGTTAAACACAAGGAAAATGATATAATCAATTATCCAAATTAAACTTCTCAAAAAATTTGAAATTTTTCTAGTAATTGGTGTCATTTTATTTTTTAGCTACTATTATTAAATTCTCTCCTATTTTTTTAATGAAAGGTTTTTTTAATTTGTATTGAAGATAACCCGGTATTAAAAATATTTTCTGAAAAAATTTAGGAATGCAAGGAAAATAAGGAATATCAAAAAATCCATCTGTAAATTGTAGAACTATAGTTAAATGAGCACCTTCAATTAGTTTTTTCCATTTTTCAGGCGGATAAAGTGAGATATGTGTCTTGTCCCTATAACCAAACCACTTTTCTTTTTTTATTGGTTTAAAAATAGATTTTGTGTTTGGAACAGAAATGATTAAAAAACCATCTTTTTTTAAAGCGCGATAACATTTTTTAATACATTTTTCAGGGTGTTTTAAATGTTCTAACACATCGAAACATAGTATCGCAGAAAAATTATTCTTCAATTTTATCTTCTCTATGTTTCCAACAAAAAATTTTGTCTTTTTGCATATTTTTTTTGCTTTTTCAATTGCATAAGGAGAAATATCTACCCCGTAAGTTTTGTACCTCTTTTCAAGAAGTTTTAGTAAATAGCCATATGCGCAACCTATCTCCAATATTTTTGCACCTTTTTCTAATTTCTTTTTTAGAAAGTCTTCCCAAAATTTCCATCTCCATTTTTGTTCTTTATACTTCTTAAAATATTTTTTAGTGAATTTTTTCATAAAAAATAAAAAATTTACTAAATTTATAAATTTTGAGTTGTTAAAATGAAGGTTATTGTATATACAAATTGTCCTACAAAAGAATATTTAAACGCTTTATATTATTTAAATAAAAAAAAGAAAATAAAATTGAAAATAATTGATTCAAGAGCCCTGTATTTAATTGCGCTAAAAATTTATAATCATTGTGAACTTTTTAGGAAGTTAATTAAAATTATATTCAAAAAAGAGGAAAAGATTTATCTTTATGATCCAAATTTTGTTACAATACTTCAAAGTATTTTAGCTCCCTTTACCTTTCTATTTCTAAATAATTTTATATTTTTTTTTACTCCTTACAACACCATAGTATACTACTTGATATTTCTAAAATTTTTAAGAAAAAAGATGATATTTTTAACTACATCGATATGGCAATTAGAAAAAAAACCAAAATTACCGCTTATTTCTTATTTATGGAAAAAATTTTTTAAAAATTTAAAAATTGTTGGGGTAACTAAAAAATGTTGCAAAGGCTTAGAAAAATATGGAGCTATTTCCTATTTAATCCCACATAGCATAAACTTAAAAATTTTTAAACCCAAAAAATTAAAACAAAAATCTACAAAAAAAATCAGAGTCCTAAATGTTGGTAGATTAATTAAAGAAAAGGGTATTTTGGAAATATTGGAGATAGCTAAGCATTATAAAAACAAAAATGTTGAATTTATATTTGTGGGAGATGGACCATTGGTTTCTGCAATACGGAAAGCTGAAGGTGATTTACCAGTTAAATATCTTGGTTATATAAAAGACAAAAAACAACTTGCCAAGATTTACAACTCATGCGACATTTTTTTACTTAACTCATACGAAGAAAGATTTGGCATTGCTTTGGTAGAGGCGATGGCTTGTGGGCTAGCAGTAATCGCAACTGATTGTGTGGGCCCAAAAGAGATTATTAACAATGGCTACAACGGTTTACTTGTAAAAAGAAAAAATAAAAAAGATCTTTTTGAGAAACTACAATCTCTTATAGAAAATAAAAATTTAAGAGAATTTTTAGGAAAAAATGCAAGAAAATCGTCCTTGAATTATTCTGAAGAAAAAATAGCTAAAAAATGGATTTGTATAATGGGGGAAGTATTCGAAAAAGAAAAAATTTAAAAGGTTTATAAAAAATTCAAAAAATATGCTAAAAAAAATTTTTAAAGTCTTGAAAACCTATAAAGAAGTATTGACTATTAAAAGATTCTTAAACTATTTACTTGTTATGCTTTCGTTAAAATTAAAAAGTAGTAGAGTTTATGGTATGCCTCTAACCTTAATAATCGAACCAACAAATATGTGTAATCTCAAATGTCCTCTTTGTCCAAAGGGGAATGGCACAATTAAAAAGAAAGAAGGGCTTATGTCATTCGATCGTTATAAATTACTTATAGACGAATTAGGTAGTTATGCTTTTAATCTTATTCTTCAAAATTATGGAGAGCCGTTCCTAAACCCTAAAATTTTTAAAATGATTAAGTATGCTAAGCAAAAGAATTTAAAAGTCACAATAAGTACAAATGGTTACTTGTTCAATGAGGAAAAGAATATAGAGAATTTAATAAATAGTAAGTTAGACGAACTGATAGTTACGTTAGACGGCATTGATCAAAAAACATTGGTTAAATACAGAGTTGGTGCAAATTTTGATGTAATTATTAACGGAATTAAAAAATTGGTAAAGAAGAAAAATGAACTTAACTCAAAATATCCGTGTATCGAATTACAGTTTATAATTATGAAACATAACGAAAACCAGATAGAAAAGATTAAAGAATTAGCTAAACAACTGGGTGTTGACAGATTAATTTTGAAAACAGTAAATATTTATGAAAATTTAGTTCCTAAAAAGCTTCTTTTAAGATTAGCTAAAAAATTTTTGCCCAGCGAAAAGAAATATAGAAGGTATGAGATTAAAGATGACAAAATAGTTCATAAATTAGCAAAGAAAGCAGGGTGTCCTGGTTTATGGATTGGAACAGTTATAAATTATGATGGAAATGTAGTGCCATGTTGTTACGATGCTTACGAATGGCACTTATTTGGAAATGCCTTTAAGGAAGAATTTAAAAAAATTTGGAACAATGAGAAATACAGAGCATTTAGAAAAGCTGTGCTAAAAAATAAACGTAACATAAAACTTTGTAAATATTGCCCTACTAATGTAGAAAATGAAGAGTTTGCGAGAATCGATTTTAACAAATAGAAATCTTTGTTAGAAATTTTTTTTGTTCCCTATTCCTAAATTCAAAAACGATAATTTTTGATTTTTCTTTAATACCGTAACTTTTGGAGACATAACCATCGATTACTTTTATTTCGTCAACCTCCTTAACTTCCAGTTTTATTTTTCCACAAATTACTTCTCTTCCCACAATTTTCGGCTTTATTCCAGGATCTAAATGAAAAATTAATCTAACATTGTTCATTTTTTTATAGTTTTTAAGAGTATCTTCTATGAAAATTTCCTTTTTAGATTTGAAGAATGTTATTTTTCTCTCATGAATTGTGGGGGCATAACCATGGTGTCTCCCAACAAAAATGTCGAATTTAGGGGTTGTTATCCATTTTATACATTTTGCTTTAGTTTGATTTTCCATATTGTAAGGTCTTAAAATATAGATTTTATTCATTTCCTTATTATCAATTTGTAATACATTGTGGTAAAAAGTAGATCTAAACAAATGTCTCAATTTAACATCTGCAGAATAAACATAACTTCCAGGATCTACAAAAATATCTTCACCATTATAATTTAATTCGAAACTTAATTGGTCATTATGTCCGTGACCCCCATATCCTTTTTTCCCTATATCCCCACAATGAATAATTAAATAAATTTTCCTATCTCTCATCACATAAAAACCGGATTCTGAAAAGGCTTTTGAGTTCAAGCATTTCTTTGTAGGTTTAATTGCATTAAATGCTTTTTTTCCTTTATCTCCAACTAACCAAAGAAGATCATTTGTGAATCTTCCGTATTTTTTGAAATCGTTTCTCTTAAATAAAATTGCGCCTAATGCAACTATATCCCTATGATCATTTATATTCGTATTCCAAAAATTTATAACTCTTCCATTGTCCATGTCACCTATTATAGGGGCTTCGCCATTTGGTTTAGTGTAATACATGATAAACTCTATCATCTTTTCCAATTTCTTTTTGTAATATAAAGAAAATTCTTTTGGGTTTAAAAGGTAGCAAATTAAAAATAGTTCAACTACCAATCTATGATAATTTATTGAAGCTTCTATATCAACACCGTCTTCGTATACTTGATTTTTAATTTCTTTTTCTAATTCATTTAAAGAAAATATGTACCATTTTCTACCATCTTTCATATTTTTAAAGAAATGTCCTACATAAAACAACCCAACAACATCGCTTAGGTAATGGTTAGTATTAACAGTATCCCATTCAAGATTTTTGAATATATACATCCCATGTAAGTAAATGGTTTTTAAATATTTAAGCCAAAAATTGTAATCTAAAATTTTAGAGTCTCTAAAAAAATAAAAAGCAAAAATTAAATTTATTACTCTAATGGCCACTTCCATCGTGCAAGCCCAATTAATCCCAAATTCATAAGGATTTTTTTTGCACCAGTCTTCGAATTGATTTTTAAATTCTTTTGCGTAAGTTTCGTCGTGAGTTAGGAGATAAGCTTTTCCAAGCGTAGTAAAATGATGGAATCTGGATATTTCCCAAGGAATTTTTGGATCAGAATTATTTTTAAAATTCTCAATTTTTAATTTAGTATAATGTTCTATTGGCCACACATATTGCGATTTAAAATCCTTGCCCCAATTTATTTTCCGGCCCAATGATTTTTTTCCTGAACCTAATAGGTTAAATTCGTGTCTCAAAATTTTTTTAGCTTCCTTAAGAATCTCTATTTTATTAAAATTTTTTATATCGAATGATTTTCCAATATAAAATAAATTTTTATGGCTATCTAAAAATCTTTGGATTAAAAGATGTCTATCTTTTTTTCCAAATTTTTTAATAAAATTCTCGTCTTTAAGATAAAAAATCGAATATCTTTCCATCAAAGAACCTTTCATTCTATAAAGTATTTTCTTTTTAAATAACCTGAACAATTTCTTTATCAGAATTTTTTTTGGCTGTTTTACGATTTTTTTTATTAAATAAACCATTTCTAAACCTGTTTATTTTTTAAAAACCACAACCATTCTTTAGGATAATCAGACGGTTTCAGGTTTTTAGCATAAAAAGAACCTAAATATTCAGGCCAAACAGAAATTTCTGGATAGAGTTCAATACCAAAATATTTGCCTGTTTTTCTTTTTGCAAAAAGAGACGTCCAAAGTGACCTTAAAGCAGAAACAAATAAAAATCTTATTTTCTCGTTAAATGGCATTTTTAGATATGCTATTTTTTTATTAAAATCTCGTCCGAATCTTTCTAAACTTAAAAAATATCCATGCAATCTCAATTTTCTATTTAGTTTTTTTTCTAAATTTCTCAAATCCTCAAACAACCTCTCTTCGGGGATTAGATATTTTTTAAGAAACTCTCTAATATGTTCTCCTTTTGTAATTTTATTTTTTGCTAAGTAATATGCTTGAACATTTTTTCCATATTCTCCAGGAAAAGATTGTACGTGGACATGTAAAAAACCCCTCTTTTTATCATATATCGATGGTTTTCCCCTCTCAAAAAGAGGGGTCGCTTTTTTCCCATCCCAGTATTCCAAGTCAGTATGATTTTCGTATAAATAAAAATTATCAAGTCCTATTTTGGAAACTACTAAAGTAGATAATACACCATGAACAGTGAGTCTTAGCGGTAGCATTGCTAAAGGATTAAAATCAAAAAAATTTTTTTCTTCTACAAATTTAACATTATAAATAAAAAACATATCGTCTAAGTGCCCTAAGGGTGTGTCTGGCCTACATTTTCCCAAACCCATCCCTCTAGCGGCAAACTTGAAGTTATTTTTCTTAATAAAATTCACAAGTTCTAGAAATTCTTCTTCCTTCAATGGCCATGCATCCGTATGTAAATGCATAACGTATTCTGCTCCTAAACTATTAGCACCTAAGCAAGATTTTCTAATTGTATCAAGTACTCTACATGTTAGATTAATATGTTTTCTTATATAAGGTAAGTCTGAAGAAAAATAAATGTTTTCACCTTGTGTAAAAATGTCGATATCAAGATTTTTTATGTATTTTTTTGCATCTGGATGATTACTACATACAGAAATAATATATTTTCTTTTCCAATTATTTCTAATTATGTCTACTAAAACTTCAAGTTCCTCAAATTTATCATATAGACTAATCGCTATACCAATTTTCATTTTTTAATTTATATGCTCACTTTCGATTCTTCCACTGGGTCTCCCAGTATCATCTTCTATTCTTATTACGTCATCAACCTCTGGAGTAGAGACTTCTTGGAGTATTAAGTCTGTTATGGCAACAATTCTATGTTTTTTTCCGGGTTTTACAGTGAACCATTGATCTTTTTTCATTCTTTTCTTTATTATTTCTCCATCGTCATTTTCTAACCATACTTCTGCTTCACCTTCGATAATATAGTTTGTTTCTAATTTTCTTTTATGGTATTGAAGACTTGTTCTCGTTCCTGCATTAATGTATATTCTTTTGTAACAATATTTGTCATTTAATTCCAACCAAATTTCTTTTCCCCACGGTTTTTTAACAATTTTCATCATAATGATTAATTACATTCATAACACATTCAATTATGTTTTCTTTTACATCTTCATGTTCTTTTAATTTATCTATTAATAATTTATATTCGTTTGAATTAAAATGGTAATGCCCAGCAATTAAAGTGCATAATAATTTATTTGGTTCGTTTTTATACATCCACTTTTCCCATCTTTTTCCATTATAAACTTCGTTCATAAATGTATCGAATTTTATTCCGTATAGTAAACACTTATTTAATACATAATTTGTTTGCACCACACCTAATTGAGGTGCGATATTCATAGCGTCTACCAAACCTCTTCTTTTGATAAGTTCTTGCTTAGAAAGATAATCTGCATTATGCTCTTTTAGTTTAAGATTATATTTTCGTAAAATACAAATAACTTTCTCAATAAAACTTTTATTAAATGAACCTACTTGTGATATTTCTCTTACTAAACTTCCTGTTTGTACAACATAAAAAATTGGGTCACAGAAACTCTTAAAAAAATTTATTTCCTTTTCTATAACTTTTACCTCATTAGTGGTAAAATTCATACCTAAATTTTCGTCAGTTCCAACTTCAATTAAGATATTAGGGTTTAAACTCAAACAATATTCGATTGCTTTTTTTGATTCCTCCAGCATTTTATCCTTGCTTCCTTTATAAAGACAGAAATCAATATGAATTAAATGAAAACCATTTTTAATGTCCGTTTCAATAGTCTGATACACATCATTTAAATCGTGTACTCCATTAAAACCAGGCCCGCAATGATCTCTACACAATTTAATATTGCTCATTGGATATTTTTCTTTCATTTCGTTAATAAATTTCACAAATTGGTGCGTAGTCCATCCGTTAACGTAGCCTCCTGAATGATCTATTTGATTTTTTGATGGTATAATCATCAGTTCTTTTCTGTAGTAATGAGAGTACCGAAATATCGCTTCTATTATTTCGGTACTCATAGGCCCAAATCCAAGTTTTGCATTAATCATTTTTATAGCTCAAATATTTGTATAGTGAATATTTTCCGAGAAAATATAATAATAGATCAAATGGATCTTTATGTAATGGAGCCATGTTAAGGAAAATAAGTGAAGTTAAAATTCTTACTTTTTGTAAATCGTAATTGTTTTTTGTTAGGTATCTTTCGAATAATTCTCGTGCTTCAAGTAAATCGTTTTTAAGATAAAATTCGTAAAAGACGCTTGACCCACTCATATCAAATGAGAATTTACCCTCTTTAATTAATTGGTATGATAAGTTCATTCCACCATATAATTTTGATAAGTCATAGTATAAATCACCATATTCTGTTAAACCTGCAAAATCTTGCCTCCAATCCAAAAGGATGAATTTTTGTAATTGACTTTTGTCATCTCTCGTGACCAATATATTATCAAATTGTAAATCGCCATGAAAATTTGCAGGGATTCCTTTACACAGCCAATTCCAATCTATTTTTTTCAAAAGATCTCTTAATTGTGGGACTAAAATGCCATTTATTTCATTTTCTGTATCTGGTAAGTTTGTTTTGGCATAAAAAAGATTCAATCTCTTCATAGTTTTTTCATGATAGAACTTGTGGCATATTTTATAGAATTGCTGTTTTTCTTTTTGTGAGAGAGCAATTTTTTTCCAGAGATTTTGAGCAGCCCAATGTAAAAAATCTGTAAATAAACGATTATTTAATACACTATAAAGTGTTTGTCCTTCTATTTTTTGATAAGAATAAAAATTTTTTCTCTTTCCTATTATTTTCGGGCATAAACCTTCAAGAACTTTTGACCTTTCATACCTTTTTCTTACTATTTCTTCATCTGCAAAAAATTTAATAACTTTTTCATTAACAAAATATATAAATTCGTTTCCTTTGCTAAAATCAAATTTTCTTTCTGTTCCAGAAAATGCTTTATTCGTTTCTATATAGTTTTCTATAGAACCTGTATCAAACCATGTAAAGCCAATAGGAACAAGTTTTTTTTCGATTAATTTTTTAAAACCATTCGATAATTGAATTTCTCCTTTGATTAATTCCCTATTTTTTTCTAATGCAGAAAAAAAAGTTTCGTAATCTTTCACACCTGCTAATCCTATGAATGCAAATCTGTTGTTTGTTTTGACTTTATCGTCTATTTGACAAATAAGATTGTTTTTAATTTTAACAGTGCAATACCTTTCTGTTTCTTTAACTGGTGCGATGCCAAACCAATTCATGTTCGGTTCGGGTATTTCTTCGAGAACTATTGTATCCGCTGTTGTAAGTATAAATGGACATTGCAATTTATCTTTGCATTGTAATAAGGAATAACCTGGACCAGTACCAGGACCTATAAATTTATCAACCTCTACGTAAACAAAATTTCTTTCTGGGTAAGCTAATGATAAGTAATCAATTATTGTTTCTTTTTTGTGTCCCACAGCTATAATAATTTCAACATCTTTAGGAAATTTTTCTATAATGTAGGAAATAACGCCTTTAAAATTTATAGGCAAAATAGCCTTATTTATATGCTCAGAAAGAGGACCCATTCTGCTTCCTACACCTGCTGCTAAAATACAAACTTTATAGTTTTTCATTTTCCAAGAATCTCCTTTTTATTTCTATACAAGCATCGCATACAGCTCCTTCTGCCCCCCTTGATGGTGTAACAAAATCGGCTGCCTCTATAGCTTCTTTCCTTGCATTTTTGGGTGCTATTCCAAATTTACATTCCTTTAAAATTGGAGCATCGAATATTCCATCTCCCATAAAGATTGTGTTTTCAAAACCGAATTTTTCTTTAATATAATTATATCTTTCTTGTTCAGTAACTAGGTGCAATGGATAACCCATATCATCAACTATCCTTTTTTTAGTTATTGGAAAACCTCTTTTATCTGCAGTTATAAAAACTATATTCACCTTATTTTTTATCATTTTTAAACCATCAGAATCATGCGGACCAAATATTTTGTAAACTTTTCCTTTTTCGGAGTATATAAATTGTCCAGTTGTCATTACACCGTCAACGTCTATAACGAAATTATATTTTTTGTTTTTCATAGTGTGACATTTTTCTTAACATTTTTTTTATTAAACTTTCAGGCATTTTTTTCCCTGTATAAAGTTCAAATTGCTTTATTGCTTGATAAACACACATAACAAACCCGGGGATTGTAATTTTTTTTAATTTTTTCGCTTCTTTTATTAATTTTGTTTCTAATGGTGATATCACAACATCTTTAATTATTTTAAAATTGGAAATTGTTTCTTTTTTAACAACCATTTCTTTTGGATTATTCATACCTACAGATGTGGCATTGATCAACATATACCCTTCTGCTTTATTAAGCTTTTCCCATGGGTAAACTTCTGCACCTAATTTTTTTGCCAAATCTTCAGCTTTTTTAGCGGTTCTGTTGGTAATTTTTAAATTCCCTCCTAGTTCTTTAACAGCCAACCCGATTGCTCTAGCAACTCCGCCTGCACCAATTAACAATACGTCTCTTTTCTTAATTTTAGATTTTATCTGTATCGCTTTTTTCGCTCCATAGTAATCCGTATTATAACCCCACAAAATTCCATTTTCGTTTACAATTGTGTTTACTGCACCAGTTTTCAATGCAGAATCGTCAAGTTTGTCAAGATATTCTATAACTTTTATCTTATGAGGCATAGAAACACCACAACCCCTAATTTTGAAAACCTTTATTGCATCAATCGCTTTTTTTAGTTCGTTCTGTTCTACTTTTATTGGAAGATAAATAAAATTAATTTTAAATTCTTTATACAAATAGTTATGGAAAAAAGCACCAAAATTTCCTGGTTTCTTTGCTATTGAAATACATATTTTTGTATCCTTATTTATCATCATATTTAGTTAAAAAGCTAGAGATTAATTTTTAAATTTTGCGAATTTTTCTCTTTTTAGTCTTAGAATATATTTTAAGATTGCCTTAATTATTTTTTTATCGTCTGGATTAATTGAATTCGTAATATATAGCATAAATAGATAAAACAATAACGAAAATACTCCTATAGAAATAAGCAATAGAAGATTTTTTCCTATATTTAATTTAAGTTTTATTAAGTAGACTATAAAGCCAACAATTGCAGCGGAAAAAAATATTTTGCAACAATTAATTATCGGTAACATTTTAATAGGCATTTCCTTATAAATCAACAAATAGTAGAGTAAAGTTATCAATACAAAAGAAAATCCAGTAGAAAATGCCGCACCATTTATTCCGTAAATTGGTATCAATATCACATTAAGGATTATATTCAAAATTACTCCGATAAAGTTTACGAAAAAAATGGTTTTTGTTTTTTTAACTAAAAGCAGTATATCTCTAGGCATATCTGAAAAATTACTTATAAAAAAGCAAATAGAAAGTATCGCTAATGCAGCTTTTCCAGCAGCATAACTTTCACCAAAGAAAATATACAGAATTTGTTTTGGAAAAATAACAAACAGTAAAGTTGGCAAAATAGTAATTGCAAGTATCCATCTAAACATTGTATTGAATACGTTTTCAAATTCGCTTAATTTTCTTTTAACGTACAACAAAGAGATTACTGGTAAAAATACGACAACCATAGATTTTGATAAAGCTGTTGTAAGATGAGCAGTAGGTAATGCCGAATTGTATACACCAACACTCGCTGCATCCCTAAAGAAACCAATCATTAACGTGTCTGTCCATGAAAGAAACATACTCAACAAGCCTGTAAGCAATAAAGGCCACGAGTAAAGTAACAATTCTCTACCTATTCCTTCATTGCTTGTTAATTTTATTGAAATGAAAGAAGATATTTTTTGGTGAAAGAAAAATATTACAAGTAGGAAACTAAAAAAAATTGAAAGAACATAAGCGAGTGCTGCGCCATAAACATTTAATCCCATATAAATGAATAAAATTGTGAATAAAATTTTTGTAATACTTTCTCCAATATGTTGAGAATAAACTTCGTATTTAACTAACTTAAAACCTCTAATAACTCTTAAAAAAACAGTTCTTAATGTATCAAATGGTATCATAAAAGATATTATTTTCAAAATGATACCTAATTGTTTTGTTTTAAAAATATGTACCGCTATTGGATCTGATAAAATAAATAAAAGAAAGCTTAATGTAAGGCTTAAGAAAAGATTGAATTTTGAAGAGAAAATTAATGTCTGTTTTATTTTTTTAAAATCTTTTTTTCCTAGGTAATAAGATACATACCTAAAAACACCGATATCCAAACCGAATAACGAAATCATTGTCAAAAAGCCAGCTATAGCCAATGCTAACGAAACAACGCCGTATTCTTTAGTTCCTATTCTTGCGATAATTAGTCGATAAACGTAAGTAAGAAATTTTGAAGCAAAAGTTCCTACTAGGATTACCAAAGCTCCTTTTGTCAAACTTTTTAAAGATTTTTCAACTATATTCATAATTTATTTTTAGAACTTAGAAGTATAAATTATTACCGATTAAACTTCACATAAAGCAACATTCCATAATATTGCACTTTTGATAATAAATTTCTTAAAATATTTGTTCAACATTTTTTTAAAAGAATTCGTCGTCCAGTGTTGGATATGTCCTGGCGTATTTCCAAGATCTTTGAGATATGCAAATCTAATTATGTTAGCAATTCTCCACCATGGTTCTTTTGGAACAGTTATTAGGCAATATTTCTTAGCCACTCTTTTCATTTCCCTTATTGCTTTATCCGGACTTTCTAAATGTTCTAAAATTTCAGTTGCTACAACAACATCGAATGAGTCATTAGCAAAATTTAAATTATATACGTTACCAACATAGAATTTTATTCCATAATTCCGATATAATTTATTTGCATAATCAATTATTTTTGGGTCTATATCAATACCGATAATTTTTTTTGGTTTCAAATTTTTAAGCAATATAACTGTTGTATGTCCCTCGCCGCAACCAACATCGAGAATTTTTTTTATAGGGGTTCTTTTTAACAATTTAATTAAGGTCCTATGAAAATTCCACATGAGTAATTTCACAAGAGGATTTTTACTTTTGTGTTTTTGGTAAATGTTTCCTCCACACATTTTTTAATCCTTCTTGTTCATATCTGCCATAAATCCAAAAAGCCAAATTTGTAAACCTATCGTTATAAAAAGCATACAAGCTATTGTCGAAGGAATTCTACCAAC
>JAFCFS010000069.1 GCA_017608525.1 Candidatus Woesearchaeota archaeon | reverse complement strand
GCTAGTTGATTTCAATTACATTTTAATAGGAGATCCAACTTTTGTACCATGAGAAAAATAATATTATTTTTTTCAGTAATTTTGTTTTTAATAGTTGCACAAAAAGTAAATGCCGTCTCTTGCGATATCAAACTCGATAAAAAAATTTTTTATCCAGGAGATATTATTTCCATAAATTCGACAATAATCAACGATGAAAAGACCGAAAGAGAAATTTTTGTTTTTTATACTTTTCTAGAGAAACCAGAAGAATTTTATACTATGTTAAGGCAAATCCCTGTTAAATTAGATGTTGGTGAAAAAAGAGAGCTCAATCTTTTTTGGCTCAAGGTTACAAATACCACTCCTGCCGGCTCTTATCTTTTTGCTTGTATAATTTCAAATTTATCAGGTATACTTCCAACCGAAGATAGCATAATTGAAACTTGTAGTGTTAGATTCAACATAACAGGAACTTTAAAAAGGATGTCTGCCAGAATAAGATTTTGCAAATCAGAGGCTTGCGAAGAAGAGTCAAAGACTTTTCTTACAAACGAAAGTATCTATTTAAAAATTGAAACAGAGAAAGAAGCGGATATCGAAATTGATTCTGAACTGCCATTCGTGAAAAATGGAGAATTTTTTGTAGCAAAAAATCCGTCTCCTGGCGATTATAGCATGGAAATTTTGATTAAAAAGAAAGGTTATCAAGATCTTTCGATATTCGAAAAAATTCTCGTTATAGAGGATTATCCAAAATTTGAAGAAATAAACCTCACAAAAGAATACGAAGAAAAAATTAAAGTTGAAGAGGGCGTAGTTGTCAAAAAAAGACCAAAGAAAAAATGGCCATATTTAATCTTAGCAATTTTTATACTCCTTGTGATTGTTTTTGTTCTTTATAAAAAAATAGTAAAGAAAAGAATTTAAAGACGTTTTGCTTTATTTATAATATGAGGTGTTGGAGATGTGGTCTTGTTCCTGAGGAAGATGATATATATTGTAGAAAATGCGGAACAAGATTAAAATTGATTAAGAATGAAGAATTCTGTAGTTGCGGGGAAAAAATTGCAGAAGGAGTTTATTTTTGTCCTAAATGTGGAAAACAAATTATTCCTTCATAGCTTGTGCAAAATTAAATCTTCAATAACAATCTTATTTTTGTTGCTAAATTTGAGAATATTTTTTATAAATTTGTTCATTTTCTCTTTATTTATCAATGTATTGTAAGATTCTGGAAAATTTGATTTGAGCCATTCTACAAATTCATAACCAGAAGCCTTTAGATTTAAAATTTCAATCCAATATTTATCAACAAAACCTTTAGTTTCCATTATTATTTTTTCAACATCAACCAGTCCAGGTATAACCGGTGAAATAAATGCATAATTTTTTATTTTCTCTTCTTTTAAGACTTTTAAGGCATTTAACCTTTTTTTGTGTGATGGAGAATAAGGCTCGATTTCATGCTTCAGTTTTCCATCGAAACCATTTATAGTTAATCCTACCTCAATTGTTTTAAATTTTTTAAAAACATCTACATCGCGTAAAAGAAGAGAAGACTTACTTTGAATTCCTATTTTAACTTTTTTGTTCATATTTTCTAAAATCTTTCTCGTTAAGCATAGCTTCTTTTCTATTGGTTGATATGGATCACTGACACTTGACATAAAGACAACTCCATCAACATATTTATCTTTTACTTTCTCCACAGCATTTATTTTAATTTCAACCCAACTTCCCCATTTATCATAATTCTTCCATTTGCATAAAAACTTTGCATAACAATATCTACATGAAAATTGACATCCAACATACTGATTAATCACCCATTTACATCTTGGAAGTTTCGTTTTTGTAAAAATATTTTTGGCTTTAACTTTTATAAATCTGATTGGCATTTTAATTTTTTATACTCTTCAAATAAAATTTTTGACCTTCTCTTAATAATGTCTGGCCTGATTTGTTTCATTTTAGAAGCCATCGTTCCCGGTCTTGGAGCAAATTTTGAAATGTTTAAAACACCGGGTTTAATTTCTTTTATCAAATTTAATGTTTTGTTGAAGTCCTCTTCACTTTCACCAGGAAAACCAACAATGATGTCTGTACTTATACATATATTTTTAACCTCGTCTTTAAATGCATAAACAATTTTTTTAAAATCTTCAACTTTATAATTTCTGCCCATTTTTTTTAATATGCGATTGCTACCACTTTGAACAGGAATGTGCAGAAATTTCAAAACTTTATCATTTTTATAAATTTCAATTAGCTCGTTGAGAATAGGCAAAACATTTTCTGGATTCATCATACCTATTCTTATTTTAAAATTCCCTTTTATCTCTAAAATCTTTTTTAATAGGTAAGGAAAAAGGTATTTTCCTCTATCTTTCCCATAGGCAGCATTATCCTGAGAAGTAATATTAATCCTTGTACAACCATCTTTGACAGCATTTTTAACATCGTCCAGAATCTTATATTCAGGAAAAGAATAGAGTTTTCCTTTAGCAATTTTTGTTATGCAAAATGCACAATTATTAACACAACCTTCAGAAATTTGTATGTTGGCAACAGA
>JAFCFS010000025.1 GCA_017608525.1 Candidatus Woesearchaeota archaeon | reverse complement strand
AAAATATTATGGAGGGAAAGCAGCAAATTTGGATTTTGCAAAAGAAACCGAAAAATCAAGAAAAACGATTAATAGTTTCATTGAAGAACAAACAAATGGAAAAATTAAAGACTTGCTTCCCCCAGGTTTTTTGAATCCGCTAACAAGGCTAGTTCTTACAAATGCAATTTATTTTAAGGGGGTATGGAAATGGGAATTTGATCCTAAAGATACTAAAGAAATGAATTTTTATGTGACTCCTACAAATGTTGTTAAAACTCCAATGATGTATACAAAAGCAGAATTTAACTATGCCCATTTAGAAGATTTACAAATTTTGGAACTTCCTTATAAGGGAGAAAAAATTTCAATGTTAATACTTTTACCGAAAGAAAACCTTAGTTCTATAGAACCCTTACTAACACCAGGAAAACTGGAAGAGTGGAAAAACCAAATGCGGGAAATAGAATTAGCAGTCTACCTTCCAAAATTTGAATTTGATACGAAATACATCCTAAATGAAAATCTGGAAGCTTTAGGAATGCCGACAGCATTTGATGATAAAAATGCTGATTTTTCAGGAATGACTGCAGCAGAAAAAATTTGGATTGATTCTGTAATCCATCAAGCGTATGTTAAAGTTGATGAAAAAGGAACAGAGGCAGCTGCCGCAACAGCTTCAACTATAGCAGCAACTGCTATGCCAATGGTATTTAAAGCGGACCATCCATTCATATTCATAATACAACAAAAGGGTACAGGGAATATTTTATTCTTAGGAAGGGTTATTGATCCTACTAAATAAAATTAGATGTTCGCATTTTAGGGCTGCTCCATGCAAATTTTCCTTTGACGAACTTTTACATATTCCAAAACGTCATACCAATGTAAAAAAACAGAATCTTACACACTTTTTAATTAAACATAATTTTATTAAATTTAAAAAATTTAAATTTCTAATATGCCAATAATTGAAGTAAAGGATTTGAAAAAAATATATAAAACGCATAAAAGAAAACAGGGCTTGTTAAATGCTATAAAGAGCATAATCTTTAGGAGATATGTTAAAAAGGAAGCATTGAAAGGTGTAACTTTTAAAATAAATAAAGGAGAAATTGTCGGAATTATTGGACCTAATGGTGCTGGAAAAAGTACGCTCATTAAAATTTTGTGTGGAATATTGCATCCAACAGACGGTTATGTAAAAGCGTTAAATTATATTCCTTGGAAAAATAGGATAGAGTACGTTAAAAACATTGGTGCAGTTCTTGGTCAAAAAGAGCAATTGTACTGGGATTTGCCTCCATTGGATACATTCTATCTTAATAAAGAACTGTATGGAATAAGCAAAAATGTATTCAGAAAAAGATTGAAGCTGATGGTGAAATTACTAAATTTAGAAGAGGTTATTGGAACTCCAGTTAGAGATTTAAGTTTGGGGGAAAGAATGAAGTGTAAGATAATACTTTCTTTACTCCATAAACCAAAGCTTGTCTTTTTGGATGAGCCAACAATTGGATTGGATATTATTTCAAAAGAGAACTTTAGAGAATTTATTAAAAAAATTAACAAAATATACGGAACAACATTTTTGATAACAACCCATGATTTACAAGATATTGAGAGGCTGTGTGAAAGGGTAATAATAATTAATTCTGGAAAAATAATTTATGATGGTTCTCTGGCAAAATTGAAAGAAAAAATAAGGAAAAAGGTTATTGAAATCAAGTTTGAGCAAAAAAAAGCTCCAAGAATAAAACTCAAGGATTGCAAAATTGAAAAATCCGATTATAAATTGAAAATAGAAATAGACACAAAAAAACATAAGGTTAAGGATGTCCTTTCATACATAACGAAAAATTATGAGTTTCTTGATTTAGTTGTTAAAGATCCGGATATAGAAGAAATAGTAAAAGAAATTTACGAACATGAAAAAATATAGGGAATTAACAAAAATTGGAGCAAAAATCGCCTTGGCTTATAAATTTGATTTTATAGTTTCCATATTCACAGTGCCAATCTCCATTATTGTTTTCTATTTTCTGTGGAAAACAATATACGCTTATTCAGGGCTGGATGTAATAAGGGGTTATACATTTGAGGAGATGGTTAATTATTTTATAATGAGTATGGTTATTGCCCTTCTCGGTTGGAGCAACATAGAAAGAGTAGTAGAATATGATGTCTTGTATGGGGAGATGGTTTTAAGGCTTCTCTCACCTGTGACATATTTAGCAAGTTTATTTTACACAGAAATGGGTCTAAAAGCAATGAGTTTGTTGGTTGAAGCAACACCAATATTCCTTATAGGGATAGTTTTCTTCAAAGCAAAAGTTTTTTCTATTTTAAATTTAATCCTATATGCAATTGCTGTACTATTTTCAATTGGCCTCGTATTTTTGATTAGCTTCTTAATCGGGCTTTCCTCTTTCTGGCTTAAAAGAATAAGCGGTATATCGAGAAGCAAAAAGTTATTCCTGTCATTTTTGGGAGGGGGCTTTGTTCCTCTTACATTTTTTCCCAAAATTTTTCAGCAAATTTCCGAATGGCTACCATTCCAGTACATAAGATATGTCCCGATAAATATTTACCTTGGGAAATATAGCACCTTTTTGGCTTTAGAGATGATAGGGAGGCAAATTATCTGGATAATTTTGCTTTACATAATAGCAAAAATCCTGTGGAATAGAGCAATTAGAAAATTTTGCGGTGTTGGTGTATGAAACTAGTTAGAATTTTTTTCAAGGCAGTAACTATGGAATTGAGCAGAAGGATGGCTTACAAGGCAGACTTCATTATTAGATGCTTTATCTTGGTAATTAACTCCATAATTTCACCAATTTTTGCATTAATACTTTATACAACAACCCCTGGGATACCTGGATGGAAATTTGAAGAATTTATACTTTTCCAAGGAACATTGATATTTGTTTTCGGTTTTACTCATGCATTTTTTTGGCAACTCCTTTCCTTTACAATTTATGAAGTTAGGAAGGGTAGCTTTGATAGATTTCTTCTTCTTCCTTATAAGCCACTAAGCTATCTTACAGCTTCCTCAATAGAAACTGATGGATTTTCAGAGATGTTTACAGGCATAATAATTATTTGGTGGGCATTCAAAAAACTCGGCCTTTCCATATTTTCTGCAAACTTTATTTTATATATTTATCTTGTATTCCTTGCATTAGTTTTCCACTACTCGCTTAATATCATAACTGCTTCATTTTCCTTGATATTTATTAGGTCTTGGGCTTTAATGGACATTCTTAGTTCTTTGGTGATTTTTGCAAAATATCCAGCATCAATTTACCACATTGGGATGGTTTTCTTTTTTACATTTATATTTCCAATAGCTATTTCAGCCCATTATCCTGTTCAAGCATTGCTTTCTGCTGTTTCATATAAATTAATTTTGTTCCTTACATTGTCTGTTTCCCTATTTTTCTATCTTTCAATCTCTTTATGGAATTTTGGTTTGAAGAAATACAAAAGTGCAGGTGGCTGATTATTCAACAATTTCTATAGAAATGTTTACACCATCAGGTATAGGTATTCTCATAATCAACCTTAATGCTCTCTCATTTAAACCCAAATCTATTAGCCTTTTATGGATTCTCATTTCAAAATTATCATAACTGGCTTTTCCTTCACCATCTGGGCTTTTTCTTACTGTTAGTGTTAATCTATCTGTGGGAATAGGTATCGGCCCTTTCATGTTTACTTTTGTTTTCTCAGCAATATCCCTAATTGAATTACATATCTCATTTAATTTTTCCACATTTGTACTCGATAGTTTTATTCTTGCTTTTTGCATATTCAGGTAAAATTCTTTAAATTATATATAAATTTTACTAATAATACATCTTTTTCGGCTCTTCACTTTCTTCAATCTCTATTAATTTTCTATAACCAACAAAAATAGCTGTAATTATTGCCAATGCAATCAAAACTATGAAGGTTATTTTTGCTTTAAGGCTGAACCCATTTTCGTTCTTCTTAAAACCTATAAACGATCCTGTCAATTCACCGCCATTTAAGAATCCTGATTTTTCCCCTTCAACCTTTGCAACAACCTTCTTCTCGATTATTTTCCCATCAGAAATAAATTCTACACTAAACTGATATACCTTTTCTTCTGCATCTTGGTATGGCCTTATATAGCCAACAATTTTCTTTGTTTCACCAGGCCTAATTGAAATAAAATTTGGGTCTGTCCAGCTCTCAGCCCATAATTGTGTTCCAACAATCTTTATTTGATAACTCCTTTCCTCTTTTCCTAGATTCGTTATGGACATTAAAAAGCTGGATTCTTCACCAGCTGAAAGCTCGATTCCAGATTGAACGCTTATTATATCTTCCTCGATTTCCTCTTCAGAATCTTTTTCCTCTTTTTCACCTTCAACATAAATTGTTTTTTCTATCCTTTCTGTTTTATAGCCTTCATCATATTCTATTTCGAAAAGTACACTATACTCACCTTCTTTAGCATCTTCTGGAATAAGAATCGAAAAGGTCTTTTGAACAACACCGTCTGGCTCAATGTCAGGCAAAACTGCTAAAGATGTAATTTTCAATTGGGGTACCCTTACCATAATTTCAGGGGTAAATTCTGTTTCAGAACCCATGTTTTTCAGCACAACAACAGCTGAAATTTCACCACCAGCCTCAATATGTTTTGGGCTTACTATTGCTTCAGCTTCAAGATAATGCCTAATTTGAACCACCCTAATTTTTGTTTCAAAAATATCGATTGTTTTTCCATCTGCAAATACCTCAATTTTCAACTCATAAACACCAGGATCCATGTCCTCTGGAAGCTTTAAATCCAAATGGAATTTTTTTGTGTCCCCATCATCCAAATCGTATGCTTCACTTTCCTCACTTATAATTCCATGTTCGTAACCACCAATTATAGCAAAAATAACAACATTCTCCAGGTCTTCATCAGTTGTTAAAAAGATATCAATTGGAATTGTTGTTCCCCTCTCGATATTCATGGTTGTTTCTTCATCAATAGAAAAGCCATTAATATTAACATCCAATTTGTTTGCAAGGCCGATACTTGAAATTATAACTGCCGCAATCAAAATTATCAAAATTCTAGCTATTGCTTTCATACCAATCAGCAATTATTAAATACAATTTATAAAACTTTTGGAAAGAAATGACTAACTGGTTTTTTCCCTTTCAAATTTTTTAATTTCTTCAATTTCTGAGCCGGATATAGAGCATCCCCTTAATTTAACTCCCCACAATGCTCCGTCAAGGACATCTTCTTTTGTTGCTTTAGTGTATATTTTTTCCATATCACTGGAATAAACATCCAATAATCCAAGTTCATAAGCTATTGTAACCAATTCAGATGTTCTTATAATCCCGAATTTAGTTAATTTTCTTTTAAATTCCTCCAAATTTTCTCTATCCATCTGAACTTTCGTATGTAATTTTCTCTCCAGTAAATCTGCAAGTTTTTCTGGATCTTCTATTAAGATTCTTGTTGTTCTTTCATCAATCACGCAGGCCTCAGAGTTTAACCTGCAAACTAGAGAAATAACCTCCATTTCCCCCAGATGAACAATTTTTATATAATTTCCTTTAGCAATATATACCCTATTTGCCAATTTGAGTAATTTTCTTGCAAGCTCCTTTACTTCTTGATCGCTATATATTACTAAATTTTCCTTTGCTATTTCCTCCATTACCTGCATAGCTTCCAATCTGAATCTTTTTGTTTTTAATGCATTATCAACAAGCTCTATTTTAACGCTATGCGGAATAAAGAATTTTCCACCGAATTGTTTTCTTAAGGGCTTTAGCAGCCACAATAAATTATTTGATGCTAGTGTAATAATGCTACTTGAATCAAAAACAAGACTTTTCATTTTTTAACCCCAAATATTTTTCTTGCAAATTTAATTCTTTCTTTAACATTTTTGGTTATTACAGGATTGATGTCCATAATTTTTGTATGCCCAACGAATGTCATCAATTCCCAAGGACTTATTCCTAAGAGTTCAGCCACCCTTCCTGCACTTATACCGTGCTCATAAATTTTACCACCCTTTTTAATTTTCGCTTGGTTCAAAACTTCTGTTATGTATGCTCCAAACTTTGCTTCAAGATTCCCGATGTTTTTCAAAATTATTTTAATTTCTCTTTCATACGCTTCGAAATTCTTTTCTTCGAGAAATTTTATTGCATTCTTAATTGCTTTTAAGCAGCTTTCTTTAAAAGCTTCCCATCCTTTATATTCTTGAACTTTCTGGTTGTGTGTTATTTTTCCAATGGAGTATATTATTATTGCTATCTTTATCGAATCTGGATCCTGAAAAATCCCCGCATTATGGATTGTATAGTTGCTTAATATCTTTAATTGAAATAGGTCTTTTTTTTCAAAAGCATTATACACTCTCTTAAGTAAAGAAATTATATCTTGCCTGACAACGTCTTCCATCAAATTTCAGAATGAAGCTATAGTAATAAATTTTTCTATTTGTAGAAAAATTCTTCAATCATTTTTAAAGGATTTCTTGTTATTTTCATTTCCCAATCAGGCGGGAAACATTGGTAGTATTTTTTCCAAATATATCTTTCATCAAGAAATACTATTACTCCTCTATCTTTGCTTGATCTAATGCATCTCCCAGCCCCTTGCATGCATCTTATCATTGCAGGATAAACATAAGCATAATCCAAACCTTTATCCCCAAATTTTTTATTGTAATATCTAATAAGTTCCTTTGTTTCGAGATTTGGCTTTGATAATGGAAGGCCTACTATTACAACACCATTTAAAAAATCTCCTGGAAAATCTATTCCTTCACTAAAATTTCCAGAAATCACTCCAAAAAGGACAGCACCGGTTTCCTTGTATGCTTTGAAATTTTTTAGCAGCATTTCTTTTTCAAATTTATTCATTTTACTTTCCTCTATAAAAATGGTTTTTTGGCAAATATCTTTAAAGTACTCATAAACATTATCTTTTACTTCATAACTCGGAAAGAAGAAGGCAACATTTCCAGGGGTTGCATTTGCGATTTCAGCGCACCTTTTTGCTATTTCTTTATACATCTCCTCCCCCCTAGTTTTATATTTTGTTGTAGTTTCCGGGAACACTATATTGATCCTATTTTTCTTTGGAAATGGATTGTTGAATTCCGCTGTTATTGCATTTTCAAAGCCAAGGAGGTCTTTGTACATTGTAGTTGGTGTTAATGTTCCACTCATTGCAATAACCAAGCTTTCTTCAATTAGTGGCTTAAAAACGAAAGATGGATCAAGGCATTTGTATACTATTGAGATATACGGTTTTCCATTTTTAGTAAAACATCTTGATATTAATCTTACGAAACCAACATCGGGCCCAATCCATGCTTCCAGAAAATTTGCAACACTATTAGAGTAACTCCTTCTCCTCTTTTCCAGGACAAGCTCACCCAAAAATCTCAAATCTTTAATGAAGTATTCTGAATAAACATCACCCAATTCTTCAAAAAATTCTTCTTTTTTTAAAATTTCTTCTTCCTTATCCAATTCTAATTTCTTCTTTGCCAAACCAAGGATTCTATCTTTAACAAATTCCAGTTTATTACATATTTCTTCAAATCCAAATATCTTTGCTTCTTTTTTTGCCCTTTCAATTGTTATTGTAGATATGCTAATGCTTAAAAGTTCTCTTGCTCTTTCGGGAAGAGAATGTGCCTCATCAAATATCAATATGCAATCCTTTAAACGTTTATCAATCTTTCTAAGTAAATTTTCCCTTATACTCGGATTTAGAATATGGTAGTAGTCAGCAATAAAAACTGTTGCTTTTTTCGCAAGTTGGCAGCTTATCTCATATGGGCATAACTTTTTCTTCTTACATATCTTGATCATTTCGTCAACATTAATTGGAGATTTTTCTTCCAAATCTTTCAGCAAAATTTTTGATTCAGCAGATAGCTTTTTATTTTTGTATATTTTGGTATAGTACTCACAATTTCCATTTTCCCTCATCTCTTTGCAATATTCCGAAAATTCTGAAGGTGTCAGTGCTGCAACACCAGGAAGAAGGCACATCCATTTTTTCCCTATGAAATCTACAGCCACAAAACTTAAATTATATTTTTCTTTAATCATCTTCAATGTTTCTATGGCTATTGTATGCTGTGTATGCTTTGGTGTTAGAAAAAATACAATTTTATCGTTTTTAATGGCAAATTCCAGAGCAGGAGGAATTGTTGCAGCAGTTTTCCCTATTCCGGTGGGTGCATGGACTAAAAGATGGACCCAATTATTTAAAGAGCTTTCAGCATATTTCATCATAGCTTTTTGTACTTTCCTTATTTTAGGGTAAGGGAAAAGCGACATCTTTATAACTTAGATAGAAAGAATTTAAAAGATTTCTTATTTTTTCTTTTTCAGTATTGTTGCAACATCAATAATGTATTTTCCTTCTTCCAATTTATAAACAATCGGATTTTCTTTAAACAATTTAACAAGATCTATCTCGTATTTTCCTGGTTTTGAAATTCTTATGCTTTCTAAGTCTAGTATTATTGGAGCATCTTTATCCTCTTCTGCTCTTGGACCGATTATATCCAACACATCCTTTTCAATCTGCTTTTTCTCTTTTTCTGTAAGATGGCTGATTATTTCTTCAGCTTCCTTCATATGCTCTTTTTTTATAAATAAAAAAAATCTGCAGCCACATTCACATCCAGAAAGTAACTCTTTAGAACCATCTGGGTATATTTTTCCGCACCTCACACAACGATGGGGCATTTTTATCTCCTTTTTTTCTTAAGCTCTTTCGTAAGCAATTCTATTTTTTCTGGGTCTCTTTCTATTTTTTTAACAATTGTTGCTGGCCCAATTATTGTGATTCCTTGGCTATTTCCGGCGAGTGCATTGATGAAGAAATTTCTAAGTTGTTTTAGAACTCCTTTCTCTTTAAATTGAGGATGAACAATGCATAACTCAACACCCTTAAATTTTTTATTTATGCTTTCCATTGTTCTTTGAATTAAGTATGTTTCTTCCTCTGGAGTTAGTCTTCCCTGCATTAGGATTATTTTATTCTGCTTAACAATTTCCAGCAATTTTTCTATCTTTGCATCCATGCTCAAATGGCTTATTTCCTCATATGGTATAAATTTCAAAGTTAACATTTTTTAACAACTTCATATAACTTTTCATAAAATTCTTCCATATTGTTCCCTTTCTCAGCTGATATCCCCACAACTGGATACTGTGGGAAGGCTGCTTCTATATTCTTGATTTTTGCTCTTTTTAAATCCATTTTGTTTCCTACTATAAGAACTGGGATGTTTCTAGCAGCAAGATTTCCAATTATTGTTATGTTAACTTGGGAATATGGATTTTTTGTTGCGTCAAGAACAACAACAACACAATCTACATCATCCAACCATTTTATCGCTTCTATAACACCTTTTGTTGCTTCCTTTGCTCTTCTTCTTGCTTGTGCTTTAGTTAAATTAAATTTTAAAAAATCTTCATAATCTATTTTTGTAGCAATACCTGGTGTGTCTATAATATTGAAAGACAATCCTCCTTTCCCGAGTTTTATATTAACTTTTTCTTTGATAAAAACTTGTCTTGTTTCGTGAGGTACCCTAGAGACCTTTCCCAATTTTTCACCAACCCAATCAAGACATATTCTGTTTGCTAGAGTAGTTTTTCCCGCATTTGGTGGACCATAAATACCAAGTTTTATATTTTTCTTTTTTCTTAGCAATTTGAATAATAAATTATTGAGAAAATTTTTAAGTATTCCAAGCTTAATTTTCCCCATCTCAATCATTTAGTTGTAGGTTATGTTATTAAATCTTTCGCCGAATAATATTAAAAATGTTTTCTAATTAACCCTTGATTACACAAAGGGGAACAAGTCTACAAACTTTTTTTCCTATCCCCACATTATGGCTAACATTGGCAACTTCATCTATGTCTTTGTATACTTGCGGGGCTTCTTCAGCAAGCCCTTTCCAGGAAGCAGATTTAACCTCTATATCCTTGTTGTGTAGTGTAGCATAAACCTGTTGACCTCTGAATTGTTTCAATGCGGCATGTCTAGACATAACTCTACCAGCACCATGAGCAGTACTTCCAAAACTAACCTCTTCTGCTTTTTTAGTGCCAACGAGTAAATAAGATGCTGTTCCCATGCTTCCTGGAATTATCACTGGTTGCCCTGTTTCTTGATAAATTTCCGGAAGCTCCTCTCTACCAGGCCCAAAAGAACGGGTGGCTCCCTTCCTGTGGATACAAACTTTTTTTATTTCACCATCTATTTTATGTTTCTCAAATTTTGCAACATTGTGGGCAACATCGTAAACAAGGTCCACTTTTACTTCCCCGAAAACATTATAAAAGGATTCTCTTGTCCAGTGCAT
The DNA here is from genome assembly GCA_017608525.1 of Candidatus Woesearchaeota archaeon. GTDB lineage: Archaea > Nanobdellota > Nanobdellia > SCGC-AAA011-G17 > GW2011-AR17 > JAFCFS01. The sequence continues at coordinate 2,974 of JAFCFS010000025.1, read as the reverse complement.
TATCATTTGCCTATTTGCAAAAGCATAATTTACTGCTGCCGACATTGCTGAATAATAAGTTTGCCCAACATCAGAATTTATTGGTGCATTAACCAATTCCCTATCTGGTAAATGCTTCCATCCAAATTTTTGTTCCATGATTTTAATGTAGTCGCTTGCAACCTGATGCCCCAATCCACGAGAACCGCAATGGATCATGACTGTAACGCAACTTTTATCAATTCCAAATTTTTCTGCAATTTCCCCATCAAATACTTTATCAACCTTTTGAATCTCAAGAAAATGATTTCCAGACCCTAGAGAACCAAGTTGTGGCATACCCCTTTGCAAAGCCCTGTTTGAAACAGCATTTGGATCTGCTTTAGGCATCTTTCCATACTCTTCAGTTTTTGTTAAGTCCTCCTTTATTCCGTAACCATTTTCAACTGCCCATTCTGCTCCCTTTGCTAGAACATCAAGTAGCATTTCTTTGGTTACCCTAATTCTTCCTTTGCTTCCCAAACCTGATGGAACATTTTTAAAAATCTCATCCAAAAATTGATTTCTTTTTTTAATAAATTCCTCAATTTTTAAATCCGTGACCAATAGTCTAACACCACAATTGATATCGTAGCCTATGCCCCCAGGACTTATTACTCCCTCATCAATATCAAAAGCAGCAACACCACCTATTGGAAATCCGTATCCGGAATGAATGTCTGGTAGAGCAATTGCATGCTTTTGAATCCCTTTCAAAGTTGCAACATTTCTTAATTGCGTTAATGCATCTTCTTCAATCGCATCAAACAACAATTTAGAAGCAAAAACAATTGCAGGAACCCTCATCCCGTTTTCTTTTTCAATTCTCCATTCATAATCGGAAATCTGCTTAAATTTTTCTTTCATAATACAATTTTATATAAACTGGTTGGTTTTAAACTTTTCTTTTAAATCAGATATCAACAACGACTTGAACCATATAAATGTCCTTTTCTTTTTCAATTTTCATTTCATTATATGTTACTGCCTTAACCTGTCCAAATAATTCATAATTTTCAATTTTTGTGTCGCCAACAAGAACTGCCTCAAGTTGGTTATTTTTAATTTTAATCTCTTTAACAGAATGAAGCAAAAAGTTTTCGGTGTCTAATAAAAAAAGAATCTCTTCTAAAAAATTATAAAGTAAGCTTTGCAAATCATTTCCTTCAATTTTAATTTCCCTTTCTTCTGCAGGTTTAATTTTAACATAATCGTACATAATTGATGCCATAGCTAGTGCTGCATTTGCAAAAGCTTCTTCCAAGCTACTGCCATAAGCTCTAAATTGTGCATCAGCTACCTTTTTCCCTGTGAATTCAAATTTTTTCACATTAAAAATTTAAAAAGCCGAGTTTAAAATTTTTTTGGTGCTTTTAGGCTAGAGTAAACTTTTTTAACTTTTTTTCTTAATGAGTCCAAAGTTGAATTGTTATGGATAATATAATCAAAATGGATATCTTTAAATCTCGAATCATCATGGCTGTTTATTATTTGCTTTATATAGCTCAAACTATAATCAGGATTTCTCTTCATTAACCTTTCCATTCTTTTTCTCTTGTGGGATGTTACAAGTATTGAGTAATCTACAAATCTTTTCCATCCCGCTTCAAATAAAAATGTTGCTTCAACAATAATTATTCCTTTTTTAATTTTGCTTATCCTTTTTTTAACTTCTTTAGTAACATAGGGCCAAACAATATCGATTAATTTCTTCATCTTCTTTTTATTATAGAATGCTATACTGCCCAATTTTTTTCTGTCTATAGTGCCTTCCTTATTTAATATTGATTTACCAAATTCCTTGCATAATTTTTTAATTAACTCTTTATTTTTCGAATAAAGGTCGTAAACGATTAAGTCTGCATTTATCACATTTGCACCCAATTCCCTTAGAATTTCGCTTGCTGTAGATTTTCCTGATGCAATATTTCCAGTCAAACCAACAATTATTTTCATAATAAATTTATAAAGAAAGGTTTTTATAAAGCTATTCCCTATCTTTTATTAATGGGGAAAAATGCTATTAGCCCTTTGATAGCAACCGTAATAATTATCGGTTTTGTCGTTGCGTTGGCTGCAATACTCTTTACTTGGGGCCAGAGTTTTATAAAATCTATGAAAGAGAGAAGTGAAGAAAAAGCAAAACTTGATCTTCTTTGTACAGAAATTAATCGTTACATAGACATTAAAAATTTATGCGTTGAGGCAGCATCCATAGATATAACAATCACTAACTCCGGAAACAAAAAAATAGAGGGCTTTGATTTTTTAATTGAGGGAAAAATTGATAGAGACTACATAAAAAATCAAACCGGATTAAATGCTGGAGAGATAAGGCATTATAAATTATATTGGAAAGCTAAAAAAATTGGAATCCCAAAGTTGATAAGTTTTATTCCTCTTGTTAAACTGGATGAAGAGGTTAAAAAATGCACGCAAAGAATTGAGAAGGAAATAAGAGAGTGTGTTAAAGACATAACTAAGGACGTTTGGGGTACACTTTACGATGCGAAAGAAAGCGGAGCTTTTAAGTATATAGGAGGGGGTGGAGAGCCAAAGTGGGTGGAAGGTCTTGGTGGAGGAGAAGCATTGGATTTAAGTGTTGGTGGCTTTAAGTGTTGGTGGCCGTTTAGAAGCTAATAAAACGGTTGATATGGACATCGGTAGCTATTCACAAATTACATTGGAAGCATGGGTTAAACCTTTTAGCGAAGACAATGGTGTGATTCTTTTTGATGGTGGGCCAGTGAGAAGATCTATTCTTAGGATATTAGATAGAGAATTAGTTTTTGAAATTATGACGCTGCCTAGGTCTGATCTGGGATGTATTGGTCCGGGCAGGGCTTCAGATTTAATAAGTAAAGAATTACCTAGTGAATTTTCAAATAAATGGCACCATCTTGTTGGGGTTTATAAACATAGTGGTGTTGAAGGTGAAAAAGGATATATTGCTTTG
>JAFCFS010000068.1 GCA_017608525.1 Candidatus Woesearchaeota archaeon | reverse complement strand
CTACTTTTCTTTTATAATCTGAAATCTTTGTATGAGTAATGAAAAGTTCCTTAGTTTTTGTATCCATTTTAAATCAACGCGATGGTAGAAAAAGGTATAACACATAAAGTTACATTTTTTTTGGACCAATAAGGTGTTTTATAACTCATTAAAGCTAGTTCAAGACCAGTAGTATCAATATTGAAGTGTTCGTTAATATATTCAAGTGGTATAGGTCGCATAGTTTTATTATTTCTAGTCAAACTGAAATCTTCTTTATTTTCTTTTATTTCTATTCCTCTTATTTGTCCATACCCTAAAGCAGGTTTTTTACCTAAATACTCTACCTGCTCTAATAATTCAGATATATAAGCTAAATCTCCATTAGCATAAAAAACAACGCTTTTAGAATAATTGTAAGGGAAAACCATTCTGTAAGATCTGAATATACCTGAATCTATTCTTATTTGTTTTTTACGAGTTTTTAAGTTATCTATATTCTCATCATCAAAACGTTTATAGACTATTTCAGAGCTGATCGCTTCATCATCTTGAAATATTGAAACTGAAGCATGACATACATAATCTTTTTTATCATGTTTCATAAAATAAGCTCTTTTTATTACTTCAGGCAAAGAAGCATTAAAGTCAATTGGTTTTCTAGAAGGAAGTAAGTAAAAGTCTTCTCCTAAAGCTTCTTTAGCTAAAAAATGTTCTATTAAACCGTCAAAATGGATAAAAGGATAGCCTAACATTATAGGAGTGCTCATATCAAAAACTACCTTTAGGGGTTTATATGTTAAAGGAGACAAAGTACTTGAAAAATCTACAATTTTTTTCTTTATTTGTAATTCAAATTCAGATCTTGAAGGCATTATTTTTTTCACCTACAATTTTTCCTTACAAATTATTTAGCTCTTCTAACAAAGAACGAATATTTTGTTTATTATGTTTTATAAATTCAAGATAGAGTTTTGATGAAGGAACTTCTTCATATTCGATTCTTATTTCTCCAAATCCTGAACTTGACTTACCTCCAACGTAAGGTGAATTTTGCCATAAAGATATAACATGTCCTAAGCAGCTTATTTCTATTTCCGTAGCTTTTTCTAAACTAAAACCATGATAAAAAATCGTACCAGGGGAAAAATTTTCTACATCGACAATCATTTGTACAGTTGGTTCTTCCTCTTGTTTTTCCAATCCTGCAGTACCTAAATCTTCTTTTCTAGTAAAAAAAGTATGATCTAAAAAAGTGTATATATCATGCTTGCAATAATTAGTAAATTTTTTGGGAACAAGATTAGACATTTCTTCGCATAAAGGTAAAAGCTCTTTTACTTTCATTTTGCCTGGTAGTATCTGATTACCATAACTTGCCCCATAAAGAGATAAAGCAGGAAGTAACTCTCTGGTTTTTTTCCTCAATTCTAAATTAAGATAACCTGCTTTTCCCTTTTGCTCTAATACTCCACCAGAAAAAAGAGAATGATAAAAGGATATATTCGTAATTTTAAAATCTACTCGTTTCAGCAGATCGTCCATTACTAGTCTTCTTGTATATCCTCTAACTGAATTACCTGAAATCACTGGTATCTCTTTTGATTCTCCATTAACAAAAAATTTTTGTCTTCGTAGCAACTGGCTAGCACCAGTTTTTTCATTCCCTCCATGATGGATAGGACTTAAAGCTGTTATTGTTCCTTCTATTCTGAAATTTTGTAACATTTTAAAACTCTCCTTTTTTTCTTGCTTCTCTTAACAATTTAGCTAACTCTATAGCTTTTCTTGAAATGTAAATACTTTCCTCCCTTAGTATTCTTTTAGTTTCTTTTTGCTCTTTTTCTAACTCATCTATAATTTTTGATGAAATGGCTACGTTTTGCAGACTTAAAAGGTTGCAAAGTTTATCTACAAATCTAGGTATTGATTGTACAGCTCCTGCAACTTTTATCCTGTGTTGGAAAACATCTTCAGCTCTAATCTTTTTACTTTTAGCTATTTTTGACCAATCAGCTCTCCAGTAGATTTTAGCCAATAAATAAGCTAAATTTCTATATGTTTCTATTTTTTCCCCTTGATCTAAAGGAAAAGTTATTTTTTCTTCCATGATTAGTTTTTCTACATACTCCTTTTCTTTTTCTAAATAGTCTAGTTCTTTATCACTTGACAAAATTTATCACCCACAGCCAGTTAATATTCCCTTTTCTTTTTTTTAAATACTTCTCTTCCTTAAGAGGATTCTCAAACACAGTATAATTTTGGTTTTTTAGTATTCCTGTAATCAATTCGTTCTTTGTTATCTTTTTAGATCTATAATATTCTGCTTTTTCTTTGTATTCTAACAATTTATTTCGAGTAAAATGGATTAACTGCATATCATAAGCTATTATAAATGAATCTATGGAATAATTTAAAGTATTCAACAAGTTTAACCACCCTTGTTTTTTGTAAGTTTTAGTAGAATATAAAACAAAAGGCAAATCCGCTCTACGTATATTTACCACTCTCGATAAGACTTCTTCCTTTTTAAGAAAACTGAACTCTCTCTTTGTAATTATCCAATTTTTCTTTCGGTACTCTTGTGTCTCGTAGAGATGTTTACAAGCAGGACAAATTAATCCCGTGTCATGTAGATAATCCGCCCGGGTAAAAGTCTTTTTTAAAATCAAAGGAAAAAGGTTTAACCCTTCTTTCCCACAGAAAGAACAAAAACC
>JAFCFS010000067.1 GCA_017608525.1 Candidatus Woesearchaeota archaeon | reverse complement strand
AGGTGTGGTGAAAGATGGCCAATGAAAAAATGGGACAAATACCACAAACTTGCCAGAGTCTTAAGAAAAAAAGGCTACAAGGTTAGATTTTTTAGGTACTATAGAAATCTCAAGAAATTTATAGAAAAAATAAATGAATGCAATATTGTAGTTACAGGTGATACGCTAACAATGCATATAGCACTAGCTTTAAAAAAGAAAGTTGTTGCTCTTTTTGGACCCACAAGTGCAAATGAAATTTACGATTATGGTAGGCTTGTTAAAATAGTTCCAAACTTGGATTGTGTTTGTTGCTATATAAAAGAAAAATGCAATAAGAAACCAAATTGTATGGAAATGATTTCTGTGGAGGAAGTTCTTGAAAAAATAGAAAGCTTGTTAAAAAGGGGTGATAAAAATAAAAAGAACAAAAAATTTGGAAAAAAGAATAAAACAAAGCTTTAAACAAAACAATTTAGAAAAAATACCAATTGTTGAAAAAGTATGGGGAAAAGAGATATGGATAGTGAACAAAGAATATTGTGGAAAAATATTGTTGGTTAAAAAGGGAAGTTATGGCAGTTTGCATTATCATAAAGAAAAAGACGAAACTTTTTTATTGATTAAGGGAAAAGTATTGATGGAAATCGACGGAAAAAAATGGATAATGAAACCATGGAATTTTCAGTACGTTCCAAGAAACAGTGTTCATAGATTTACTGGATTAGAGGACAGTATAATAATAGAATTTTCAACGCATCATAAAGATGAAGATACTTACAGACTTGAATACAGCGGGAAAAAATGATTGATTTTAACAAGATAAAAACAATCCCTATCAAAGATAAAAATTATAAAACAAAAATAAAAGATTTTGTTAGACCTAAGTTTATTAGAGGAAATAATAAAAAAATAAAAGAGCTTGCTAATGAAATACTGATTGCCAGAAAAAATTCAAAAGAGGTTATTTTTATGATCGGGGCCCATATTATAAAATTAGGTCTCAGTCTGTACTTGATAGAGTTGATAAAGAAGGGGATAATAACACATGTTGCAATGAATGGAGCGGCTTCGATACATGATTTTGAAATAGCGTTTGCTGGAAAAACTAGTGAAAATGTTAAGGAGAATATTAAAAATGGGACATTTGGCATGGTAGAAGAAACTGGAAGATTTATTAACGAAGCACTAAAATCTGGAAATAAGGGTTATGGTTATTCAATTGCCAGAAAAATAGAAGAATTAGATTCAAAATATAAAGAGTATAGTATAATCTATAACTGTTACAAAGAAAAAATTCCAGTTACTGTTCATGTTGCAATCGGTACAGATATAATACACCAACATCCAAGTTGTGATGGTTCAGCTATTGGAAAGAAAAGTTACGAAGATTTTAAATTGTTTGTGGCAACTCTAAGTAAACTTGAAAAAGGAGTAATATTAAATGTCGGTTCTGCAGTGATAATGCCTGAAGTTTTTTTGAAGGCACTATCGATAGTTAGAAATTTGGGTTATAAGGTGGAAAATTTTACAAGGGCAAATTTTGATATGATTAATCATTATAGGCCATATAATAATTTGCTTAAAAGACCAACAGAAAAGGGAAAGATTTTTAATATAATAGAAAGACATGAAAAAACAATACCTTTACTTTACAAATACATCTTAAGAGAAAATGGCTCTTGAGGATTTTATTAAAAAATTTGAGGAGATAAAGGTTTTAGTTATGGGAGATGCGATGTTAGACATTTATATTAAAGGCGATGCTTCAAGAATATCTCCGGAAGCTCCTGTTCCTGTTGTTAAGGTATCTTCCATTGAATATTTTTTAGGAGGAGCAGCCAATGTAGCAAACAATGTGAAGTCCTTAGATGCTAAAGTTTATTTTGTAGGAATTGTTGGCTGCGATGATTATGGAGAAAAATTTCTTTCTTTGTTGAACAAAAGAGGAATCGAGTTTCTTGGTTTAAAAAAGGAAATTCCTACGATTGTTAAAGCAAGAGTCATAGCTAGAAACCAGCAAATGATAAGATACGATATAGAGGAATATTACAAAAACAAATACAAAAAAGAAATTACAGATAAAATTATAGATTTAAAAGATAAATTCGATGTTGTTATTCTTTCGGATTATGCAAAAGGATTTTTTACAAAAGATTTATGTAAAAATATAATAAAAGTTTTTGAAGATAAACCCATAATTGTTGATCCAAAACCTGTTAATGCTGATAAATTCAAGAATGCTACGATAATGTGCCCTAATCAAAATGAAGCAAGACAGATTGCAAAAAATGATGATGATTTAATAAAAATAGGGAAAAAAATTGTTAAAAAATATAATCTAAAATATTTGGTTATAACAAGAGGAGAAGATGGTTTGTTTGTTACTGATGGCAAAGAACATAAAAACTATCTAGCCTCTGCCAAAGAAGTTTACGATGTAACAGGATGTGGCGATACTGTTACAGCAGTTCTTTCTTTATGTATAGCTTCTGGGCTTGACATTTTTAATTCCTCATATATTGCAAATAAAGCAGGAGGTATTGTTGCTGGGAAATTTGGTACAGCCACACTTAGCAGGGAGGAACTTATTAACTCCTTAAAAAATGATTGAAAAAATTAAAGCTCTTAAAGAGCTGAAACTTATTTAAAGAGCTGAAACTTATTGTAAAAGAACTTAAGAAAAAAGGCAAAAAAATAGTAACAACAAATGGTGTTTTCGATTTATTGCATAGAGGGCATTGTGAGTATTTAAAAAAAGCAAGAAGTTTTGGTGACGTTTTAATTGTTGGAGTGAATTCCGATAAAAGTGTTAAAAAAATAAAAGGGAAAGGAAGACCAATATTGAACCAAGAAGATAGAGCCATTTTATTAGCTTCGCTTTATTTTGTTGATTATGTGTGTATTTTCGATGAAGAAACACCAAATAAATTTATTTCAGTAATCAAACCC
>JAFCFS010000024.1 GCA_017608525.1 Candidatus Woesearchaeota archaeon | reverse complement strand
CTTCTAAATAATCTATTTTTTGGTTTTTCTTTTCTAGTTCTTTTTTTAGAATTTCTATTCTTTTTTGAAGATTCTCTAGTACCACATCCTTAGAATCTCTCTTTTCTTTAACATCCCGCTCATTTTGATTATTTTTCATTGCAAAAAGAGAAATTTAGTAATCCTATATAAATTTTTCCCTTTTTACTACTATAAATAGACAACAAAAATTTTTAAATGCTTTCTCACTTCTTCATTTAAAATGATTATAGAAAAAATAACAAAAGACGTTTTTAAGATTTCACAAGAGAAAAAGCCCAGGAATGTATTCAACCTTTCCTCAAACGTATATCTAATTAAAAGCAAATTAGCATTGATTGATTTAGGCAATAAAAAGCTAATAAATGAGTTAATTGAAGCACTTAAAAGAATTGGTGTGGATCCTGACAAAATAAAAAAAATAATATTCACCCATTTTCATTTTGATCATACAGGAGACCCTACCAAGTTCAAGAATGCAAGATTTTATGCATCAAAAGAAGAAATAGAAGATTTAAGAAAAAGATTTTTAACATTTTATCCAAAAATATTGAGAAAAATAAAAATAAACATTGCAAAAAGTACTCCTTGGCTTAAAGTTATAAAGACGCCCGGCCATACAAGAGGAAGCATTTGTCTTTTTTACAAGAAAGATAAAGTACTTTTTACAGGCGATACTTTATTTCATGATGGCATTGTCGGAAGAACAGATTTACCTACAAGCGCACCTGAAAAAATTGAAAATTCGTTAAAAAAATTAGCAAAAATAGATTACAAAATATTATGCCCTGGCCATGGTAAAAATGATAAAAAAATTTTATTCTCTGATCTCAAAAGGATATAATAAGCTGTATTACGAGGAACAGATTAAGAAATTAAGAATAATAAAAAAATTGGTTGGTAATAAAATAAAACCATTGCTTTTGGATATTGGCTGCGGAACTGGAATTTCAACCGATTTTTTCGGCATTAAAGCTGTAGGAATAGACCCGTCCCTTGAAATGCTGAAAGAGTTCAATTCTAAAAATGATAAAGTCTGCGGTATTTGTGAACATTTGCCATTTAAGAATGAAACATTTAAAACAATAATATCAATTACTGCAATCCATAATTTCAAAAATATCGATAAGGCAATAGACGAAATAAAAAGGGTTGCAAAAAAAGACGCCTTTTTTATTTTTACATTGTTAAAAAGAAGTAAAAAATTCAAAACGATTAAAAAGATACTGGAAAAAAACTTTAACTTAGAGGAATTTGACGAAGGAAAAGATTTAATATTATTTGGCAAATTGATCGATTAGTTCATTACTTCCATTCTTCTTTGCTTCAACTTTCTTTATCTCCTTTAAGACCCTATTCACAAAATCTTTTATTTCTTTTTCATCAAGCGCTTTTCCAACATAGCCTTTTTTCTCTTTTTCTTGCTCCTCAATCTTTCTTGCGGCCTCTATGAATTTCTCCTTTATGCTTTTTCCTTTTTTAACTTTTGAAAATCGATTTTTATTTTCTGTTGTTTTTTTAACCTCAACAAAACCCGCTAAAAACAATAAAATTAGTATTGATGTCATTGCTAACAAACTATAAATTTCTGAAAAAGATTTTCGCGGCTTGCCATTTTCAACGTTAGCATAATTTCCCTGGAGCTTTGGAATAGGAATGCCACTAAAAATAGTTATATTATATTTTCCTGCTGGTAATTCTTTGCTTAAGTCAATAATTAAAGTTTCATTAACATCAATTGGTGTTGTTCTGATTATTGTATAATTTGCATCCCCGTTTATGTCAACTTTAATTCCATCAGTAAATTTAACATTTCCAATATTTTTAACAACAATTTTACTTCCATTTAATATTTTGACCGAGACATCTTTTTTCTTATTAACAAAGAATGTTTTTTCAGAAACTACACCTTCACATTTAGCAATTATTTTCCATCTCCCTGGGGTAGAAAAATTTTGTACTTTATACTCAAATTCTTCATCGCTATATAGTACCTTTTCAAAAATTTTTTCCCCTTCTGTATTAAATACTTCAATATTTATTTCCTTATCATCCATAGTTTGATTTGTTTGATCTAGGGCTAGAAATTTAATAGGAAGAATGTTACCAGGCGTAATATTTTCAGGTACAAATATTTTAATTGATTTAAGTACTTGTAAAATTTCGATTTTTGCACTTTTAAGGCCCTTGTTAGAAAATTTATCCTTTGCAACAATTGTTAAATTATAAATGCCGCTTTTTAAATTCCAAAGCAGTATTTTTTCCTCGAATTTTCCATTTTTTATTTTAGTTGTATAAATTTTCTCTCCCAATTCTATTTCTACATCTCCCTCTTCAACCTCATTAAAAAGAATATTTTTAACTTCACCATTTACCTTTAAGTAATCACCCGGATAAAATTTTGTTTTTTCAAGCACAAAGAAAACATACAATTCGTCGGTTAATTCAACATTAGCAACTTCTTCAAAAAATTGCTCATTTCCGTATGCATCCATCACGTATACTGAAAATTTTTGCTCGCCTGGCTGATCCATTGCTGTATTATAAATAAATTCAAATTTCCCATTGTTAATCTCGGAAGTTCCAACAAAATACTTATTTTCGTTTTTTACAAGATATATTTCTGCAACTCCATTCTCCAACATCTCTCCATTTATTTTTTTAACTTCGCCCCTTACAATAAGATCATTGCCAAGTTGAACAATTGGGCCAGATATATAGAATTCTCCAGTTAGGTTTTTAGAGATAAAAAATTTGTTTGATTGGGCAGTTTCATTGCCAAGTTCTATCTTAAATTTACACTCACCAACCATATTTTTGCTAGCAGGTATTTCATCTAAAATTTCGTCTAAAAAAATTCTCTTATTTTGTTTGATATTGATATGTTTGTAATAAATCGGCAACATTTTGTCATCACATTGTAAAAAGAGCAAGAGATTACCATCAAAATTTTTATCAGATTCAATATAACCATCAATTTCTATTTTATCTCCAAGATTAAAAATATCCGATTCTGGAACATTTATCGTGATATAAGCATATGAAATCTGGGATAGAATAATTAAAAATACAGCAAATAATAGTTTTTTCATAATTAAATACCAGATATCCAAATTTATTAAATTTTTTAATTTTGAAGAAACAAAAGTTATTTAAAAATAAATGCCAAAAATTTTTTTATGAAACACCAAATTAAAACAGGATTGAGCTTTGGAATAACATCAAGCGTTGTAACAACTGTTGGATTAATAATAGGTTTGGAGAGCAGCACAAATTCGAAGCTTGCTGTACTTGGAGGAATTTTAATTATAGCTGTTGCTGATTCTTTTTCCGATGCTTTAGGTATCCACATGTCTGAAGAGTCTGAAAATATTCATACAAAAAGAGAGGTATGGGAATCAACAATATACACATTTTTTTCTAAATTCTTTTTTACACTTACATTTGCTTTACCAATTCTAGCTTTTGATCTTGAAAAGGCAGCAATATTCAGTGTTTTATGGGGAATTATTCTCATATGTGTATTTAATTATTTCTTAGCAAAGTGGCAAAACGTAAAAGCTTATAAAATCATTTTAGAGCATATCTTTATAATAACAATTGTTATAATTATTGCACATTATGTTGGAAAAGCAATTGGTAAAATATTTGTTTAAGGGCCGGTAGCTCAATGGTAGAGCGCCACCTTCGCAAGGTGGAGGCTCCGAGTTCGAATCTCGGCCGGTCCATATAAATGAAAAGGAGAAAAAAAGCAACACTACTAGCATTATCCCTAGCTTCATTCTTTAATGATGTAGGGTCTGATATGATATTCCCTATTTGGCCTTTTTTTGTTATTTCTATAATTGGTGCAAATATGGCAATTTTGGGTTTTGTTGATGGTTTGGGTAAAGCTCTCGTTTCTATAAGCCAAGCTGTGGGGGGTTATATTTCAGACAGAATTAAGAAGAGAAAATTATTTGTGTGGACTGGCTACCTATGTGGAAGCATTGCAAGAATAGGTTATGCCCTAAGCCCAAGTTGGCACTACCTAATTCCTTTCAAAATAATAGATAGAGGAGGAAAAGTTAGGGGAGCTCCAAGGGATGCCATTTTAGCTGAGATATCTACAAAAAAAGACAGGGGAAGAAATTTTGGAATTCTCAGAGCTATGGATAATTTGGGTGCTGTTGTTGGAATACTAATTTGCATGCTACTTGTAGGTTTTCTTCCTGTAAGAAAAATATTTTTAATTGCTGCATTACCATCCCTACTTTCTGCTTTACTGATTTACCTATCGATTAAAGAAGTTAAAACTGGAAAATTGTATAAAAAGATATCATTTAGAGGGCTAACAAAAAACTACATGATTTTTCTTCTATGCGGGTCATTTCTGTCTTTGGCAACATTTAGCTATTCTTTCTTGTTAATCTTTGTTAAAGAGTTGGGATTCCAGATAGTAACAATGCCTCTGTTTTACCTAATATTTACTTTTTTTGCTTTCTTATCCTCCACGCCATTTGGGATTTTAGCAGATAAAATTGGAAGAAAAAAGGTAATTGCAATTTCAATTTTTATTTATATGCTTATGTGCATTGGTTTTTTAATGGTTAAATCGTTCTGGTTACTTTTTGTTTTATTCATATTTTATGGCTTATATAAAGGAGGAATAGAAACTAGTCAAAGAACTTTTGTTTCAGAACTATGCACTAAAGAATTAAGGGCTACAGCATTGGGGGGCTATCAAATGGTAACTGGCCTTGTGGCTTTGCCCTCGTCTGTTATTGCTGGGTTCTTATGGACTAAAATAGGTAGCTTCTCAATATTTATATTTGCAATTTCCCTATGCATTTTAGCTTTACTGACATTAATTTTTGTAAAAGAAAAATTTAATAAATGATAGTTTTTCCAAAAATCTTGCCCCTGTGGTGTAGTCCGGTTAATCATTTGGCCCTCTCGAGGCTAAGACCCGGGTTCAAATCCCGGCAGGGGCATCCTTTTTCTTGTTCCATTCTTGCACTAAAAATTTATATAAAAAAGAACAGGCAATTATGGAAGAAATTTATAAAGGATAATTCAAACTTACTATATATGAAATTATGGAAAAGATTGAAACTCCCAAAACCAAAATCGGAAGCAAGCAAAGGAGAACTAAGCTTGGTTGATAATGAAGTTTATTCAGGAATTGAAATACCTAAAATGCCCTTTTTTGTAAGACTAGATGGATGGTCTTTCCATTCATTGGTAAAGAGAAACAAAGTCAAAAAACCGTTTGATAAGAATTTCTTAAACTGTTTTGTGGAGACCGCAAAAAAATTTTTTACACCATTTAATCCATCGCTAGCTTATTGTTTTTCTGACGAAATAAATTTACTTTTTTTAAAAACAACATTTTTCAAAAGGATAGAGAAAATAGACTCTATATTTGCTGGCTATGCATCAACGATATTTACAAAACAGTTTAGAAAAAGATTTAACAAAAATGAGAATACTGCCTTTGATTGTAGGGTTATTCCTCTCAGCAAGTCCCAAATATTAAAGTATTTAGTATGGAGGCAAGCAGAAGCATTCAGAAATCATAATAACGCATGGGCCCAATATGCTTTAATAAAAAAAGGGCTCTCTCCAAGAAAGGCATCAAAAAAGCTATCAGGTATGAAAACAAGAGAGATTAAAGAATTTCTCCTAGAGAAATTTGGAATAAACCTAGATAAAACTCCAATTTGGCAAAAAAATGGAGTTTTGCTTTACAAAATTTCCTACATTAAAAAGGGATTCAATCCGATAAAGAAAGAATTTGTTTTCGTGGAAAGAAAAAAGGTTAAAGCTGATTGGTCGCCTCCATTGTTTAATTCAGATAGTGGAAAAAAGTTGATCGAAGAAATATTAAAAATGGCATAGTAAAAGATACATTCAAAACAAAAAATTTTTAATTTGTAAAAATAAAATTTTAACTATGGATATTTATTTAATTCCTTCAAAAAAAAGATACGAAATCGTTGGAAAGCTAAAAATAGAAGAAAAAATAGAAAAAAAAGGTTTGAAAAATAAAGTTAAGTATTATTTGAAAAAGCTCACATCCTCTCAAGAAAAATTGCTTCAGGAACTTAAGAATGCAGAAGAAATAAAGATACATTTCCCATCCTCCATCAATGAAAAAGAGGCTAAAAAAATATGTAATGACCTCATAAAAAGAAAGAAAGTAAAATATTCAGTGTATTTAACAATCGATTCAATAATGGCACCGACAACTTTTGTTTCTGCTCCTTTTCTCCCTATTGTTAATTGGGGTTTTACAGCCTTTTTTGTATACAAGCTCAAAATTCATTTAAATGACATAAGGGGCCTCAAAAAACTCAAAGAACAAAGTAGCTATGCAAAAAAGGAAGAGCTTTCTGAATTCGAAAAAATACTCTTAGATGAAGGTTATAAAGGGTGTGTAAAAAAAGCAGAGGAATTGGGCATTGAAGAAATAGTTGAATTTTATAAAAAGAAGCAGGAGAAAGAAGAAAATTTAGAGAATTTGCTTAAGGTTTTCTATTACAGGTATTGCAGAAAAATTTGATGGGCCCGCCCAGATTCGAACTGGGGACCTTTGCCTCGTAAGGGCAACGTCATAGCCGCTAGACCACGGGCCCGACAATTTTTAGGAAATTTTTATATTTTTAAGCTTTCTGTTTCTTAAAAACCAAAATACTGTATTCCATCTTTTTAAAAAATACCTTTTTTTCCTCCAATAAAAAAAGATTACGTGAAAATCTTTTAACAAATTCCGGTTTTTGTGTTACGATCAACAAAATACCTTCCTTCTTAAGAATATTTTTAGCCTGAAAGAAAAATTCTTCATAAATTGGCTGAAGTTTATTTTCTTTTAGTTTTTTGGTTGGAATAGGAGGGTTTGTTACAATTTTATCGACGCTGTTCTCTTTAAAAAGGTAGCCAAGCCAACTCACATCGTACTTCAATATTTTTATGTTAACTTTTGCCAATTCCGCATTTATTTTTGCATTTCTTACATTATTTATGTTATCATCTAAACCCCATATTTTTGCTTTCTTGGCATAAATTGCAGCTTCGATTGGAATCACGCCATCTTTACAAAAAGGATCAACAATCAACTCTTTTTCTTTGAGTCTCGAGTACCTAACTAATAAATTGGCAAGTACCGAATCTATTGCTTTATTGTTCCTTCTAAGTCTGTATTTCCTTTTGTTTAAATGGTCTGCAATCAATATGCCAATAAAAAAGAAATCGTTAACTATTTCGACACTGATTATTGTTTTTGGATTCGTTAGATTAACAGAATAACCCTTATTAAAAATTATTTCGCCAATTCCCGATTCAATATCTCTAGAATTAAATTCGTGTTCCCCATATCTTGTGCATCTTACAACAAACGGTTCTTTTATTCTGAATTCGATTTTTGAGAGCCTTTCAAATATTTCATCTTTATTTTTGAACTCGAAATAGTCAATAAGCTTCATTGCCTTTATTATGCCAAGTGCTTTTCTTAGATTCTTATAATTTTCTGCTTCAAAAATTACATAACCGTCAATAATTTTTTTAAAGTTCTTAGCTTTTACTAGTTCAACAATTTCCTCCATTTCGATTTCTTCCATTCCAGGAATCGTCTTTATCAAAAACTTCATAAAAAATCTTTTTTTTCGCTAAATTTAAATATGTTTTTAATTTAAGGAATTTTATGGAAAACCCAAAAGGCACAATAATTGCGGGTATAAAATACAAAGATGGTGTTCTTCTTTTTTCCGACAGTTTGGGAGTGGCGTCCAATAAAAGGGTAGGAAACATTGAAAAAATTTTCCAGATTTGCGATAATGTTGGCATTTGCGTATCTGGAGATTTGGGTTACGCACAATATTTAACAAACAATCTCCAAGTTTTTGTTGAAAGGGCTTTTGAACACTATGACAATTACATCCTCAATTACGAAAAAAAGTTGATAGAAACAATGGAAAAGAATATTAAAAAAACAACTAGCAAGGAGGGAGAAAAAAAATTAGAAGATATAAAAAGGATTAAAGAATTGCCATTTGAAAAGAAAAGGATTGTTCTTTCAGATCTTGAAACAATGATTATTTTTACTCCACAAAACGTATATTTCAAAAGGCTCGGAAAGAAAAAAAGGCCAAATTATAGAAGAGATTCTTTAATAATCCAAAAATATTTCAATAGTCTTATCGTTGGATTGGAAAGTATTGCTAACTGGCTGATGCACAGAATTGTCGAAAGCAGAAGAAATGACATCAATGTAATTCTTGGTGGTTACGATAGGGGAGGTGCAAAATTGTTTGAAATTTACACGAATGGTGGAGTAATAAAAAAAGAGGATTTTGCTGTTATGGGGTGCGGAAAAATTGAGGCGAAAACAAGAATAGAGGAATTTTATAAACCAAATCTTAAATATGAAGAAGCAATGATTCTCGGAATTTATGCATGTTTAAAAGCAGCTGATGCAGATGTTTCACTCAATAAAGAAATCCAATGCATAGATATAAAAAACAAAGACAGAAAAATTAGTTCAAAACGGATAGGAAAAAAAGAAATAGAAAACTACAAAAAAATTTGCGAAAATCTAAAAGCAAGATTACATGACGAAAAGGGAAACATAATTCTTTAAATAGGTTCTGCTAAGTATATACTATTTTTATTCTGAATAATTTTTACCTTTACTTTTTTACCAATTTCTGCCTTACAGTTGTTTATGGTTATTGCTCTGTTTCTTGCAACCCCTATTGCCTGATTTTTAAACCAACCAGGTGCTTTAATTATTGCAGTTATTTTTTCACCTCTCCTAATGACTTCAGGTATTCTTCTCCTTTTCTCCATTCCAATCTCTTTGGATTTGTAAATCAGTTTAACTTTGTATTCTTTCTCCCATAGTCTAAGTTGTCTATAAAACTTCTTATATGTGATTGGTTTGACGCCTGGAGGTTTTCTTCCATATTTATGCAATTCGTATTTCTGTATCCCAAGCTTCAAATCCAGTGTTTTTGCAAATTCTATTAATTTTGGTATTTCCCCATCGTTAATATTTGGTATCCATACTGGGCAAAGCCAAAGCTCAATTCTTGTATTTTTTGCAATATATTCAATTATTTCTATTATGCTATTTAAATCGTAAAAGTCCACACCGCTAAGTTTTCTGGCAAGTTCAGGGTCCATGCTGTTTATTGAAAAATTTATTTTGTCTAGTCCTGCTGATTCGATTTTTTTAATTTTCTCTTTTGTGAGTAAAGTCCCGTTTGTTTGCATTGAAACCTCGGTAACTCCTTTGATTTTCTTAGCACCAATAATTAGTTTTATTAAATCGGGATATGTTGTTGGTTCACCGACTGAATCTATATTTATTAAAATTCCCTTTCCCTTGTATTTAACTATCTTTTTTAGCCATTCAAGCAAATAATTGACTTCCACCGTATAATTAATGTTGTGGTACTGTGAAAATGGGCCTGAGGAAGTCGAGCAGTATATGCATTTTAAATTACATATTGTCGTTGGTCTAACTTGCAGAAGATTCGTGCCTCTGTCTATTATTCCAAAATAAATAAGTCCTATTAAAGGGATTCCTGAATTTTTATCAATAAAAATATTCATATTAAGCTTTGTAGATTTTGTGGAGGCCTTCTATGTCGGCTTTCTCTAGAGTTCTTTTTTTAACTTCCCCGTATGAAGAATAGCCATACATTGTTACTTCAGAACAACTATCGCTATAAACATCATCCAATCCAACACTATGACCGAATCCATGGGTTGCTATATTAATTAAATCCATCAAACTTGAGTCTTGTGTTGCATCACCCCATTTGTACTTTGTATTAAAAAGCATATCAAATTCGACTATTTCCCTTCTCTTCGGAATATACCATATTGTTGTAATTGCTATAACATTCTCATCTGGATATTCGTCAAAAACGATAGAATTCTTAAAATCTTGAATACCATATTTTGCATTCTCGTCTAAACCAAAACTGTCGCTAAAGAGTTCATTTGTTGTTGCACTATCCCATGTTTCTGCAGCATTAAATATGGCATTTGTAATAAAGTCTTTATCCAAACCAAATGAATTTAGTGGGTTTATTACATAATTAATAGGCAAATTTCCCCATTTGGCCCTTAACAACTTATAACATACTTCTCTTTTCCCTTTTGTTTTACGTTGAGGTTTGGCATAGTGTATAAAGTCTATTCTTTCAAGCTCCCAATTTTCATTTATTACAGGAGATTTTGCAGGTGCTTTTGATTTTTCCTTTGCTTTTTCATTAAGCGGGATTATCATTGCACCACTGCTTATTGATATAGTAGCAATTAACAGAATAAGCAAACAAGTCTTCACATACTTTTTCATTTACATCACCTCTTTTATTTGAAACGCCTCGGGCAGGATTCGAACCTGCGACCACACGGTTTCTATAAGTTTTAACAGCCGTGTGCTCTAACCAGCTGAGCTACCGAGGCTTAATGCTCTTTAATCCTTCTAGTTTAAAAAATTTTTCTGTTTGTTTTATTTTTTGTTTTACCATTTATTAAACAAAATTTATTAAAAAGTTTTTTCACAATTTAAAATTATGGAGATTAAAATTAGAAGATACAACAAAAATGATAAGCCCAGTATAATTTGTTTGGTTAAAAATACGCTGTTTGAAATTTTTGGTTCTGAGGCAAAGAATATAGAAGATTTAAAAAGAATTGATGAAGAATATTTTGGAAAGGGCGGAATTTTTCTTGTTGCAGAAATTAACGGAAAGATAATTGGAACTATAGGGGTAGTGAAAGAAAGAAGTAAAATTGCAAGATTAAAAAGGATGTATGTTCACAAAAAGTATAGAGGAAAAGGGGTTGGACAAAGGTTATTAAATAAAGCAATTTTATTTTGTAAAAAACGTGGCTATGAAAAATTAGTTCTTAATACGTATCCAAAAATGAAAGATGCAATTGAGTTTTATCTTAGTAACGGTTTCAAAATTCGTAAAAAAGACAAAAAAGGAATACATTTTGAAAAAGAACTAAACTAAATAAAATTTAATAGAATTATAAAAATTCTGAAACTCTAAAAAGGTTTAATTAGTAATGAAATCTAAAAACCAAAATTTTATAAATCAGATAATTTTTTAGGATTTCTATGGAAGGAAAAAGTGTTATTGTAACAAGCTTGAAGGTAGGAAGCTATGTGATTTTTGATGGGCATCCATGCATTGTAAAAAGCATACAGATCTCAAAGACAGGAAAACATGGACATGCAAAATGTAGAATAGAAGCGGTAACTATCAGAGAAGGGAGAAAAATAATTAAAGTAATGCCGGGCCATGATAAAGTGAATGTTCCAATAGTTGAAAAAAGAAGCGCTCAAGTTTTGTCTGTTTCAGGGAATACTGCAAATGTAATGGATTTAGAAAATTATGAAACGTTTGATCTAGAAATACCTGAAGATTTAAAAGGCAAGGTTGTTGAAGGGAGCCAGGTCATTTATTGGATTGTTATGGGAGAAAAAATAATGAAACAATTGAAGTAAAAATGGCAAAATCACCTGAAGCTACTGCAAGACTTTTTAGCAGGGTTTTTGTATGTAAAAAGTGTAAACAAAAAATTAGGGCAGATATAAGAAAGATTTTACAAAAGAAAGTAACCTGCAGGAGATGTGGTGGAAAGGCATTTAGGCCCGTAAAGAGAAAAAAATGAATTATGATTTAATTTCTTTGTTGATATTCTATGCAATTGTATTAATCTTTTTTCTAAAGAATAGGGAAAAATTTGAAATCGAAAGTAAAATAATTGCCCTATATAAAACAAAATTTGGTCTGAAACTTATGGATAAATTTTCAAAGATTAGAAAAAGAGGTTTTATGAATTTTATCTCCTATATTGTTGTAATTTTTGGGTTTTGTGGAATGCTTTTTATATTCTTTTATTTAATTAGAGAAACGCTTAAATTTCTTGTAACTCCAGGCGCTCCTCCACCATTAGCACCAGTTCTTCCCGGGGTTAAGGTTCCAGGCGTTCCTGCTTTAAGCTTCTGGCATTGGATCATTGCAATTCTAATTGTCGCAATAGTTCATGAATTCAGTCATGGAATTTTTGCTAGATTCTATAACATCAAAATTAAAAGCTCTGGTTTTGCTTTTATGGGCCCGATATTGCTTGCATTCGTTGAGCCTGATGAAAACAAATTAAATAAGATGAAGCCACTAAAACAAATTGCTGTTTATTCTGCAGGCCCATTTATGAATGTTGTTGTTGCAGGAATTATTTTGCTCCTAATAAATTTTGCATTTTTTCCTTCTGTTTCTTTGATGTACGAAAGGGTTGATGGTGTAATAATCAATAATGTCATAGAAGGTTATCCAATGAAAGAAACAAACATCGAAGTTCCATTTGTTGTAAAAGAAATAAATGACAAAAAAATAGAGAACTTTACAGATTTTTTAAATTTCATGAAAAAAGTTAAACCTGGAGACAAATTAAAAATAAAAACGGACAAAGGAATTTACGAGATTGTAGCTGAGAAAAATCCAAAAAATGAATCCCTCGGTTTTATTGGAGTTTCTGGTATTAGCGAATATAAAATTAAAGAGAAATTTAAATCTTTTCTTCCAACAATAAATTGGGTAAGCCTTTTGCTGATGTGGTTATTTATTATTAATCTGGGTGTTGGTTTGTTTAACTTATTACCACTCGGACCTGTTGATGGTGGCAGAATATTCAAAATTGCTTCAAGAACGATATTAAAAAACAAAAAGATAGCTGAAAGGGCCTACCACCTTGTAAGTGCACTTTCCCTATTTTTAATTTTTGTCAATTTAATTCCGTGGCTAATTAAACTTGTTAAATTCATTGCTGGACTAATCTAATTTTTTATAAACAAAAATTTTTCTGATTAGGCTTTTGTGAACGTACTGTTTTATTTCAGCTATTTTTTTTAATCTTGTTCTAAGCTCAATTCCAGAAGGAAGAATTATACAAATCTTTCCACCTTTCTTTAGAATATTTTTTTCAACATTTTTAATAAACTCGTTATAAAGTTCTTCCCTTTTCCTTTTATGTAGAGAAGACGATCTCCCATATGGTGGATCTGTGGCAATGAATTTAGATTTAATTTTAATTTTTGTTGCATCTCCCTCAATAAGTTTATATTTTTTAATAGAAAAAAATTCTAAATTTCTTCTGGCTTTATATAACATTTTTCTGTCTATATCTACACCAACAACATTGCAACCGATTAATGCTGCTTCAATGAGAATTCCTCCAACGCCACAAAATGGATCAAGCAAAGTTTGTCCTTTCTTAATTCCTGTTAAATTAACCATCACTCTGGCAATTTTTGGGTTTAAAGATGCTGGATGGAAACCTGGTCTTAAATGTGGTCTTCTGAAACTAAAACCTTTTCCCACATTCTTTATTAAGATACCACAATAAATCTTTTTTTCTCCACTAAAAAATTCGAATTGTGTTTTTGGATTTTCCAGTTCAACTCTTGGTTTTTTCAATTTTTTCCATACGTAAGCCGCTAACTCTCTTTCACCTAAACCCAATTTCCCATTTTTCCTAACACAAAAAGAACCATTGTAGTATTTTTCAAAATTAAACTTTTTAATCTTTTCAACCAAATTCTCCTTTTTACAAGAGAATAAAAATTT
>JAFCFS010000023.1 GCA_017608525.1 Candidatus Woesearchaeota archaeon | reverse complement strand
ATAAAAAAGGAAGCGAAAAAAGAATTCGAAGGCTCTAATTGGAAAGGAAGTTTTTGGGAATTTTTAGAGATTTTGAGAAAAGAGCCACATAAATGCATAAGAACATCCTACCAATACCTCAATGATATGATTACATACTTTGGCCATTACGAATTTGAGGATTGCGGTGAAAAGCTAATAAGGTATAAACTATTCAATGATCCATTTACCAATGGAAAGCATGCTGTTTATGGTTTGGATAGAATTCTTGCCAAATTTATTTTAACATTAAAGGTTATAGCTGAAAAAGGAGGCGAGGAAAGAATAATAATATTCAGTGGACCTGTAGCAACAGCAAAGACTTCAATTGTAAATTTACTTATTAAAGGTTTGGAAGAATACTCGAAAACTGAAGATGGAGCAATTTATACGTTTAAATGGGTTTTCCCAAAAACAGAATCGCTTGGTACAATCGGATTTAAATTGAAACATCTGAAACATATGGAAAATGATGAAGAAGTAAAAAGTTATGCTCACTTGCCTAAAGATAAGTTATTAGCTGAAGTGCCTTGCCAAATAAGAGATAACCCCATATTGCTAATACCAAAAAAATATAGGAAAGAATTTTTAGAAGAAATCATAGAAAAAAGTGGAAAAAAGCTATCTATTCCTAAAAAAATAATAGAGGGGGATTTGTGTTATAATTGTAAAACTATATTCGAACACTTGATGGAAAAATATAATGGTGATTTTGAAAAAGTTCTTAACCATATTGAAGTGGAAAGATTTCATATTTCTGAATTAAATCAGAGGGGGGCCGCAACTGTGCAACCAGTAACAAATGTAGAAGGCTCCTCCCCTGTCATAATTTGGGAAGGAAAAGAATACGCAAATCTTGAAAAAATTCTCAGAGGCATTAAATTGCATAAATTTATGGGAAAATGGGCAGATGCAAACAGAGGAATAATTCAATTCACAGACATTTTTAAGAAAGAGGGTGTTTTTCTGCAGTACTTGTTAAGTGCTGTTCAGGAACATCTTGTTGATTTTAATGGGGTTGAAGGTTATGTTGACACGGTAATAATAGGAACTTCAAACTCTTTTGAATTTTATAATCTCTTTGCGAAAAACAAAATAAATACAGGGCTAAAAGATAGGATTAGAAAAATTGATGTGGTGTATCTTACAAAATATGGGGATGAAAAAAATATTTATAAAAGACAATTGGAAGAAGCTGGGTATTTTGAAAATAAAAAGGATGGATTTAAACACATTTATCCTCATTTTCTAGACATGGTGGCTTTATGGGCTGTCATGACAAGATTGGAAGAGCCAGCAATTGAAAATTATGCTCTAAAGGAACTTTCAACTGAACAAATAGAAATCGCCAGTGTTTTAACACCAATAGAAAAAGCAAAGCTCTACAATGGAGAATTGCCAGAAGAATTGGAAGATTACGAAAAAATGATATTAAAAGATAAATATCTACAAAAGGTGTTAAGAAATGAACATCCCCTTGAAGGAATAAATGGTGTTTCTCCAAGAGTGATCCAAAATATGCTAACAGATATTATAAGCGAAAATGAGAAGGAAGGTAAACAATGTTTGAGTATATTTAAACTGTTTAATCATTTGGAAAATCTTCTTGAAAAGGGCGACCCAAAAATATTTGCACCCTTCAACAGAAATGCGCTTTATAAAAATCCAAAATATGCACTTTACGCTATAGATCATGAATATCACAATAGAATAGCAAAAGAGGTAAAATGGGCAATTATTGGGCTTAAAAAAGAGGATGTAGAGGCTAAAATTAAAGATTACATAAGGCATGTTAAAGCCTATGTAAGGAATGAGAAAATAGAGGATAAAATAACTGGCAATGAAATGGATCCTGATGAAAAAGTTATGGAATGGATTGAAGAAAAGCTTGAGATAAATTATGACAAAGATGAGTTTAGAAGAGAGCTAATAAGAAAAATGGCTTATGCAAGGATAGAAAACAAGGATATAGAAGAAATCGATATTAAAATTGTTTACTCTGATTTGTTTGAAAATCTTGAGAATGGTCTTTTCAATGAAAAACTTCAAAAGATGCCGTTGAGCCTTGAAGAACTCAAATACGGTATTAAAAAATTTGGAACAGAGAAATTTGAAGAATTGGGTAAATCATATAAAAAATATGTAAAAGGAATAATTGATTATATGGTAGAGTACTATGGCTATTGTGAAAACTGTGCAAAAGAGGTATTGCTTTACTCTCTAGAAAATAACTTTTTTGAAAAATATTCATCAAAATATTCAGATTATAATAGTTTTTATGACGAGTTAATGGCTCGTGAAAATTCACCAAAAAGTTGAGGTGGTTTAAATGAAAGATATTTATAACAAAATTCCAAAAGGCCTTGAGGATTTTTTAAAGAAGAACAATTCGATGACAACACCGATTGTTTTTGAGGGAGATAACGCCTACGATATATTTTCCAGATTGATGAAGGAAAGGATAATTTATTTATGCGATGTAATAACGGCAAAAACGGCAAACATAATCAAGTCGCAACTTCTATTTTTAGATTCGCAGGAGTACAAAGGGAAAATGCACTCGGACATAATTATCTACATAGACAGTCCTGGAGGTAGTGTTTACGCTGGGCTTGGTTTGTATGATACAATGCAGTATATAAAATCAGACGTCTCAACTGTTTGTGTAGGTGTTGCTGCCAGTATGGCCTCAGTAATATTGGCTGCTGGAAAGAAAGGGAAAAGATACGCCTTACCTAATTCAACCATAATGATACACCAGCCTTTGCTTAGTTCTGGTGGAGAAACAAAAAAAGCAGACGATTTAAGAGTTATTACAAAAGAGATAACAAGGCTTGAAAACATAATAGCTGATATTTATTCAAAGCACACAGGGAAGAACAAAGAAGAAATTTTAAAAAGTATGAGATTAGATAATTATATGAGTGCTGAAGAAGCGCTTAAGTTTGGACTAATCGATGAAATAATATACCCTGATAAAAAATGAATTTAAAATCAATAATTGAAGAATTCGAAGATTGTAGTGTAAAGGAATCAGGATTGGCAGTTTTCAAAATTAAACCGAAATTCGAAACAAAGCATAAAATTCTTCTTGTTGGTGGTGAACATGGTGATAAGCCATATGCTACCAAGGCAATATTGGGTGTATGTAAAAAATTGAAGAATGAACTAAAAAATCTTGAAATAACAGCAATACCCGTTCTAGATGTTAAAGGTTACCCAACAAAAAGAAGTATTATTGGTGATGAAGGGTTTGGGAAACCAATATATATGGATAGGGCATATTTTTTTAAAAATCCACCAAAAGAGATAATAGATTTCTTTAGCGTAATAAACCAGAATAGCTATGATTTGGCAGCTTTGCTTTCTTCTGTTAATAAAGAAGAGTTACTAATCGTTAATGGGTTTTATGCCATCTTTCCATTTAATAAAGATGTTAAAGAATATTCAACAATAGCAAAAGATGTTGCTGGCTCGGTTGTTCAAAAATTAAAAGAGGAAAAAATTAAACTTTTGAGAAGAAAGGAACCGAATTTAGGAGGAGGTTATATCCTTTTATCGGAAGGGATGGTTGTTGAAAACTATACTGAAATGAATACAGAAAAACTGAAAGAAAAAAATCAATTTATAGCTAGCTGTATTCTGAGAAAGATACCTGCAGTTGCCTTTTATGCATTAAGTAGTGAGGAAGAAAATTCTGAAGAAAATAAAAAAGCTATATTTTCTTTAGAAAAAGCAATTGAAACTATTGTAAAAATTTATGAAAATCTATAAAACATGTTCTTCATAAGAAAGTTTGTACTCATAGAGTTCGTTAACATTGAACCATAAATTTATTTCTCTTTCCGCTTCTTCCTTTGAACCTGAAGCATGAACAAGGTTTTTTATTGGAACTTTTTTCACGTTAGCGTACTCATATGTTATGTGTGCAAAATCCCCTCTTATTGTACCCACTTCTGCTGAATACGGCTCTGTGGAACCAACAATTTTTCTTACGTATTCAACTGCATTAACCCCTTCCAAAACCATCGCAACCAATGGGGCTGAAGTTATAAACTCTTCCAGATTTTTGTAGAAATCCTTTCCCACATGAGCAGCATAATGTTTTTTAGCAAAATCTTTCGATATCCAAACCATTTTTAACCCAACTATCTTTAAGCCTCTTTGTTCAAATCTTTTAATTATCTCACCGATTAATCCTCTTTGCACACCATCTGGTTTTATTAACACCAATGTTCTTTCCCTTTGCTCTTTCATTTTTTCTTGACAATCCATTTAAGTTTTGATGGATTTCTTTTAAGTTTAATCATATTTTTTTCACATTTGCTCGAATCGAAATAGTATATCTTTCCAGTTTTATCTACATACATTTTTCCTGTTCCTTTTTCGATTTGCTTCCCACAAAAACTACACTTTGGCATTTTACATTACCTTTTTCTTTCCCAATTTTTTAGCTTCTATTTCAGTTTCCCTTAACATTAAAATATCTCCTTCTCTTACAGGTCCTTTTACATTTCTGGTCAGGATTTTGTTTGCGTCCCTCCCCTCAAGAACCTTACATCTAACTTGAGTAACCTCGCCTCTCATTCCAGTTCTTCCAATTATTTCTTCAACTATTGCAGGTGTTGCCGGGGAAAATAGGCTTTTGCCTTTTTCCTTCTTCTCAGGCATTTTATTTCTCCTCAGATTTTTCAGGCTTTTTTTCAGGTTTTTCCTCTTTTGTTTCTGGTGCAGATAATTCCCTAACTAAATCTTTTGCCTCTCCCTCATCAATAATTGCCACCGTACTTGCAGGTCTGGAAATCCCTG
This sequence comes from Candidatus Woesearchaeota archaeon, assembly GCA_017608525.1. Taxonomy (GTDB): domain Archaea; phylum Nanobdellota; class Nanobdellia; order SCGC-AAA011-G17; family GW2011-AR17; genus JAFCFS01. The sequence goes on along the minus strand of JAFCFS010000023.1, from coordinate 22,566 downwards.
CCGCTGCTCCCAATTGCTCTTTACTTGGAACCTCTAAACAAGGAACATTTTTTTCCTTGCATAGCGGAGGGATATGCATTGTTATTTCAGGAGGGTTAACATCCTTTGCAACAACAACAAGCTTTGCAAATCCCTTCTCTATCGCCTTTGTTGTTTCATTAGCTCCCTTTTTAATTTTCCCAGTTTTTCTTGCTATTTCCACAGCCTCATATATTTTTTCGGCTGATACCATTTTTTTTAACCTCCTATCATTGGTTTTCTGAATAATAACTTTTGTTTATTTAAAAATTTTTTTATTAAAAGAATAAGAATAATAAGAAAATAAAAAGTCATTTTTCAACCCAATAAATTTCTCTTAGTAGCACCTCAATTCCAGTTTCTTTTTCCCATTTCTCTGCAATATTATAAGCTAGCTCAAAATAATTTTTAGAGTACACTTCTATAACAGGTTGTTCTGACCTCTCAACTTTAATTTCAAGTACCCCTTCTTCAGATTTGTTGTACAATGTTATCGTTTTAAAATGTATTCCATAGTCCTCACTTACTTTCATTTTTTCTTTTTTAAGAACTTCTTTAACGATCTTATCTATGCTTTCTATAAGTTGGCTGCATTTTCTTGTTTCTTCATCGATTTTTACCATTTTAAATCAGAAAAGTTTTTACTTTTAAAAGATTTTCGAATTATATCTTAAAATTTTTTACTTAAAAACAAAATTTATAAATTGCTCATTATTTAATATTTTTATGATACTCACAAAAGACGAAATTCTAAAAGAAATTAAAAACGGAAGAATCGTTATAACTCCGTTTAATAAAAAACAAATAGGTCCTGCAAGCATTGATTTAAGTTTGGGTGATGAATTTAGAGTCGTAAAAAAATATAAAAAGCCAATAGAAATAAGAGAAAAAACAAACCTCAAAAATCTTGGAAAGTTAATCAAGACAAAAAAGTATATTCTTAAAGCCGGGGAGTTCGTTCAAGCAATAACGAAGGAAAAAATAAAATTGCCTGAAGATATATGCGGGCTTTTAATGGGGAGAAGCAGATTTGCAAGAGCTGGCCTGGCAATACATGCAACCGCAGCATTTATTCAACCTGGAATAAACAATAAACAAGTTTTAGAGATTAAAAATCTTTCACAAAATGATCTGGTCCTTTATTCTGGAGAAAAGATATGCCAGCTAATTTTAATCAGAACTCTAGGTAAGGCAAAATATAAAGGAAAATTCAGAGATCAAATAAGCCCATAGTTATTCGTATCTTAATGCATCAACAGGATTTTGTTTTGCTGCTTTTATTGCTGGAAATAGCCCTGAAATCATCCCAACAAAAAAAGAGAAAGCCAGAACCGAAATAATTAAGTATGGTGAAAAATGAGCTTTTAGCATTTCTGTTCCCAAAACCCCGCTTTTAGCCACGGCTTGTTCCACTATCTTTGCGAGTGCGACGCCTGTAACTACACCAAATCCGCCTCCAACCAACCCCAATAATCCTGACTCAATTAAAAACATTAACGAAATATCTAGATTTTTCGCTCCTATCGCTTTCATCACCCCGATTTCTCTTATTCTCTCCAATACAGAAGTATACATAGTGTTCATTATACCTATTCCCCCAACCAGCAAACTAATGGCTGCTATCCCAACTATAACCCCTTGAATTATTGCCAGTATTGAAGAAAAGCTCTCTAGAATCTCTCTTGTTGTCTGAACTGAAAAATCTTCCTCCCCTATCTCTTGTTTTCTATCCCTTCTTAACGTTTCCTTTATTTTTTCTGCAACTTTCTCGGTCTCGAAGCCATTTTTAACTTTAACATATATAGCCCCTAGTTTGTCACCTTCCTCAAAAAGTTCTTTAGCTATATCAAAAGGGATATAAATGGTGCTATCGTCTTCTCTGTTTCCTATTTTCTTTAATAAACCTATAACTTCGAATTCTTTTCCTTCTATTTTTATTTTATCCTTTGGTTTTATCACTCTATCAAATATATCCTTGGTTCCAAAATAATAGCCTAAAATGGTTTTATACTTATCCCCTTTTCTTAAGTCCCTTCCTTTGTCTATTTCATATGCTTGTATATCTTCCACAATTTTCTTTCCACTTTCGGGATCAATGCCTACAACCCATGTATATTCCATATCATTATTGTATTCTACTTTCCCTATTTTGTATATTAAGCCTGTAGCTAAATCAACACCGGGCACAGTTCTAACCAATTTTAAATCGTGTTCTGAAAGGGATGTTAAACCGGCCATCATATCTTCCATACCCTTTCCTGGAAAAATAATCACTTTATCGTAGCCGAGCTTTTCAAATTGTTTTGTTATTGTAGCTTTCATTCCTTGGCTTACAGAAATTAAACTAACTATTGCAGTAATTCCTATCAGTATGCCGAGTATTGTAAGCCAGCTTCTTAGTCTTCTCCTCAAAAGATTCCTTATTGCCATTGAAAAATATTCACCTATCATTTTATTCTCTTAAACATTCAACAGGGTTCATTTTTGATGCCTGACCTCCTATTAATGCTGAAATCAAAAGAGCGATTAATATAAAAGAAAATCCTGCTTCTATTCTGAACAATTCTACATCGAATTCAACAACAATAATAAATTCAGCTAGTTTGGCAAGTGCAAATCCAAAAGCAATGCCAATTATTCCTCCAACCAAACCTAACATTGCAGACTCGATCAAAAATACCAACCATACATCATAGTTTTTCGCTCCTATTGCTTTCATCACTCCGATTTCTCTCTTTCTTTCTAAAATAGAAACGTACATTGTATTCATTATTCCTATGCATCCGACCAACAAGCTAATTGCAGCAATGCTTGTAAATACCACCTGAACTACGTTTAAAACAATTGTTAATCTTTTTACCATATCCTCAGCTGTTTCAACAGAAAAATCTTCCTTTCCCTTTTCAACATTTCTTAACTTCCTCAACCTTTTTTTAATCTTATCTGCAACATCTCCCGGTTTTAAACCCTTTTGTACTTTTGCAAATATAATGGTAAATTCTTCAGTACCAAACATTGTCCTTGCTTTCTCAAGAGGAATCCTAACAACTAAATCGTGGGTTCCGGTTCCAGCTTTTTTTTGTACACCTATTATTTTAAACTCTTCATCATTGATGTATATTTTATCCCCTACTTTGATCTCCTTCCCAAATTTTTCTTTTGCTATTTTATACCCTAATATTGCAACATTCGAATTCTTATCTTTTTCAGAAAATTGTCTTCCACTTTCTATTTGGAAAAAAGGAAGCTCCTCAATATAGGATCTTGACTCGTCTGTTGGTGAACCCATTACATTAATGTGTTTTATTTTTTTCCCATATTTAATTTTTGAAGTTCTAAACAAAACGCCTGCACCCTTTTCAACGCCTTTTGTCTCAAGAATCACCTTCAAATCTTTATCTGTTAATTTAGCAGTTGTTATACTTCCAGCAATTGGTCCAAATTTTCCAGAGCCAGCAACCACAGTTATTTTATCAGCACCTATTTTGTTTACCTCTTTCTCAATGGAAGTCTGCATTCCTTGTCCTACGGAAATTAAGCTTACTACTGCTGCTACCCCTATTAAAACACCCAAAATAGTAAGCCAACTCCTTAATTTTCTATGTAAAACTCCTTTTAAAGCTAAGTAAAAATAATCCCATATCATTTACTTTTTTTTCTGCGATACCTGTAATAAAATATCGCTACAATTATGACAAGCAAGATAACGATTAAGAAAACATAGCTTCTGGACTCTTCACCCAACTCTCTTTTGCTGTAAACTTTAAAGCTAATATCTGTTTTTGTTTCATATTTTACATTGTTTGCATCTCTGTATTCTAACACCAATGGTAGGTTTACCTCTCTAGCATTATTCAATTTCAACTTGAATTCCGCTGATTCAAAATCATCAGAGTCTATATCCCCAACATAAATTGAATCGGAAGAGATTATTTCGTACTGGCTGGATGGCAACAACTTAACTTTTAAAAATTTAATATCAACTAATCCCTTGTTGACTACATTTAAAATAACTGTTCCAACACCATTTTTATTCCTAATTTCATTACTCTTTAATTCAACATAAACATCTGGGACACTACCAACAATTATTCCAAATACATCTTCTTTTTCAAATTTGTTTCCAAATTTATCATAGTATTCTATTTTAATTGGTATCTTATACATTCCCGCTTCTGCATCTGGTGTTGTTCCTAACAAGAAATTTAAAAATGCAGATTTTCCACTTGGCAATTCTTCAATTTTCTTTTCAGCCGTCATTTCAAGGGGAACAAACGGAACATTATCCAACAATAATTTTAAACCGATATCTTTCATTAAATAATTTCCCCCATTTTTAATTTTAAATGTAATGTTTGTTTTTCCGCCGGGTTCAACGATTTTTGGGTTTAGTTTTACCTCTATTAGAGTGGTTCCCATACTCGTTTTCTTAACATTAAGTTCAAAGCTGTAAGATGTTATTTTCTCCGTTCTTTTCGATTTGTATTGTAAGTATAAATCGTAGGCACCTTCCTCTATATTTTCGTCAACATAAACTGAAAATTTAATCTTCTTCTTCTCTCCACTTAATAAATTTTTTATCTTAACAGTAGGCGACTCTGATGAAAATGGAAATTTCTCAACCACTTTAAATTCCAAATCTGACAAATCCTCATTGGCGATATTATAAACTTCAAACCACACATCTGTGATTTGACCTGCTTCTACAGGAGAAGGGTCTATTTTTATCAAATCTACCCTTACCTCATCAAAATAGGTTACCGACTCACTTGCAAAAACATACGGAAAAAACAACATTAAAAACAAAGCTATTAATATCTTTTTCATTTTTCCTACCTCCTAATTATTTTTCCATCTTTTAAATGGATTATTTTTTTAGCATAAGAGGCTATATTTTTGTCGTGTGTAACAATAACAACAGTCTTTCCTTCCTCATTTAGTTTCGTAAATATTTCAAGTATTTTTTTTCCAGTTTTCGAATCTAAGTTTCCTGTTGGTTCATCAGCCAATATTAATTTTGGATCATTTGCTAATGCCCTAGCTATAGCAACCCTTTGGAGCTCCCCACCACTTAATTCGCTAGGTTTATGTTTTTTTCTCTTTGAAAGACCGACTTTTTCTAGAAGAATTTTCGCTCTCTCTAATCTTTCATCATTTGGTACTTTCTGGAAAACCATTGGTAGAGCAACATTCTCAATTGCCGTTAAAGTTGGAACCAAGTTAAATTGCTGAAAGACAAAACCTATTTTCTTTCCTCTTATTTTTGCAAGTTCATTTTCATTCAATTTTGAAATATCTTCTCCATCTAAGTATACTTTCCCTTTAGTTGGGACATCCAAACAACCGATAATGTGCATTGTTGTAGATTTTCCAGCACCGCTTGTTCCTTGTATAGCAATAAATTCCCCAGGATAAATTTCTAAATTTATACCTCTAAGTGCCTCAACTTCAACATCACCCATTTTATAAACCTTCCAAACATCGACAAGTCTAATTATTGGAATTTTTTTCACATTCAATAACTAATAAAGAACTATCTATATAAAACTTTTGGGATTATTTAAGGTGAATTTCAACAACATCATCGTCGCATAATTTATGATCTAAACCACAATGAGCCCCACCGAATTTTACACTTTTTCCCCAAACTCTTGCAAATTTAAATTTCTTTACAAATTCCTTATGGATGTTAAAGGCCAAATCCCTTATTGTGCTTCCCTTTTTTAAAGCTACAGGAGGAAATTCTTTTGGCTTACCTGGAGATTTGGTAAATACTTTAATCAAGCCAAGTTTCTTCCATATTTCTGTTTTTAATGTTTCTAAATTTTCTCCTGTCAGAGCTGAAATGCAAAGTCCAGAAATTTTCTTTTTTGATATGTCTAATTTATTAAATACCATTATTCCTTTTAAGTAAGCTACTCCATCCTGTAAAAGTTCCTCAATATCTTCAATCTTTGCTTTTTCAAAAAATCTCACGGAAACATTAAACAATTTTTTACTTTTCAATAATGCTTTCAGTTCTTCAATTTTTCCTTCAAATAGTTCCCCTCCTATTATACGGATTCCTTTTGCTTCAGTTTTCTCTATTTTAATATTTGGCTTCTTTTTATTCAATTTTATTTTAGCTTCTTCGAATTCTTTTTTTATTAGAGAAATTTGTTCATCTGTATCCTTTGTTAAATCCAGCAAGATTATAACTAAGTCGGCATTCCTTATTACCCCAAAATAGGATGGCCCGTTTCCTTTATGAGCAAAACCATCGTAAAATGCGGGTATTTCAACTATTTGGATTTTAACACCAAAATAGTCCATAACTCCAATTTCCAACTTAGTGGTTGTAAATTCATATGGCGCAATTTCTGGTTTTGCATTTGTCAATTTTGCTAATAAAGTGGATTTTCCTGCATTTGGTAAGGATACAATAACTACTTGTGCAGCACCTTCCTTTTTAACACTTATAGATTTTCCCTTTTTTTGTGCAATTCTCTTTTCTTTTTCAAGCAGTTCTCTATATTTAGCTAGTTTTTGTCTTATCTCTTTTCTTAAATTTTCAGCACCTTTATGTGTTGGTGCATATTTCAGCATCTCTTCTAGTGCTGCAATTTTTTCTTTCACACCTTTAGCTTCTCTATATTTTTTTTCTGCAACAAAATATTCAACTCTTGCATTTATTGGCATATTTTTTATACATAAAGAAAAACTAAAAAAATCTTTTCTTTCTTTGGAGAATTATTATATTGCCTCTTCCTTTTTTAATCTTTCTCACTATTCCTCTGGACTCTAAATCTGAAATAATCAAGCTTACTTTCGCTTCAGAAAACGGAAGATTTTTTCTTAGTTCTTTTTGTGTTATTCTTCCTCCATTTCTTTTTATAATTTCGAGTACCTTTTTTTCATTATCCTCAATTTCAATTTCTTTTTTCCTAATTTTTAATAAAATAAAACCTGTTATTATTAGCATTACAACAACAATACTGCATAGGTATACTAACTTATTGATTTTTTCTTCTTTGAACTCAGAGAAATTTATGCCCTCTACCTCACTTAACACATCTTCCCCTATTACTTCGTTGAGGATAAGATCAACCACGAATTCACCTTCTTCCTCTATCTCAATAGTTTCTTTTGCTTCCGAAATAAGCATTCCACTTTCTTTATAATAAGCATGTATAGTATAGTTTCCTTTTGGTAAAATAAACCTATAACTTCCATCTTTTGAAACCATAACCTGCTTTGGAGCAGAATTAACCTCAACGATGACATTTTCCTTTGGATTAAAAGTAAGGTCGTAAATCGTGCCATAAACTACTGCTGCATTAACGTTTACAACTTGAGAAACGAAAAATAATGCAAAGCATATGAAAATAATTTGTTTCATAAATAATTAATAATGGTTTATTTTATTTAAAGTTTTATAAAGCATAATAAAGTATTGCTAAAGTTTTAGTAAAGAATATTTATAAATAAGATTTGATATTTAAAAGATTGGAGGTGAAATGATGAAGATTAAAGCCTTGGCAATTTTCATCTCGTTTATTGTAGTGTTTACTTTTGCTAAAATAGTGGTTGCTCAAGAGACGGAAAAAGGAGAAACAAGTGAGCAAGATATAGAAAAGGCTCTTAAAGAGACCACAGATTTTGAACAATGTATTACTAAAGCTAAAAAATTATTTCCAAGAATGCATGAAGTGAGATTAAAAAATATATGCCAAAGATTAACAAAGAAAAAAGTTGTATTTGGACAAGCTGTAAGAGAATGTATTCAAGACCTTCTAAAGAAAAAACCAAATTTATTAAGGTCTGAAGCGGCAAAAAAATGCATATTGGAAAAAAAAGTATCAGGGAATTTTATTAACGCCTATAAACTTGGGTTGCAAGAAAGAATAGAAAAATGCGAAAGTGAAGAGTGTAGAGAAAAATTTCAAAAAAGATTGGAAAGGATTGAAAATCTAACTCAAAAGGCTAGAGAAAGACTTGCAAAAATAGAAGAAAGAAGACTTCAAAAATTAAAAGAACTAAAAAAATTAGAATTGAAAAGCAAAATAAAAGTTTTGAAGAATTTCAGAGCTAGGGAAATTGCAAAGTCCAGATTGGAGATGGCTAGAAAAAGGTACATAGAAGCCAGGAACAGATTCTTTGAAGCGAACGAGAAATTTAAAATGAGCAGAGCAGAATTTATAGCTAAATTAAAACTAAAGAAAGCATGCAAAGACAATCAAAGTGAAGAATGCAAAAAAGTAAGAGAAGAGATATTCGATGTTTCTAAAAGACACTTATTAAAAATAACAGAAGTATTCATTCATCATTTAGCAAAAATCAAAGGCCACATAGAAACTAATGAGTATTTAACAGATGACGAGGTACAGGAAGCTTTAGAGAAAGTGGAAAAAAATCTTCAAGAATTGGAGGAAATTAAACAAAAAATAGAAAATGCAACAAACAAGGAAGAGTTAAGAGAAGTTTTATTGGAATTGATGAATAAATGGAAAAGAATTAAAATAGCTTCCGAAATTAGAGCAGGTATTTCAGTCAATCAAAGAATAGGAGGAATAATTATTAAAAGCAAGTATTTAGAAATCAAATTGGAAAAAATTCTCAGCAGAATGGAAGAAAGGGGCCTAGATACAACAACAATTTCTTCACTTACAGATAAATTCCATATACACATAGAGAATGCAAGAGAGAACTATGAAAAGGCAGTAGACAAATTTAAAATAGCAAGAGAAAATGTCTCAAAGGAAGCTTTAGAAGAAGCAAAAGAATTTATGACAAAAGCAAGAGAAGAACTTAAAAATGCTGACAAAACATTGAAGGAAATCTTCCATACATTAAACGTGCAGGCAAAAGAAATATTGCAGGACAAAACTATTGATGAAGAAATTGAGGAAGAAATCTCTGCCGAGGAAACTGAAGAGACTACTGAAGAAACAGAAGTTGGAGAGGAGGGTGAACAATGAAAAAAATATTTTTTGTTATGTTGTTATTAGCACTTTTGTTAGCAATATCGGGTTGTGTAAAAAAAGAGGAGAAGGTCAGTAAATTAACTGAGGAAAAAGAAGTTGAAAAAATTACGGTGTCTGAAGAAAAGACAACAGAAATGGAAGAAGCTGAGGAAATAACCCTTAACGAAACAGAAAGTGCAGAGTCTGATTTAGAGCTTATAAAAGAAGCTCTTGAGTGATTAATATTCTATTCCCCTGATTGCTTTTTTCCTTTTTCTTTTTAACTCCTCAACTACAACAACAACGTCTGCTATTTTTTTAAATTCATCTGGTGCGTATCTGCCTGTTAATATAACATTGACATTTTTTGGTAATTTTTTTAAGAATTCGATAACTTTCTCTTTGTCAACAAGCCCAATGTGGGAAGCAAGATTTATCTCGTCCAGCACAATTAAAAATGGTTTTTCTTTTAAAATTTTTTTAGCAAATTCCAATCCATAAATTGCCAATTCTTTATCTTTTCTTGTAGGGTTTTTTAAATCTATAAACTCTTTTCTCCCAAACTGAAAAAGCTTAAAATTTTTAACAATTTTTTGAAATTTATATTCCCCAATGTTTTTTCTTCCTTTTAGAAATTGAATAACAACAACCTTTTTTCCATGTCCTAATGCCCTTAATGCTGTGCCCAAAGCCGATGTTGTTTTTCCAGCTCCGTTGCCGGTGATAACTTTAATCATCAATGGCACCCCGCACAACCACCAGCGTATTCTTGTGAAGCCTTGAGCTTTCTCCTGCTTATATACAATACTTGAGTTTTCTTGCTTCCATATCTATAAACAGTTATACCTTTACATTTTAGCTTATGCGCCAACAGATAAACTTTTCTCACATCCTCTATTGTCGCTTTCTTTGGGAGATTTATCGTTTTTGAAACACTCTGGTCTGTATATTTTTGGAATGCTGCTTGAATTCTTACGTGCCATTCGGGAGCAATATCAAATGCTGTTACAAATATTCTCCTTATTCTTTCAGGTATTGATTTGATTTTTTGTATTGAACCGGTCTGTGCTATTTTATGCATTAATTCTTCTGAGTAAAATCCTTCTTTTTTTGCAACTTTTTCAAAAACTTCATTTACTTCTAGCAATCTTGCCCCCTCTAAAACTTCCCTAATATAACTCAAAGCGAAAACTGGCTCGATTCCGCTTGAACAATTTGCTATTATTGAAATCGTTCCTGTCGGAGCTATTGTTGTCAATGTAGCATTTCTCATACTTTTATATTTCCTATAAAAAATGCTCTTTTTGAAGTTTGGGAAAGACCCCCTATCTTTTCCAAGCTCGACAGACTTTTTCCTAGCTTCTTTAGTAATGAATTTCATAACTTTTTCAGCTATAGCTATTGCTCTTTTTGAATTGTAAGGTACCCCCAATTTAAAAAGCATGTCAGCAAATCCCATAACACCCAACCCTATTTTACGATTCGCCTTAACCGTATCTTCTATTTCTTTTAATGGGTACTTATTCACATCTATGACATTATCCAAAAAGTGAACACCTATCCTTACAGTCTTTCTTAATTTTTTGAAATCTATTTTTCCATTCTTTACCATTTTGCTTAGATTTATGCTACCGAGAACGCAGCTTTCATATGGTAAAAGAGGAGCCTCCCCGCACGGATTTGTAGATTCTATTCTTCCAAGTTTCGGCAGAGGATTGCTTTTATTTATTGTGTCTAGGAATAACAATCCAGGATCACCACACTGCCATGCTGATTTAACAATAAGATCAAATACCGCCCTTGCACTAATTTTTTTTACCTTTTCTCCATTCCTTGGATTAACCAGCCAGTATTCTTTATTTTTCTCCACATATTCCATAAACTTATCTGTAACACCAACAGAAAAATTGAAATTCTTAAAGTATTCATCGCTTTTTGTTTTTGCAGTAATAAATTCTAGTATATCTGGATGATCGTAATTGAGAACAGCCATATTTGCCCCCCTTCTTTTCCCGCCACTTTTTATTACCTCTGTTGCAACATCAAATATTCTTATAAACGAACATGGACCGGAAGCAACACCCTTTGTTGATTTAACAATGTCTCCTTTTGGTCTTAGCTTTGAAAAATTATAGCCAACTCCACCACCAGACTGCATGATTAAGGCCATGTCCCTCAAAGTGGTAAATATAGATTTCAAAGAATCTTCAACTTTTAAAACAAAGCATGCGGCCAATTGTCCTATACTTGTTCCAGCATTCATCAAGCAGGGACTGTTGGGTAAAAATTCCAAGTTTATCATAGCCTGGTAAAATTCATTCTCGGTTTTCTTAACATCTGAAAGACCGTAGAATCTGTCAGCTTTTGCTACTGCAGAAGCAACCCTCCTAAACATCTGGGATGGTGTTTCAATAATATACCCGTCCTCATCTTTTAATAAATACCTCTTTTGAAGAACTTTTATTGCATTAACGCCAAATCTCAATTCTTTAACAGGAATAAATCCCTTTTTCTCCCTCAATTTTCTATGCTCTTCTCTATAAAGAACATAGGCATTAACAACTTTTTTGAGGCCGTTTCTAAAAAGCACTTCTTCAACAGTATCTTGTATAGCTTCAACAGTTGGAATTTCTTCAGCAAACTTTTTTTCAAGAACCCTAACAACCTCATCGGAAATTCTTTTAACAACTTTTCCATCTTTTGTTTTGGTTGCTTTGAATGCTTTCCTTATAGCATTTGTTATTCTCTCCTGATCAAATTCTACTATTCTTCCATCCCTTTTAATTACTTTAGAAATTTTTGTTTTCAACCTAATCTAAACTTTGTCCAACAGATTATTTAAATTTTTTTAATAACTTTTATAAAACGAAAAAACAACAAAACCACTATGGAGTTAACTTTCCACAAATTTATATTGAATCTAGCTACAGCAATACTCATCTTAGTATTGGGTCTTATTTTTGGTTCTGTAGGAAAAAAGATTGTTAAAAGATTGCTTGAAGAATTCGAGATTGGTAAGATATTAAAAAAGGAGGGTGTCAAATTAAATGTTGTGGATTTCTTTGCAGAATCCTTTAAATACGTTATCTATTTCATAGCAATAATATGGGCTTTGACGGAGATTGGTCTTTCAACAATTGTTTTCCAGATCATTTTGGGCCTGATATTAACAATGCTTGTTGTTTTTTTAGTTCTTGCGTTTAAGGATTTTATTCCAAATGTTACCGCAGGATTGTTTATGCAGCAAAAAGGATTAATTAAAAAAGGATACATAATAAAAATGGATTCAATAGAAGGAAAAGTGATTGCTATTACTTTAACAGAAACCAAAATTAAAACAGAAAAGGGAGAGTTGATATTGATTCCAAATTCTCTTCTTACCAAAAAAGAAATAAAAATACTGAAGAAATGAAAGAGAGGGTCAAAGAAAAAATTAAAACGTCTGTAAAGTTTGCACAACTCTTAAAGATGTCCGTTCCTGTTCCGTCAGCAAGAAATATTTTTCTTTTTTTAATAGGAATCTTAATTGCTATTCTAATTTTGATTGTTTTGTTTTTTATTCTAACAAAAGAACTATTAATCTGAGACTTTCTTGCTTAATATAACCTGTGCAGCTCTAAGAAGCTTCCCCTTAAAGAAATATCCAGGTTTAAATTCATCCACCACAACATTATCTTCCTTTTTAGATTCTTTATATCCAATTGCTTCGTGCTTCTTTGGATCGAACATCTCACCTACAGAGGAAAATCTCTCCAACCCATTTTCTCTAAGTACAGAATAAAACTGCTTGTAAATCATCTCTATCCCTTTTTTATAATTCTCATCATTACAATCGCTTTTTAAGGATCTTTCAAAATTATCCAAAATGTCGAGAAGACTTAGCATTATCCTTTTTTCTGTATTTTCTTCTATAGAACTAATTTCTTTTTTATATGCATTTTTTGCCTCTTCAAGTTGTTTTTCATATATCTTAACCAATTTATCTATTTTACTCTCCAATTTTGAATGAAGCTTTTCCCTGACCCTCGAAAATTCCCCAGTATTCCCATATTTTGAATAAATCGCCATCGCTATAGAATAAGAGAAGTTCGGATCCTTCCCTTTTTCTTTTAGATAATCACCATATTTTTCTATCTTCTTTGCCAAGCGCAAACAATCGTCTTCCAAATTTTGTGTAAAGTAGGTAGACATAGCAAGAATATAGTTTTCCATAGGATCGTGTCCCAATTCTAACAGCATATCTCCGTTTTTCTCCGCTATCCTGCCAAGTTCATCGTTTTCCATTTTTCTTTACGACATTGATTATCTTTTGGATTATGTAAGAGTCCGATTCTAAAAATCTAAGTTTTATATCCCATTCTAACTCTCGGAAATCTTCCCTTCTGTGCAGAACATTCCACAATTTTTTAATCGTGTCTGGTATTTCATCCTTATGCATTCTCAAAATTCTTGCCTTTTCTATTTGTGACAACCCACTTGAATTTGAATATTTTTCAACAATTTCATTTTCATATTTTTCAATCTCCGAGAGCATTTTATTTTCAGATATTGTTGCTTTTCCTGAATCGAACAACCGATTAAGAAATTCCTCTTCAGACAATTCTTCTTTATTTTTTTCTGAGAATTCTGTAATCCTTAACCTTTTATTTCCGTATCTAATTAAAAATATTTTCGGAGGTTCCTGTTGAGTACTATTTATTAAATAAAATTCACGATTGCCAATTTTCATTTCTAAGTCGTAATCTATTGCAAATTCGTATTTTGTTGAAGCCTTATCCAATTCAAGCCTTTTGACTTCTCCTAATGAAAAATTTCCATCATTTATATTTTCCACTTCTTCCAAGAGAGCATTTAATTTTTCTTTAGTAATGTGCCTATAAACTAGATCGAATGAGTCAGAAATTAATTTCTCGGCTCTTGATATTTTAAAATCAGGCGTCTCAAAAATAACATGTGCTTCCAATTTATTTAATGCATATTCGTGATGCTTTTTCTCAATTTCTTCAGTCCATTTTGTTTTTTTGTAAGACTCCTTATTTAGAAGGTCGCATAGTTCTTTAAAGCTACCTTCGAATCTTGTTATAACTATCAAACCTTCATTTACTAGATATGTAAAATCTGAATTGTATATTTTTTCTAACGCATCTCTTACAAATTTTGGACATACTGTACTAGCCTTATAACAACAATTTGCTTGTTCACTTGATACTATTACTGCATTATTGCCTAAATAATTTTTTCCAAAATATTTTTCCAAATCCGGTGAATGACCTCTTTTATCAATTTTTATACACCAGAATCTTTCTTTTATCTTTTTAATATCAAATCCAAGACATTCCAACATAGAAAAATATTTGTTGAGTTTTTCTCCACTTATTTCTACTAATTCTTCTCTAAAAAATTTTGAAGAAGGATTATTATCTAAATATGACGAAATTTCTTTTCCGCTATTTAACAAATCATAAATCTTTTTTTCAATATTTTCATTTTCGGAGTCCTTGTAGATTTTTTTATTTAACAAATTGCAAATTTTTTTGGTTTTTTCATGCTTTTCATAGTCTTCCATTTCTTCTTCAAGATCTACAAGACCTATTATTTCTGGGTACCACCACATAGTTATGCCTCCCACACTACATCTTCCGGATACATTTTTTTAATTTCTCCTGCTATGCTTTTATCGCAAATTTTTATATTTTTTTCTTGGTTGAAATAAACAATTTTATCATTGGTCCGGAAACGCTTAAATGTATAGTTTGTATCCTTTCTAATGAATTTGGACTGTTTCATGTTAAGGACAAAAGCATTCTTTTTCTTAACTAATTCATGAATTTCTGGATCAGAATCTGGCAAAACTAAACTGGTGTAAAATGGCCCGATTGTGTGCTTTTCAATCATTGTTGGTTCCAAACCAAATTCCTTGAAAAATAAAAACATTCCGTTGACATCCAAAACCGGCAATATGTATTTGATATTTTCTTTTTCAACGATTCTTTTCAAATTTTTGACGCTTTTTTTATTGGGTTCGTTGTGAAAGTCAACCATATAAACTACAAAAAAATGCAAGTCTATCCCATTTGAAATCAAACAAAACGAATCAATATCTTTATCATTTAAAAATTTGGAAGAACCCCCACCACCTAATTCCTTATTTAACTCCTGTTCGCTTTCCCATAGACTTAAGTATAATTTCACTTCTTCCAATAAGGCCAATTCCTTACTGTAGTAGTCTTCCAAATTCTTAAGCTTTTTATGTATTTCTTTGTTGAAGTATAAAATTTTATTAAGCAATAGTTCTGAAATTAAATCTCGGTAATGTACAAACGAGTGTTTATCGTCTTCTTTTTCGGATAGCCATTCCATGCCCCTTTTGATCCAATTTGTTAAATCATCATTCGATTTCAAACTTTTACTTTTTTCCAATTCTCCCTCCAATATCTTTTCCAATTTTGTAGAAAGTACCTTTTCACATTCTTCAAAATTATCTTTTATGCCTTCCAAAATTGAAAACATAGTTATTGTAGGTAATCCTGAAACTGCATTAACTTCCAAAGGAGTAAATAATTTAAAATTAGACTTAAATGCTTCTATATTTCTTGTCAAAAAATATCGAAAAGATAAAAGTTCCTTTGCTGAATAAACCTCTTTAGGGTAAGAATATAAGGCTTTTGTTAGTTTATTTAAATATTCCTCTTTCTCTTTTTCACCGAGTAAAATTATCCGGGGAAGTTCCATTCCTGTATCTTTCTTTTCAGCACTTTTCATTTTCGAAAATAAATTTGCAATTTTCACAATCTATTCCAGTTGTTTTTTTGTTGGCTCTTCCGTGTATTATGAAATTACAATATTTTGCACCATAACCCAAGTAATCTCCAACATCTCCGTAAATGTTTAATGTTATTCCAGCAAGGCATGCTCCAACAAACTTTGTACCTTTCATTTTTTTATCAATGTGAATATCGAATTTTTCAAGGTATTCGAAGCTTGATCTTATTGCCGCTAGTATTAGTCCAGAGATAAAAAAGCCCATCAAGTTTTTGTCGATTTCTTCATCACCTATCTTTTTTGTAAAATTTGAAATGTCTTCTGGTTTATACGCAAATGGTGATTTCTTAGAAACTTCAATTGCACAACATACCATTTTATTTACTCTTTCATACAATGTTTTTGCTTTTTCAAATTCTTTTTTGTGTCTTTTTAAACCTCCAAATTTTTTGCTTGCTTTGAATTTCAAGCCTTGTAATAAACCATAAAACATCAAGTTTAAATTTTCCTTGACAAAACTTGCATCTTTCCTTACCATTTCCATATTTTTTAAAAAATTCTCAGCAAAATTCATATTTATTTGATGCCCTTTAATTTTATTTTCAAGTACTCCAATTTCATGTCTAAGTTCGTCAATTTCATAATCAAGCCCATACAAATTTCTTCTGTATTCAAGAAAATTTCCTTCTTTTATAGCCCATAGCCCACTCTCTCTTTGTAGCTAGCTCTTTTCTTTCTTTTATTTTCCTTTCGCATTTATTTTTCAATTCATTTATTTTCTCAACAGCCTCTTTGATAGAATCTTCAAGTTCTATTTTTTTCGATTCTGTTAAAGAAATTTGTTCTTCTATAGAGTCTAAATACCTCAAAAATGGCCAGACATTTTTTTTCACATTTTCCAAAATTTTACAAAGTTCTCTCTCGTTTTGAATTTTTTTAAGTAGATTTTTAATATCCTTTTTTCTAAAAAAAGCAGAAAATTCTTTTATAAATTTTTCAGTTTCCTTTTTTTGTTTATTAAAGTTACTCATTCTCCAAATTTAAAAAATAAAAAATTATTTAGTCTTTCTTTTCCTCTTTCTTTTCTGTATCCTCTTCTTTTTTGTGATAGCTTTTACCGTCTTCTGTTTCTAAATCAATGATTGTTGGTTCTATTGGTTTGAACAAATCTTTAGGGTCAAAAGTATTGTCTTGATTTAATAAATTTTTATCATTTTCTGTAGCAATTCTTCTCGTTTCTTTGTCTATACCTTGTAACGCTTTTATTACTTCATCTTTTATAAATGGCTCTTTGGTCATTTCTCCTGCTACTTTGGTTAATGCTTTTTGCATTTGGCCAAGTGCTAAAAGTGAAGTATTTGTTGCTGCTTGAAGAACATTTCTTGCTTCCAATACTTTTTCCTGATATTCGGTTAAGTCTGCTGTTTGCTTCACAGCATCTATTATCGGATCTATATTCTCTTTTTCTGTTCTTATTTGGCAACTTAGTTTTTTCGCTTCCGAAATCATGGTTCTTAAGTTTCTCTCAAATGAGCTAAAGAAATTTAATTTATTCATTAAAATTTTGTATTGGGTTGTTAATTCTAATAATTTCAAACGCAAATCCTCTACTTCTCTTTCTTTGAGTTTTGCATTCTGTTGAAGTTCAGTGGACTTTTCTATGGAAAATTTTTCGCCGTGTTTGTTAATATATTCATTGTACGCAGAAACAGCTTTTTGGTAATCTTTCTCATGTTTTTTGTATTTTCTCTTTAAATCTTCTATAACCTTTGCTAATTCTTTACACGCGTCCATAGACTCATCACTTACAGATATTGTGTTCTCTAGCAAATTTTCTGTGTCCATTATATGCTGTTCTAATTGTTCATTTAAACCAACAGCAGTTTCTGCCAAATCTTCGAGCATGCTGCTTAATTTTCTTTTTCTCGGTTCTATTTTGAAAACTTTCTTAACCATCATTTTCGCTCTTGTATAAAGTGGTGCGTCATTAATTTCCGTTCCTTTAATATAATCAATAAGATTACCAGCTTCCTTGTCAAATTCCTTAACTTCATCTAAATACCTTCCAATTCTTTTTTTAATTTGTTCTAATGCTTTCTTAGCTTGCTCTAATTCCTTCTCCGCATCTGATTTTGCCTGATCTAATCTCATCAAGGCACTTTCAACTTTTTCTTTGTTGTATGGCTTTTCTTCTACCATTTTTAGTACTTCTTTTTTCTTTTTAAAGCCTGGTATAACTTAACTACGCCGTAACCACCTGCACCAAGCGCTGCACCTGTCAATGGACCAATTACTGGCAGGAAGATTCCGCCAACAAATCCTGCACCTGCCCATGCCAATGCGTTTCCCCCATGTCTTTTTATATTATACGCTACTTTTTCGCCAAGTGTCTTATCACTTTGTTTCTTTTGGGAATATTTTTCAACAACATTACTTAGTTCTTTTAAATTTTTTCTTATCAACTCTTCCGTGCTTTTTTCTTTTCCTTCCATTTTTAGCCCTCCCATTAAAAATTTTTTTTCAAATTCTATGTTGTAGAATTAATTCTATTTTTAAATGTTTCGTTTTTTATTACATCATGATAGTAACTAAAGAATTTAAAGACAATTCTCTTAGGAAAGATTATGCGATATGCAATTTTAATCTCCGAATCAGATTTGGCAAGCCAAAATGTAAAAGAAAAATTAATTGCTTTGTACAATTTACGCAAAAGAATTGAAGAAAATAAAAACACATTAGAAATTCACCACATCAAAGATTGTATTTTTTGCAATGAGATAGACAAAAAAATCGAAGCTGATTATTTTATATTTGTTTCTAGACATGAGTCGTCGTCAAAATTTAAAACCCTTTCCCTGCATTTTCCTGGAAATTGGGGGAAAGCAATTCTTGGGGGTAAAGATAAAAAATTGTGTAAAGCACCTGCATCTCTATTAAAAAATCTTTTCCTTAATTTAAACAGAATAGCAAAAGAAGAAGGAAATAAAGAGTACAACATTACATTGGAAGCAACACATCATGGTCCATATTTAGAAAAGCCATGTCTTTTTATAGAAATAGGCAGTTCGAAAATAGAATGGGAAGACGATTTTGCAGGAAAAATTATAGCAAGAACACTATATGAAACATTAACAAGCAAAATGGAGCAATATAAAACAACAATAGGCATAGGTTCAACCCATTATCCAAATAACTTTAATAGACTTTTATTGGAAACAGAATTCGCCATTAGTCACATCTGCCCAAAATATGCTCTAAATTTATTAGATGAGGAAATGATAAATGAAGCCATAGAAAAAACCGAAGAAAATGTTGAGTTTGCAACATTGGATTGGAAAAGTTTGGGCAAGGAAAAAAGAAAAATAGTAAACTGTCTGGAAAAAATCGGATTGAAGTATGTTAAGGTTAAGGATTTATTAAAAAGAAAAAATTAAAAGAATCTTTTTATTTGTTTCCAGAGATTTACTGCTTCGTTCTTTAGTCCGAGTCCGAAACTTAATCCTATTGCCAATGCTATACCGAACGCTAATGAACCAACACCAATCAATACTAGCTGACTAATTATTCCAACCTCTACTCCTATTTGCTGTAGTGCTATTATAACTGCTAAAGCAACTATTACAAATTTAAACAATACACTGACGAATTTTACACCTTTCATCTTTGTGTGTATCTCTATTTGATGACTTACATAATGCCCTAAAAATAGTCCTGCTATAACCACTATAAATCCTACAATCAAATGGGGTAACCATAGCACAAACTGGTTTAGTATTGTAGAAAGTGTCCCTAATCTTAATGTGTCCACCGCTGCTTGCAGAAATATAACCAAGATAAACCATTTTGTTACTGATCCAAACAATGAAGATAATTTAATGTCACCAATTGCCTTTGCTAGCTTTGCTTTTTCCAACCATTTGTCCAATCCTGCTTTCTCTAAAACTATCCTAACAAGCCTGCCAATCAATACAGCAATTATGTAACCAATTATTAAAATAACTATCGCTGCTATTATCCCTGGAATAATATCAACAAAGCTGTTCCATAATTTGACTAGAGGGTTTAGTATTTCCCCTGCTGCTTGCTCCCAGAAAGTAACCAACGTTTCACCTCCTTTTTATTTTATAATAATTTTATTGTTAAGAATCTATAAAAAGTTTTTGATTATGTCACCGAATACAAAATTATAAAAAATATTGAAATCAGCCATAAAAAACTACCGATGAGAAGCCTTTTATCCAAAATTGCTTTTTCAGGGTGTCTTCCAATTTCAGAACCAGAATAAACTAAATATAAGTATCTAAAAATTGCATACAGAGCAAAAGGAATAGTATAAATAAGCATTGGGTAAATACTTAAAAAACTATACAATGCATAAGAAAGTATAAGTGCTGATGTTGAAATTATCATTAATGCATTTGTTATTTGAATGTTATAATCTTTCAAAACCCTTTTATGAAATACTGCTTTATCTTTTAAAAGCCTAATATCAGCTTCTCTTTTTCCTGCCGAAAGAAATAGACTTAAGAAAAATGTGCAAAGGATTAGCCATGGACTAATTCTAACGTTAATTATGAATGCGCCACTGACAGCCCTTATAACAAAATTTATTGCTATCATAATTATATCCAAAAATTGCTCATTTCTCAGATAAAAAGTATAGCCTTGCGTAAGAATAAAAATAGCGACAACGCAAAGGAAAAAACTGATTGATAGCTTTACTGATATAAAAATAGAAGCTGCAAGTAATGCCGAACATATTATTATTGCTTCCCATTTTTTAACTTTTCCCGAAGCAATTGGTCTAAATTTTTTTTCCGGATGCCTTCTATCTTTTTCTATATCCTTAAGGTCATTTATAATATAATTTGAAGATGAAACAAGACATAGAGCAAAAAAGCCAATTAATGTTAAAACTAGAGCTTTCAAATCTAAAAATTTGCCGGCAAAAACAAGAGGGATAAAAACTACAACATTCTTATACCATTGCTTTACCCTAATCAACTCAAAGTATTTTATCACAGAGAAAAATCAGCCTTAATCTTTTATAAATTTATTGAAAAATTTTTAAATTGTAATTTTTTAATAAGTTTGTGACAAGAAGAGAAAAAATTGAAGAATTGCTAAAGAAAAGAGAATACTCTTCCTATGAGTTATCAAAGATTTTAGATACAAAATTAAAAACTATAACTGAGGATTTAAAGCATGTGGCAAAATCAAAAAAAGGAAAGTTTAAAATAATTCCAGCAATTTGCAAAGATTGTGGTTTTGTTTTCAGGGAAAAAATTGGAAAACCATCAAAATGCCCAAAATGCAAAGGGGAAAGGATAAGCTGGCCAAAATTTAGAATCGAAAATGAGCAAAGTAGTTGTAATTAAAACAGAACCTAAGCATGTAATTAAAGACTATTCTAAGTTGATGGATTTGGCAGAATATAAAAAGTATATAAAAAAAGAATACCAAACAATAGTAAAATTAAACCTATCATGGAGTCTTTATTTTCCTGCATGCTCAACACCACCTTGGCAACTTGAGGGTGTGATGAAAAAATTATTGGATGATGGTTATAAAGATTTGATTTTTGTCGAGAATAAAACCGTTGTAACAAACGTTGAAAAAGGAGCAAAGCAAAACAGATGGGAGTTTGTTTTTAAAAAATATGGTCAAAAATTTGTTCCATTGACCAAAGTTGAGTGGGGTGTTTATGAGCCTAAAGGGGAAATTCTTGCAATAGATAAAATTTTTCCAGACGGATTAAAGATTCCAAAATTTTTTATAGGCAAAAATATCATCCACTTACCCCAAATCAAATGTCATGGCCATACAACAATCACTGGTGCGATGAAAAATGCATTCGGTGGCTTAATAACAGAAAGAAGACATCATTCACATAAAGCAATACATGAAGTTCTTGTTGATTTGCTGATGATACAAAAAGAAATACATAAAGGAATTTTTGCCGTTATGGACGGTACTGTTTGTGGTGATGGGAAAGGGCCTAGAACAATGATACCAAGAATCAAAAACTATTTGCTTGCCTCAGGGGATCAGGTTGCTATAGACGCTGTTGCTGCTAAGATGATGGGTTATGATCCAATGTCTATAGATTTTATTAAAATAGCTCATGAAAAGGGTTTGGGTTGTGGTGATGTAAAGCAGTTAGATATAATAGGTGAAGATATTAGCAAAATAAATTTCAAATTTTCAACAAAAAGAAGTCCTGTCATATTCTTTGATCAATTGTTCAGGAGGAAGATAAAATTTATTGAACCCGTATTATTTCATACCGGGCTTTTTAATCTCTGCATTTTTGCATCTGCATTTTATCATGACTACCTGTGGTATAATTTTGTCGGGAAAAAGAGGGTTAAGGATTTTATGAAAACGGAATGGGGGAAATTATTTTTGAGCTACCATGATTAAAGTAGATTTTCACATTCATACAGTTTATTCAAAAGATTCTTTTAATAGTATAAATGTTATAAAAAAGATTTGCAAGAAAAAAGGGATTTTTCCAGTAATTACAGACCACAATACAATAAAGGGTGCCCTAAAGTTAAAAAATTGTATTGTTGGTGAAGAGATTAAAACAAAAGATGGGGAAATAATCGGACTTTTTCTTAATGAGGAGATTAAAAAAGGATTGAGTATAGAAGAAACTGTTGAAAAGATCAAAGAGCAAGATGGTTTGGTTTATGTTCCACACCCCTTTGATAAATTGAGAAGTTGTGTCAAAAGATTAAATTTCAAAAAAGACATATTTGAAGTATTTAATAGTAGGTCTTTATTTCAAGTTTTTAATAGAAAAGCTTTCGAGTATGCAAAAAGACACAACATTTTGATG
>JAFCFS010000066.1 GCA_017608525.1 Candidatus Woesearchaeota archaeon | reverse complement strand
ACATTGTCATATAACTAGAAATATCGTTTGTGTAATCTAAAGGGAATGTATTTATGATTTGGGATTGGTCAATCAGCCTATAAGCTAAATATGAAAATAGAATGATGATAGCAATGCAATAAAAGATTTTTTTCTTTTCCATGAGTTGGTTAAAATGCTTTATTTTTTTAAATCTTGCCCCCAAAAAAAACGGAAAATTTTAAAAATAGATTGGGGATTAAACTGCTTAATGAAAAAAGTTGACATTGTTATACCTGTATTTAATAATAGTAAAGATATTCCTTGGAGTGTGGAAAATCAATATAAATTTTATGAAAAAAGATTAAAAGAATACAAATGGAACATTATAATAGCTGATAATGCATCTACTGATGAAACCAAAGATATCGTCAAAAATTTAATGCAAAAATTTAAGAGGCTAAAATATATGTATATTCCAAAACAAGGGAGAGGCGGAGCAATTGAATATTCTTTTTTAAAGAGTAAAGCTGATGTTTTGATTTATATGGATGTGGATTTAGCAACAAAGCTCGATGCATTACCAACTATGGTTAAACTGCTCGCAAAAAATAAAGCAGATATCGTAACTGGCTCAAGATACCATGCGAAATCAAAAACTAAAAGGAAATTTTCAAGATTCGTTCTTTCGAAATGTTTCAATGGTCTTTTAAAACTGGTATTGCATGTTCACTTTACTGATGCACAATGTGGGTTTAAAGGTATGAGGAAAGAAATAGTAAAAAAATTATTGCCGATGATTAAAGATAAAAAGTGGTTTTGGGATACAGAAATGCTTTACTTGGCAGAAAAGAACGGTTATAGGATTAAAGAAATACCTATAACTTGGTACGAAGCTGAATCGAGTAGTGTTAAACTTCTCCCGACAATATTAGAATTCCTTGCTGGAATATTCAGGTTAAAATGGATGCGCTAAAAAAGGTGTATAAAGGAAAAAATGTGTTAATAACTGGAGGTCTCGGGCTCATAGGGAGTAATTTAGCAATAAAATTAGTAAAACTGGGAGCTAATGTGACGATTGCTGATTTAGTATTGCCTCAATATGGTGCAAATTTCTTCAATATCAAAAACATCATTAAAAAGATTAAAATTGAAATTGCCGATATTAGAGATCAAAAAGCAATGGAAAAATTAGTCAAAGATAAGGATTTTATTTTCAATTTTGCTGCACAAGTAAGTCATAACGATAGTTTAAAGGACCCATTTCTTGATTTGGATATTAATTGTAAAGGACATTTAACCGTGCTTGAAGCATGCAGGAAATATAACAAAAAAGCCAGGATATTTTTTTCTGGTTCAAGATTGCAATTTGGGAAAATACAATATCTTCCTGTTGATGAAAAACATCCGCAAGAACCTCTAAGTGTTTATGGCGTTCATAAAATGGCTGGTGAAAAATATTATTTGCTTTACAATAGAGAATTTGGACTTGATACAATTGTATTTAGGATAGCAAATCCATATGGTCCAAGGTCGCAAATGAAACACAGCAAATATAGTATTGTGAATTGGTTTATTAGACAAGCTATGGAGAATAAACCAATAACTATATTCGGGGAGGGGAACCAACTCAGAGATTACATATATATAGATGACCTTGTAAACGCATTCTTAATAGCTGGGGTTAAAAAAGAAAGTAAAGGAAATGCTTATAATGTTGGCTCTGGGGTAGGTACAACTTTTAGAAAAATGTGCGAAACTGTAATAAAAGTTGTTAAAAAAGGAAGAATCGAATTCGTTGAATGGCCAAAGGATTATAAAAATATAGAAACTGGAGATTACGTAACAGATATAACAAAAATAAAAAATCTTGGGTGGAAACCGAAAACTAGTTTAGAAGAAGGAATCAAAAAAACATTTGAATATTATAAAAAATATAAGAAATATTATTGGTAAAATGAAAATAGCGTTATTTAGTTTAATTTTGAGTTTTTTCATTACCTTTCTCATTATTCCCCACTGGATTAAAAGAGCTAAAAAAATCGGTCTTGTGGGGGTAGATGTTCAAAAGAGAGATAAGCCAAAAATTGCAGAAGTTGGTGGCATATGCGTAATATGTGGATTTCTTGGTGGGATTCTTTTTTATATAGGGGCCAATACTTTTTATTTTCATTCTTTTGAAAATAATTTACCTACAATGGCTGCATTAGCAACTTTATTGATTATAACTATTATCGGTTTGGTTGACGATATTTTGGGATGGAAAATTGGATTAAGACAGTGGCAAAAACCTATTTTGGGTTTGGTTGCCGCATTACCTATGGCTGTAATCAATGCCGGTACTTCAGAAATGGCATTCCCCCTAATTGGGAAAGTAGATTTTGGAATTTTTTACCCATTGATTATAGTGCCCATTGCAATTACTGGAGCTGCAAATGGATTTAACATGATAGCTGGGTATAATGGACTTGAAGCTGGAATGGGTGTAATAATTTTAAGTTTTCTTAGCTATGTTGCTATCATTTTAAATAAAACTTGGGTCGCTGTCTTAGCCTTATGTATGGTTGTTTCACTTATTGCATTTTTAATTTATAATAAATATCCTGCCAAAATTTTTCCAGGGAATACACTAACATATTCGGTTGGTGCCACAGTTGCAATAATCGCTATACTTGGAAATATGGAAAGGGTAGCGGTAATACTATTTATACCATATTTCATTGAATTTTTTCTAAAACTAAGAAGATGGAAGTTTAAATTTTTTATACAGAAAAGCATACGGTCTTGAACATCTAGCATTGCATATTTTAAAAAAGTTAAAAAGGAAAGTTTATGAAAAAGATATTGTTTTTTCCATTCTTTTTTTCGAAATTATTTTTGTCGTACTATCCTATTTAACTATTTAAACATCGACTAAAAAGCATAAAATTATTAAATATCTAAAAATTTTCAATAAAAAATGAGAGAACTTTCGATTGTTATTCCTGTATTTAACGAAGAAAAAAATATCAAACCGTTGTATGAAGAACTAACTAAAGTTATGCGGAATATTGCTCCAAATTATGAAATTATTTTTGTTGACGACGGAAGTACAGACAATACTTTCAAAGAGCTTAAAGACATATTTAAACCTGGAATTACCAAGATTGTTAAACTAAGGAGAAATTTCGGAAAAGCTACTGCACTTGCTGTTGGTTTTGAAAAATGTGAAGGAAAGATTGTTATCCAAATGGACGGTGATTTGCAAGACGATCCTAGGGACATTACATTGTTTTTAAAGAAAATTAAAGAAGGTTACGATTTCGTTAATGGGTGGAGATTCAAGAGGGAAGACAAACTAACAAAAAAGATGTTTTCTAAAATCTATAACAAAATGACTTCTTTTTTAATTGGAATAAAGCTCCACGATTTTAACTGTTCAATGAAGGCTTTCAAAAAAAACATACTTGAAGATTTAAATTTATATGGAGAAATGCATAGATATATTCCTGCAATTCTTTATTGGAAAGGTTACAAAATAGCCGAAGTTAAAATTTCAAATCGCCCAAGAAAATATGGAAAAACAAAGTATGGAATTAAAAGATTAATAAAAGGTTTTTTAGACTTAATTACTATGAAATATTTAATGAGTTATAGAACAAGACCATTACATTTGTTTGGCTCAATAGGTATTTTTTTAACATTGGTTGGATTTTTTTTAGGGCTTTATTTATTTATAATTTGGCTGGGTGGAAAAGGAATTGGTGA
>JAFCFS010000022.1 GCA_017608525.1 Candidatus Woesearchaeota archaeon | reverse complement strand
GTCAAAAGATTAAATTTCAAAAAAGACATATTTGAAGTATTTAATAGTAGGTCTTTATTTCAAGTTTTTAATAGAAAAGCTTTCGAGTATGCAAAAAGACACAACATTTTGATGGCTGTCGGAAGCGATGCACACCTTCCAATTGAAATAGGTAAAAGCTATGTTATAATGGAAGAGTTCAATCTAGAGGAAAAAAAAGAATTACTAAGGAACTTAAAAAATGCTAAATTCCATACTGAAAAATCACTTCCTTTTGTTCATATAGTTAGTACAATAGCAAAAAGAATTAGGATTTTCTAAAACCATATGGGTTATTTTTATGCCATTCCCATGCACTTTTAATTATATCCCTAATTCCAAATTTTGGCTTCCATCCCAATTCTTTCATTATTTTTGTTGGGTCCGCTATTAAAATTGGAGGATCACCTTCTCTCCTTTTGCTAATTTCCACTTTTATATCCTTGCCTGTTACCTCTTTTGCTATCTCGATTATTTCTTTTACACTATATCCCTTTCCAGTACCAACATTGTATTTTCCAGTTACCCCATTTTCCAATGCTTTCAGTGCAAGTAAATGTGCTCCTGCCAAATCAACAACATGAATGTAATCTCTAATGCATGTTCCATCTTTGGTTGGATAATCGTCTCCAAAAATTTTAATGCTCTCTCTTTGACCCAGTGCTGTTTTTAACACTAAAGGAATAAGATGGGTTTCCGGATTGTGGTCTTCGCCTATACCAAAACCAGCACCGGCTGCATTGAAATACCTTAAACATATATTTTTAATACCATAAACAGTGCATGCATCCAAAATATTTTCAAACATCAATTTTGACAGTCCATAATAGCTCGTTGGTCTTTTTTCTGAATCTTCTTTAATTGGGATTTCCTTTGGTGAGCCATAAACTGCTGCACTCGAAGAAAACACTATTTTATCAACACCATATTTAATCATCATTTTTATCAAATTTATCCCATTGCATACGTTATTTTTAAAATACTTTAGCGGGTCCCTCATAGATTCTCCCACTTCAATATAACCAGCAAAATGTACTACGCCATCAATTTTATAGCTAGAAAATATTCCTTCGAGAAATTTTTCATCGTTCAAATTTCCAATCTCAAGTTTAATCCCATTCAAACTTTCCTTATGTCCTTTTTCTAGGTTATCAACCACAACAACATCATATCCTTTCTCCTTCAATAACAGAGAAGTATGGCTTCCTATGTAGCCTGCTCCACCTGTAACCAATATTCTTTTCATTTAAACAATTTTTCCCATTCTTTTCTGCTGTTTAGGAAAGGATATTTTTTCAGTATTTTCTCTTCTAGTCCACTTTTTATTACGTATTCTTCAGCAACCTTAATGCTTTCCCTTGTTCCAGCATCACTCCAAAACCCCTCTATAATTTCATAACACATCTTTCCCCTTTTTATGTACCAATTGTTTACATCGGTTATTTCAAGCTCTCCTCTTTCAGAAGGCTCAAGAGTTTCTATAAAATCGAAAACATTTGCTTTGTAAACATATGCTCCGGTAACAACATAATTAGATTTTGGCTTTTTTGGTTTTTCTTCTATTGATATGACCTTCCCGTCCTTAATTTCAGCAACACCGAATCTTTCCGGATTTTTTACTTCTTTTAAAAAAATCTTTGCTTCCATCCCTTCTTTTAAATTAAAGTCGAGCTTCATTCCAAATATGTTATCTCCAAGAATTACTGCCATATCTTCTTTCCCGACAATTTTTTTAACCCTGCTTAAAGCATGAGCAATTCCTTTAGGCTTTTCCCATGCCCTGTTTTGGTTTTCATAATGAAAATTTAAACCCCTTTCATTTCCATGGCTTAAATATTGTTCGATTTGCTCAAAAAATTCCCCTCCGCTCACAATTACTATATCTTTTATTCCTGCTTCGGCAAGAACATTAATTGGATATTCTATCATAGGTAGACAGCCAACTCTTACCATGTGTTTATTAGTGTATAATGTCAAAGGATGCAATCTTGTTCCCAAACCGCCTGCTAAAACAACACCTATCATTTTTCACTAAAAAATCTATTAAAGTTTATATTTTTTTCCAATTTTCAATTCCTTTTAGAAGAGAATAATATTCTGGATAATTCTCCTTCAACCAATCATCACACTCCTTATTTTTAAATCCACTTTCTTTAATTTTTTTAACACATTTACACCTATCTTTGCCAGTGCATTTTTCAAAACATTTTTTAAAAAATTCCAGATTTATCTTGTAAAAGTTAGAAATAAATTCTTTTTGAATAAGAGAGTCAACTTCTGAAGCATCTTTTTTAAGTGTTGCAAAATTTTTTTTCATAGCTGATTTATATTCTTCTAAAATCTCGTCCAATGCTATTGTAGAAAGTAGCATACTGGGAATTAATGGGGCACTGAATAGAAGCCCAGCTCCTATACCAGCTACAATAGCGAAGTATATCGTTCCGGCTAAAGAGCTACCAAAAAGAGTATTATAAGATAAACTAGTTATTATATTGGTGATGTTGTATTTCTTTTTAAAGAGTTCAAGATAAGCATCTTTATTTTCGTACTTAATTTCAGAAATTATTTCAACAACTTCTTCAAGATCAGAAATTTCTTTATCATTTAGAACTGGTATCTCATTCCTCAAAATTCTTATTAAATCTCTCGGTTTTATTTTATGAATTTTCAAATTATCATATACCTTATTTTCTAAATCTTCAATCTTTTTTTCTAAAGTTGTTTCTCCTAATTTAAGTTCTCCTGCTAAACTATTTTTTCTTAGTAATTCTGAAAATCTCTCTGAATTCGTATTCTGGTAGCATAATGCAGGAAGCGCTAAGTTTGAATTTAAAAATTTTTCTTTTTTAAAAATTTTTATTAACCAAAATTAATTATAAGGAATATGGCAAAAGTATTTTTTATTACTGGTAAACCTGGTTGTGGAAAAAGCACATTGATTATGGAGCTTGTTAAAAAACTAAAGAGGGTTTGTGGAATTCTAACTCCTGAAATTAGAAAAGGTAAGAGAAGAATCGGATTTTGGATAATAGATTTAAAGAGTGGAGAAAAGAGAATACTTGCATCTACAGAAATAAAGCATGGTCCAAGAGTCTCGAAATATAAAGTAAGTCTTCAAAATATTGAAGAAATTGTGGAAAAATTTTATCAAGGTTTTAAAAATTCAAAATATGTAATAATTGACGAAATAGGAAAAATGGAATTGTACAGTAATGATTTCAAAAATATGCTTAAAACTGTATTTTCCTCAAACAAAATAGTTATTGCCACCCTACATAGAAATTTAGTTAATAAGTATGGAAAATTTGGGAAGGTATTCCATTTGAAAAAAGAAAATTTCGAAGATGTGAAAAAGGAGATAATAAAGGAAATATGCAAAGCGTCAAATCTTTAGAAAGGTATGTTAAAATTGTTAATAGAGAAGTTCCTGCAAGATATTTAATTTCGAAGAGAATAGAAGTTAACTTTGATGAGCAAAGTGACATTAAGGAGCTATTTGCTATTCATAAAAATGCACTTCAAAAATTTTATGCAACCTTGAAAAAGATAGACTCGAGAAGTTTGAAATTAAATGATCTAAAAATTCCAAAGAAAAGTTTTTTGGACCTGAAAGTTGCTATTGCCGATAAAATTATGGAAAGTTGTATATTTTGTGAAAGAAGGTGCAAAATTAATAGAAAAGCTGGGAAACTCGGATTTTGTAAAGTTGGAACAGAATGGAAGATATTTGGGGCACATCCTCATTTTGGGGAAGAGTCAGAACTTGTTCCATCAGCAACAATCTTCCAAGCTGGTTGTACATTAAGGTGTGTCTATTGCCAAAATGCACCACACAGCATAGATCCCGAACTTGGCGTAGCATATAAAGTAGGGGATGTTAAAAATTGGATAGAAAGAATGTTTGATACTGGTATGAGAAACATAAATTTTGTCGGAGGCTCACCAACTCCTTATACATACCACATATTAAAGGTATTAAATCTTACTGAGAAAAACATAGCAATAATTTGGAACAGCAACTCTTATTATTCAAAAGAAACTGCTGAATTATTAAAAGGTGTTATCGATGTTTATCTCCTCGATTTTAGATATTACAATAACAAATGTGGAGAAAAGCTTAGTATGGTTAAGAATTACAGAGAGGTTGCAGCAAGGAATCATATTCAGGCATTTGGTGATTCGGAACTTTTGGTAAGGGTACTTGTTATGCCAGGACATTTGGATTGTGATGCAAAACCAATTTTAAAATGGTTAAGAGAAAAACTCGGTGAAAATTTAAGGTTGAATATTTTGGGGCAATATTGGCCTGCATGGAAAGCTTCAAATTATAAAGAGCTAAATAGGAGATTAAAAATTGAAGAGTATAAAGAAATAATGAATTATGCAAAGAAACTAGGATTTAAGAATCTTGTTTAATCTTTTTCTTCCACCAACTCTCGTTTTTTATGTACCATTCAATTGTTTCTTTCATTGTTTTTTCGAAGTCAGCTTTCGGTTTCCATCCAAGTTTTTTAATTTTTGAACAGTTTAAAGCGTACCTAAAATCATGACCGGGCCTGTGTGGTATTGTTTTAATCCAACTCTCGTCCTTTCCAAAATATTTTAGGATTATGTCTGTTATTTCCCTATTTGTTTTTTCGTTCCCGCTTCCTATGTTGTATATTTCACCAATTTTTCCTTTTTTCAAAACATGAAAAATGCCTTCACAGTTGTCAAAAACGTAAATCCATTCCCTAATATTCGAGCCATCACCCATCAATGGAACTTTTTTTCCTTGCAAAATGTTTGTTATAAATTTTGGTATCAATTTCTCTATGTGTTGCCTTGGCCCATAGTTGTTTGAGCTTCTTGTAATCAACACTGGAAGTTTAAAAGTTTTATAATAAGCCCTAACTATATGCTCGCCTGCTGCTTTGCTTGCTGAATACGGGCTGTTTGGCTTTAAAACATCAGTCTCTTTAGATTTTCTTTGTTTAGGTTTTAGACTTCCATATACTTCATCAGTAGACACATAAAGAAATCTTTCTATCTTATCTGGTTTTTCTTTTTTTACATTCTTTGCACATTCCAATAAAACATGTGTTCCATAAACGTTAACTGAGGTAAAAATCAGTGGTCCAGCAATAGAATTATCAACATGCGATTCAGCTGCCATATGAACTACAAAATCAACATCCTTCATAAGCTTACTTACAAGACCAATGTCCCTTATATCTCCTATGACCAACTCGTAATCTGGATTATTTTCAATTTCTTTCAAATTTTCTATGTCCGCTGCATATGTGTTAAGATCTAAATTTATAATTTTATATTCTGGATAATTCTTAAGAACATGTATTATAAAATTTGAACCTATAAAACCCAAACCTCCTGTTACCAATATTTTTTTCTTTGCCATTCACAGCCAAAAAATTAAGATAAATATAAAAAGCTTGCTAAATTTTATCTATTTTAGAATCTCTTTTAATAACTCTGGAAATTCTTCTGTTCCCATATCGCCCATTGTGTAATGTCCATGTCCTTTAAGTTCGATAATTTTACCATCCAAAGCTTTATGAAAAATCTCTAAACTTTTTTTACCATCTTCTCCTTCATCGTCAGAGGTAAACATTATAATCTCATTTACCCTTTTCTTAATATCTCTATCAATCTTATATTCATAAAATTCTCTTTGATACTTATCATTTTTCTTTGGAATTTTCCATGGTGCAACAAGTATTAGTTTAAGAATCCTTTTCTTTGTTTCCCCAAGCCATCGGACCAAAAAAGCACAACCACAACTATGACCAATTAAAATAGTATTCTCACCAATTTTATATTTTTCAAATTTATTTTTCCATTTTTTTTATAGTTGGGTTTCCATGGTACTGGCATAAGAGGAATTTCTGTTTTAATACCTCTTGCAGTTAGCTCTTTTTTAATCCAAGGAAGCCAATGCTTGTTGTAAGTCGGATTTTTTTTCTTAGCAGAAGGACACCCGTGAATTATAATGCAATTTTTTTGGAGCATTTTAATTTTCTATTATTGGATTTGATTTAAATAATTTTTTAATAGATAGAGGAAACAAATTTTTAATTCATTTTTAGGGGTTTTAAATAGATCTATAAATAGATCTAAAAAGGAGAGTTTAGAAACAAAGAAGAATATAGACAAGGGCTAAAAGAGGGTTATTAAAACAAATATAGTTTTTGGCAAGCTTGAATTAAAATTATTGTTAGTCTCTTAACTCTGGCGAATGGAATAAATTATGGTAGAAAATTTTGTGTAATTTATTTTACTCTCGCTTAGCATGTAAAAATTTATGATTTGGAGCTTGGAATTTAAGTTTGGGAATAACAAAAACAAAAGATTTATAAATAAGATTTGTTGCGCTACTTCCAAGTAATAAAATGAGGGGCGATGGAGACGGAAAAGAATAAAAAGCTAAAGTATAGCGATCTTGACCTGTCTAATTATATAAACAACAAAGTCGTTTTTGCAAATCTTACTGTGAATGATTTGGCTAAGGTGACTGTTGCTCCCTTAAATCTTGCTACGGGTGGTGTCAATATTTAAGGATATTTGAAATTAAATATGAAGTGAAAAATGAAAGAAAAAGTGCTAAAAGTGAAGAAAAAATACTGATTACATAAAAATAGTATATTCTTAAGGATGCACTGGACGGCAGAGAAAAGATGCTTAAGTTATGGAGAATGGATGCAAAACATAAAAGATTGGCTACTTAGTTAAAATAGAAAAAATCCTTTTCTATTTTCGAAAATTATATTTAAACAGAAAGACTCTTTATTAATATGGCACTCAAACGATTTTTAGTTTCTGAAAGTATATTCTTTTTGTTTTTGATGATATTCCTTTTTGGTTATTTTTACTATTTTAAAGGTTTAGAGATAACACTTATGGTCAAATATCTGATTCTTTTCTTCATTATATGGGTTGGTTTCATCGTTTTTAGTGTAGCTTATTCAAAATCTTCAAAAAAGAGTAGATTTAAAAGAGGTTTTAAAAAATATATAGAAAAATATCCTAAAGTGGCTCTCGTTAATTTGGTTCTGCTCGGAGTAGTGAGCTTGTTGTTTTTATCTCTTTCTCTCTCAAGGTTGATTTTAATATCCCTTTCTCTTTTTGCTTCTGGTTTGGTAATTACATGCTTAGGCATTCTAATTCTTTACTCACCTCAAGAACCTAAATTTTACGATCTTGCCGTTATTCTAAGCGCCGGTATACTTTTTCCTTTTATAGAAAAATCAAAACATAAAAATTTATTAAAGAAAATATTTGTGTACATGGAAGGTCTTATTTTAACTTTTGTAGGGATAGTACTTCTAATTACAGCCTTGTTTATACCATTGTAAAATTTTTAAAGCAGAAAACAAAAACTTTTACTACAAGTTTTATCATTTCTTATTTTTGAGAAAAATAACAATTCACAAATAATTAAAAGCTAGGGATCTATAAAATAAAAATCATGTTTATAGAATCTGGAGGTCTGGAAAGGGACATAACAAATCTGCACCAACATAAAAAATATTTTTAGAAAGTTTTAAATATTTCAAATCGTTCAAGAAAAGAAAATGGAAGTCGTT
This sequence comes from Candidatus Woesearchaeota archaeon, assembly GCA_017608525.1. Classification (GTDB taxonomy): domain Archaea; phylum Nanobdellota; class Nanobdellia; order SCGC-AAA011-G17; family GW2011-AR17; genus JAFCFS01. Next base: position 7,040 of record JAFCFS010000022.1, on the reverse strand, counting down.
TATGTTATTGGTCCTTATAGATCTAAAAAAGGAGTTTACGGAATAAAGAAAAATATAGACAAGGCTGAAGAATTGGCACTTGAGCTATGGAAAATGGGTTATGCAGTTATTTGCCCGCACAAAAATACGGCTTTTTTTGATGGGGCTGCACCTGATGAAGTCTGGTTAAAAGGAGACATAGAAATATTGTCAAGATGTGATTTTGCTGTAACAGTTGAAGGATGGGAAGAAAGTAGTGGCAGCAGGGGAGAGGTAGAATTTTGCAAAAAGAAAGGAATTCCAGTTTATCATTCTCTTGACGAATTAATTGAGAAAAGATTAAAGAAATAATTTTTTTCTTTTAAAAAGAATTAAATAGGGAAAATAATTCATAATTCTTGCCGGGGTCGCATAACCAGGTATTGCGCCTGCCTCGAGAGCAGGTTCCCTTCACGGGTATCTGGGTTCGAATCCCAGCCCCGGCGATCAATCCAAGAAATCTTTACTTTTTATTTTCTCCGGGAGATATTTTTCTGAGATGAAGCTTATTCCTTTTGAGCTCAATGCTTGTATTTCAACTTTCGCCCCATTTTGTTTCATTTTTTTAAATTGTCTTTGCCAAGCTTTATTATTTTTAAACCATGCATATTGTGAAATTTGTTTTAATCTGTTTATATCTTTGTCTGTAAATTTAATAAAATGTCTTTGCAAACCATATTTTTCTATATCATCAGCAGAAATTCCTAAAAACTTAACCCCTGGAATTGCAAGTTTTCCTGAGATATGCGCAAGACTAATGCTCCCATATTTAATAACAGAATAAATATAAATTCCCCAAGGATCATTATCAACCAACACATATATTGGTAAATCAAACTCCTCATATAATCTTTGGAGCAGTCTTCTTATCCCCCTAGTTGTTTGGCCCATTGAACTCATTATTATGCATTTGTTCTTTTCCCAAAATCTATCCTCATGCAACCTTTCCCAAACTGCTGCTTTTTCCATGTATAAAACATACTTTGCTTTAACCTTTTTGAATTCAATTTCATCGGTAACAGAAGGAATACTCCAACCCCCTGAACCCAACTTTGACCAATCTATTCTATCACCTCTATCCTCGATAATAACATTTCCTGCAACAGAGCCATTTTTATTCGCCGTAACGTGAAGCATTTCTCTTGAACAATTTGTTATTAATTCTAAATCTTCAATTGCCTTGTCAGATTCGCTTTGTTGATCAACTATGTTTATTTTTGTTTTTGGTATTGTCCTCTTTGCCATATAAAAAACATCTCTTAGGCTTGCATGCTTATTTTCATCGATTAATCTTTTGCATATGGAAGCAATTTCAACTGTTTGTAAAAATCTCTTTGCATGGGCCACATTAAAAAAATACCTCTTTGCAACATTCTCCCCCAAAACAAGTTTGCATTCTTTCTTATCAAATATTATGTTAGAAAGCGCCCTTACAGGAAGAGTGATTTCTGGATTTTTACCTCTCTTTATATCATCTGCCAATTTTTTTCCAAACTTCTTTAGTTCATCCTTTGCTATGCTTCTCTTCTTTTTCTTCGGCATTTTTAACGATTTTATATTCCTTTCTTAATATTTTATTAAGACACAAAATTAATTTTTCCCTCTTTTCCCCAGAAAGCTTTGAAATTGCACTTGCAACTTCTGGGATATATTTTTCAAACAAACTTGCTCTTTCTCTTTGCTGTCTTGCTTTTATTGTTTTTCTTATATAGCTTCCTAATTTCCTCCCACATTCCTGCAATGCAAGCTTCATTTCTTTTATTATTTCTGGGTACGGTGCAATTGCTTCTTTTGCTTCTGAAGTAAATGGAACCCAAACTGATGACATATGAACAAGGATTACAGCTGGACCAACAGGAAGGGCCCCTTTACTTTGGCTTAATCCGTAATTTCTCCATGTTGTATTTATTATTGCTTGTGTCGATGCACACGCACTCTGCTGGTACATCAATGGAACCCTATTTGCAAATCTGTAAACCTTTACCAAATCGTCAGTTGGGAGATTTCCACCATAAGCTATTCCAACTTCTATGAGGAATGGTCTGCCTCTATATACTGCTGGAGGCCTTGTTACAGCTGCGAAAAATTCAGCATGAACCTCTTTTTTTAGACCTTCAACAATTTCTTCTTCGCCTATAGGAACAAGACAGTTTGTTGGGGGTGACATAATTTTTGTCTTTTGTATCGCTTTGTACAATGTTTCTGCTTCCTGAACCGCTATCCTTGAAGGTCTTGCTTTTTCATAAAGTCCAGCTTTCTTGCAAATTTCCTTAGCTATTCTAGAGCTTACTCTACAAAATTCCGTTTGTAAAAAGGCTTGCAATGTTCTTGCTTTCGTTTCCTTTAGCATTTTAATTAGCATCCCTAATTCTATACCATAAGGATGAGGCTTTATTTCCTTTGGCTCAACAGGCAAGTTATTTATTGCTCTAACAAATTCAAATGTCTCATTTTCTGGTGATACATAAATTATATGGGCATGTGGATTAACCATAGCAACCTGCTTCAGATAATCTTCAACAGACTGCCTTCCTTTCGTAAATCTTCCTTCAAGTTCAACTTCAAGCTTTAATCCATGATCTTTATTTTCCCACTCAATTTTTTCATGTTTAACAACCATTGGTTCGTTGTGCTTTGTATCTATGTGTATTTCAAAAAAGCTTGCTGGCTTTTTTGGAGAAATTTTTGAGAACACTCTAATTCCTTTCCCTGTTGTTAACTGACCATACAATGTAACTGCACTTATACCTATTCCCTGCTGTCCCCTGCTACATTTAAGGGAGTGAAATTTGCTTCCATATAGTAATTTTCCAAAAACCCTTGGGATATGCGCGTCAACAATTCCTGGCCCATTGTCTTCAACCACTATTTTAAACCTGTTCTCGCTTCCTTCGATTTGTTTTATTGAGACACTAATTTCTGGAAGAACCCTCATATCCTCACATGCATCTAGAGAGTTATCAACAGCCTCTTTTACTGCAGTAAGAAGTGCCTTTTTTGGGTTATCGAATCCTAAAAGCTGTCTATTTTTTAAGAAAAATTCAGAAACAGATATCTCCCTCTGTTTTTCGGCAAGAACTTCTGCAGCAATCTTCTCTCTATCAATCTTTTTGGGCATAAGAAAATGAAAATAAAAGTTATATAAAAATTTATTCCTCTATTTTATACACCTTATCTCCTTCTCTTGCTCTTTCATTAACTTTTAATCCGATTTCTTGGCCTGCTTTTGCTTCTTCTATATTTTCCTTGTTTATTTGCATCGATTCAACTGTCTGCTCAAAGTTTGTTGTTGCACCCTCTATACTTATTTTATCCCCAATTTTTAGGGTATCGTTTAGCTTTATAACAGCAACACCTATTTTTGAAAAATAGTGTGTTACTTCTCCAATTTCTTTTTTCTCAGGCATAATTTATAGCACCTCCAATAAAAGTATATATTGATTATTTATAAATTTTTGTAACTCCTCATATTTTCTCGAAGCTAATCTCAAATTTCTTTCCCTTTATAAGCTCTTCAGATTTTATTTTATAATTTTCCTTCCTAAAAACAATTGTTTCGGCATTGACTTTTTTCTTTATCTCTTCACCAAATCTCTCTAAAGAATAATCTGAAAATATCGAAAGTCTTATTTTTTCGTTCTTTTTCAAACCATTCTTCTTTCTTAAGACTTGTATTCTCCTCGTTACCTCTCTAAAGAACCCCTCTTCCTCAAGTTCCTTTGTTATTTCTGTGTTTATATAAACATAACCGTATTTAAATTCTTCACTGATCAGGTTTTTTGGGAGTATATGTTTTATTAATACATGTTTCCTTTCCAATACGAAATCTCCAATTTTGGTTTTTCCTGTTTCTAAAATTTCTATCAATTTATTTTCGTCAAGTTGCTCAAGTATTTTTGGTGCGTCACTTTTGAAATCCTTTCCTATTTCTGCAACATTTGGTTTAATTTCTGAATTTTCGTATTTTAGTTCTTCCTTTACTATTAACTCTTTAACGTTAACCTGAGACAATATCAAATTTTTCAAATTTTCAACAGCATCAATGACTTCTTTTTTATGTGTAATAACAACAGCTTCTTTCAATGGCCATCTAACTCCTATCCTTGCTTTTTCTCTTGCAGCAAGTATGGATTGGATTACTTGGCTAACCACTTTCATATCTCTTTCCAGTTTTTCATCTATTAATTTAGGATCGTATTCTGGCCATTCAAGCAAATGAACACTTTCCTCCTTTTGTTTGAATTTCTCTTTTAGATTTTGATAAATTTCTTCGCAAATAAATGGGGCAATAATAGCGAACATCCTCAAACAATTGTAAAACACATCATAGATTGTTTTGAAAACAATTTCTTTTCCTTCCTCTTCGATCATTTTTTCCCTTACAAATTGAACATATTCTCTTGATAATGTCAAAAACAGTTCTTCAATCTTATCTATACTTTCGTCAATTCTGTAATTTTCCAGAAGTTCTGTTGTTCTCTTTATTGTAGAATGCAATTTTGATATTATGTATTTTTCCTCGATATCCAATTTTCCCTCAATCTCCTCGGGTTTCTTTTTAATCTCATCATAAAGCTGGATGAGAAGTTTATGCAAATTCCAGAAAATAAAAAGATTTTTTTGTCTAACCTTTACATCATCCCAATTAAAGTTTATATTTTCCCCAGCCCTTGTTCCGCAAACATAATACCTTAAAACATCTGCCCCATATTTTTCAATAACCTCAAATGGAGGTATTATGTTCCCTAAAGATTTGCTCATTTTCATCCCTTGGTAATCTAAAATCATTCCATGGACGTAAACATTTCTATAACACGGTTTTTCAAATGCTATTGTAGAACACAGGTGAAGCATGCTAAACCAAAGCCTGATTTGTTCAGTTGCTTCTAAAATAAATTCTGCAGGAAACATGGCCTTAAACAGATCTTTTCTCTTTGGGAAATAAATGCAATTCCATGATGTTGTTCCTGAATCTATCCATACATCAATTACGTCACTAATTCTTTTTGCTTTTCCTCCGCATTGACATTTTATCTCGACTTCATCAATCCAAGGTCTGTGCATAGTTTCTGGAATCTTATTTTTATCAACAGCTAAATTTTCCAACTCTTCTATAGAACCAATAACTGTATATTTACCACACTTTTCACATTCCCATATTGGCACAGGCGTTCCCCAAAATCTCTGTCTTGTTATTGAATTGTCTCTCAATGAATTGATCCACGAATCAAATATGGCCTTATAATGCTTCGGAACAAATTTAATATCCTTAGCGAGTTCTATCATCTTTGGAATTAAATCTTCAATTTTCAAAAACCATTGTTCTGTTGCCCTAAAAACAACTGGATTATGGCACCTCCAGCAGTGAGCATATTCGTGTTCAACAATTGAAACATCTATTAAGCTTCCTTTTTTCCTTAACTCCTCAACAAATATTTTATCGTCTTTCTTTGCAACAAGACCATTAAATTTTCCCATATCAAAAAATGCTCCTCTTTCGTCGATATTGTTAAAGGGGGGTAATCCGTATTTTTTACCAACTTCGTAATCTTCAGGCCCGCAACCAGGAGCACAGTGAACAAGACCGGAACCAGCCTCTAAAGTTACATACTCTTTAGACAATACAACAGTGTGCAAATTCTTAGACTTTCTTGCTATCTCATTAAATTGTTCTTTCAATTCTTCATAAAAAGGATGTTCATACCTCATACCCTCCAAATCCTTTCCCTTAAATTCCTCCAAAATAACAAGCTCCTTATTTGCCAAGCTTCCTATTACACTTGCTGCCAGACCTTTTGCTATTATCCAGACCTCATCTCCAACCTTTGCCTTAACATAATCTAATTCTGGATTTACCATAACTGCAAGATTAAACGGAATTGTCCAAGGAGTGGTTGTCCAGATTATTAAATAAACGTTATTTTCTCCTTTAACTTTAAATTTAAGAAATATTGATTCCTCCTTCACTGTCTCGTACTCTAATTCATGTTTTGCTAATGCCGTTTCACAACTTGAACACCAATGCATAATTTTTTTCCCTTTGTACAATCTTCCATTTTCGAATGCTTTTTTAACAAACCACCATTCACCTTCGATAAATTCATTTTTTATTGGATAGTATGCATTTTCATAGTCCATCCATACACCAAGCCTAAACAAGTCCTTATCCATTTGTTTTGCATTTTCTGTTGAGAATTTTATGCATTCCTTTATGAATTTGTCCACACCAAATTTAATTATATCCTCTTTGTGTTTCAGTTTTAAATTGGCTTGAACTTTGTTTTCTGTTGGCAAACCATGCATATCATAACCAGCCCTATCCCAAACATCAAACCCTCTCATTCTTTTGTACCTAAGAATTATATCCTTCAGTGCATTGTTCCAAGCATGACCAATATGAATTCTTCCGCTTGTATATGGAGGGCCCTGGAGAAAATAGAACTTCTTTTTCCCTTTATTTCTTTCTTTTGCTTTTTGGTAAATATTATTATTTTTCCAAAAATTCAATATCTTCTCTTCTGTTTTTTTAAAATCATACATATTTCATTCGAATAAGTTTTCTATTTATATTATTTTTGTTTGAAATAAAAGCAATTCATCGAAATGTTTATAAATTCTTCATCTGAAAAGGCATTTAGATGGAAAGGGACAAAGAGATTGAAAACTTGTTTTATGTTTTTACAGCCCCACCGAAAGTAACTGAAATATCTGCTTCTGGTGGAAATCCCGGTGGAAAAGAACATAGAGATCTTGGTGGAAAAAAGAGAAAATACGATTGGGATGAAATTTATGAAAATTCGAAAAATGTAAGCACACCTTATGAGCCAAGGATCCCGAGCAATCCATTCAGCTACAAAGCAAACATATTTGATACAAATAAAATGCCAAGTGTAGGATTAAACTTACCAACTAAAACAATAGAGCCCATAAAAGGCATAAAAGGAATAAGCAGTCAGGGAATAGAGCCAAAATTGGAAAAGAAAAGCTATTTCGATACTCTTGAAAGTGTGTTGCCTAAGTCT
>JAFCFS010000065.1 GCA_017608525.1 Candidatus Woesearchaeota archaeon | reverse complement strand
TTTTCCCCATTCTAGGAGTGACTGTTTTATCGTGGGTCATATCTTAAAGCAGTTTACTCCGCCCCTTTCATTGTTTCGGTTATTTTTGTATACCCCTGAAAATCGAAAATTACCCAAAAATCAACCAAAAGCATTCCTACAAAGCAACCAACACTGTTTTAATTATCGGGGGATTTAAACCCGTTTTTTTACGTTTTTCTTGATTCTAAAGTAATATTAAAAAGGTTTTAAGCAATTTTTGTGCTTTTAATCAAGTAGCAAGAGTTTTTTCTGGCTTAAAATAGCTCCATGAGCTTTGTGCTGTTTTTCTTTACAAAAAATTCCCCATTAACAAATATATTTTTTCAACCACTAGCGGTGAAACGAGTTAAAAAATGGCACGGGAGGGCTTGTTTTTTCCTAATAGATGTTATCCATTCCACATTAGTTAAGAAAAGGTGGAAAATAAGTTTATTAAGGGGGAAAATCTCGCAGAACACAGATTTGTTGATAAACAAAAAAAGTGAAAAAAATGGCCGTTATAAGATATTTTGAAAAAACGGTTAGAATGGCAGAGTGTTCGCATTGTGGTCATATCTGGCAACCTAGAATTGAGCGTGTGCCTGTCTGCTGTCCCCGTTGTCGTATGCCCCTTAAATTGGTTAGTAAAAACAAAGAAAAAGGATGGGTATGATTTGAATCTGCGAAGAAAAATGACTATATGTTATCTATTGTTTTTTATTTTTCTAACTTTCTCTAGTGTTGCTTTTATGAGTTATTTCGTTTTCAGTTTTCAAAAGACCGACAACGGCTGGGAATTAGTAGACAAGACAGAGGAAACAATTGATTTTGATGTAAACATGACGGAAAAAAGGATAGATATTTTAGCCTACATAAAAATCAGGAACATTCACGAGCTAGTACCTCTAATCTACTTACCCATACCGTTTATTTTACTCTTCTTTGGTCTAGCTATCCATTACTATTATCGAATACAACAAGAAGAGTTGGTTAATTATATTATCGAAAAATATGACTTAAAATAGTGAAATAGGATGTGAAAAAAATACCAGTTGTAAAAGAACATTTTAGAAGAACGTCAAAAGGAAAAAGGGTCTGGGTCAAACGCCATTGGCGAAGAAAAAAGACCAGAACCAAAATCCCCGTACGAACCAACAATCCCACAGTTAAAGTAACCTCTGCAGAATACGATCCGGTGTCTAAATCGACCAATATCGCTATTGTTGATGAGGATGACGATAAAATAAATTTCTACATGCAAGACATCCCCATGAAAGTAGATAAGGTTGTTGTTGATGAGCAGGGAAACTTAGGGTTAATTGTGCAGTCCAAAGCCAAAAAGAAAGAGCTAACCACTGTTCATATCGAGCAACCAAAGGACTTCTAGGAAGAAAAAGATTGTAGGAAAGGAAGCTACAATTATTGATATTTGTAGGGAAATTGGACTGATACACCATATATTTCCCTGTTAATGAATCTCTTCCCTTATTTTTCTTTCATTGCATCAATTAATGACCAAAAAACTCTTTAATCTTAAATAGTTACTTTTATGAGCGAAAGAAACGACTACTATTGACTAACAAAATATTGGAATCCAGTCCACTGGAATGCCACAAATTTTCAAACCCTCCTCAAAAAACAGATTTTTACTGCGACAAACTGGATGTGGATTGACTGGGGCTCTCCACAGTACTACCGGCAGAAATAGGGTAAAAATCAACTTTTCTGAGGCACTGAATATTGTGATATACCCCGATACAAAAACGCACCCCTGCTAGGGTTCTGAAAGTTTTTCCGTTTTTTCAATAGAAAAGGGTCTAGGGGTCTATAATTATTTTAAGACCAAAGGAATAAGACTTAAACCAAAAGCGATAGCAGGAAAAATAGCTGGTATAAATAAAAAGCTCAGAGAAAACGAGAAAAGACAAAAGAAAAAGAAAAAAATTACTGCAGTCACTGAAGTAGAAAAAAGCATCCTCAAATGTTGTAAGGAACTTTCAGTAGAACCCCGCAATGTTCGTTTATGGCTTGAATTTCTTTCTGTCCCCCAAACACTAAGGACAATGGAGCTGGCTAAGCAAAAAAAATAAAGAAATAAGGTAATTATGTTATTGATCTTTTTTCCATCGATATGCTTTGTCAATTACACAAAAGGCATCATCAATAGAAAAACGAAAACCCCTATGACGAGAGGTTATTTTAACTTTAGTGATCTTTCTTGGATATTTAGATGTCTGGCATACAATTGTTTTCCCACTAATAGCATCTCCTTTTTCATAGTAGGTATCAGGCATATAAAACACACCGTATTATTCAATTTTGCCTTCTTCTTCTAGTTCCAACAAAGCTTTGTGTGCTAGTGACAAATCCATCATTAAAAGATCGGAAATCTCTAAGAGGGAAAAATCCCTATCTTCAGATTGTAATAGTTCACTGATCGCTTTTTTTGCTTCAGACAATGAGTATTTTTTGATTTCAATTGTTTCTTCAGCTAATTCAAAAGTGTCAATATCATCTACTATTCTCTCGAGATCACTACCCTTATATTCAGTTGGCATATTGAGAAACCCCTCCATTAAAAGATAGACTCTCTCGAAATCAATTATTGGTTTAATGATTTCTTTTTTGGATATATGTAAAGTAGGTTGGCAAGTAAATGTATCAATATCTTCTTCATCTTCATATTCTTCCCAAGATTTTGCAGAAAGTTCTTCATTGGAGGTCATGATCTTTTCACATCTCCTCAATTAGCCCTTTTTCTTTCATCTTTTCAATTTGATCATTAAGGAATTTAGAAAGTTCAAGCAGAGCACGGTATGACAATATGATGCCAGTTTTATATTCTCTATGCACTTTAAGTTTCCCTAGATGCTTTCTCCTAATTGGTCTTCCTTTCACATCTGATTTTACGATTTCAAGTCTCTCTGGTTCTTCATTGTAGAAATCCAATCGGAAATCATAAGGTCGGACTCCCCCACGAGCTCCAGTTACATAAAATTGTTTATATTCAGGTGATTTTGAGTAAGAAAAAGTAACTCTTTGAATTTTTTCCCCTTCGTGTTCATCCATAACACCACAACCAATATAAAATCTTAGTAAAATGTTTATCTACTAATTTTGAGATAA
>JAFCFS010000064.1 GCA_017608525.1 Candidatus Woesearchaeota archaeon | reverse complement strand
TTAATCAAAAAAACAGCATTTGGCCCTGGAAAATTGTTATAGGCTTCAAAGTATATTCCAGTATCTTCTACAATAAGCGGCCTTTTCAATATCTTCAAAGCGGTTAATGCCTTATCTATGCTAACTTCTCTTTCCGTATCAAACTTTTTCTCAACTATTTTCAGGTCTGATTTTTTTAGCTCTATTCCGTACTTTTCTAAAATTTTTTTTGCTTCTTCGTATTTGTCAAAATTGCTCGTTACAAAAAATAGTTCCATTAAAATAACACTAAACATAATATTATTTAAATTTTAGCTTGTATATAAATGGGTTCCACTTCTCTTCCTTTGGATTTATTTTTAGCAATTCCAATTTTTTCCTAATAAGCTTGAGAGAAACCTTTTGTTGGTCGATATTGATTACCATATTTGGAGCAAGAAATATGGCCTCATTTAAACCAAAACAATATTTAAATCTTTTATGGAGCTTTTCTTCCCAACGAATTCTCTCTTCCAAATTCCTAAATGCCTCAAAGACAAGGTAATTGTATCTTCCGTAACATATTTCGAAAATAACACTTACATGGGGATCCTTTCTGAGGTATTTTAGTATTTCTTCCTCTTCTTTAGTGATTTCAATTAGGGAAATAACCAACATTGAATTCGGGGGACAAAATAAATTTGGAAATCTGCACACTGGTGGAAGAATTAAATTATTTTCAAGCATTAGTTTTATCCTTCTTTTGATTGTTTTTCTGTGCGTATTTAGCTTTTTCGCAAGCAAATTTTCATTCACCCTGATTCCTTCTCCATTCACCAAAGATTTCAGAATATCGAATGTTAATTTTTTTATTTTCAGATTATTTATTATTATTTCTCCATTTTTCTCAAATTCATCTTCAAATATTGATATTGTGCCAGATGGATTATACTTGATTATGTAATGTGTTGGAAAAAACATCGCTAAAGAAGGTTGCCTTTGTTCTCTTGGCGGAATTTTCCCTTCCTTTGTTAAAGATTTTCTCCACAAGTGATACCTAAGTAAAGATCTATGGAAAATAAAAAGAAGCAAATTATAAGGGCCCCTTCTTACCTTATATGCAGCAAATATATGGTGGTCCTCTTTTATCCACTTTTCAGTTTTTTCATTTAAAGGTATATCAGCATAAACCATAATCATGATTGGATGCTCTTTGTATTGGCCGATAAATGGAAAGACGGGCCTATTTATTATTTTGTGGCTAAATAAATTTTGAACCTCTTTTTTTATTGTTGCCCTATGTTTTTTGAATTTTCTTGAAAGGTAACTATAGTTTACGCTTACACCTGTTCCGAAGCAAATTTTGTCCAATATGCGCAAATTTAATTCATCATTTAGCAAATCTGTCATTAAGTTGATAAATTATTAACAAATTTATATAATTTTTGTTTTGTAATTCGTCTTATTGCTTAAATATTTTAAAATTATTGTAATCATAGTTTAAATATTCTGCTGTCTTTGTTTACAATAACTTCATGAAAACAAAAGATAATCCTTTTAAGATTGCAAAAGAAAGGATTGAAAAAATAGCTAAATTCTTGGGGATTGAAGATAGCATAATAAAAATTCTTGAGACACCTCAAAAGGAAGTCAAAGTGAGCTTACCAATAAAAATGGATGATGGAAAAATCAAGGTATTTACTGGTTACAGGATAGAGCACAACAATGCAAGAGGCCCCTACAAAGGTGGAATAAGGTATCATCCAGATGTTAATCTTGATGAAGTCAGGGCGTTAGCACTCTGGATGACATACAAGTGCGCTGTTGTTGATATACCTCTTGGTGGTGCAAAAGGAGGCATTATATGTAACCCAAAGGAAATGAGCGAGGCAGAGCTTGAAAGGTTAACAAGGAAGTATGTTGATGAAATTTACGATATAATTGGGCCGAAAAAGGATATTCCAGCACCAGATGTTAATACAAACTCAAAAATAATGGGCTGGTTTATGGATGAATATAGCAAACTTGCGGGAAAAATTTCAAAAGCTGTTGTTACGGGTAAGCCAATAGAGCTTGGAGGGAGTTTTGGTAGGGAAACAGCGACAGCGAGAGGCGGACAATTTGTAAAAAATGCCATGCTTAAAGAGACAGGAAGAAAAAAACCTCTAACAACAATAATTCAGGGTTTTGGGAATGCGGGTTCGAATTATGCAAAACTTGTTTACAAAGAAGATAAAGATACAATAATTGCAATAAGTGATTCGAAGGGAGCAATATACAACCCAAATGGGCTTGATCCAGAAGAAGTACTGAAACATAAAAAATCAACTGGAAGCGTAATCAATTATCCAAAAGCGGTTACATTACCAAGGGAAGATATACTAAAGCTGGAATGTGATATTTTAGTGCTAGCTGCCTTAGAAAATGCGATAACAAAAGAAAATGCAAATGAGATTAAAGCTAAATATATTTTAGAGTTAGCAAATGGACCAATTACAGGCGAGGCAGATGAAATACTTAGGAAGAAGAACATTTTGGTATTGCCTGATATACTTGCCAATGCTGGTGGTGTAGTAGTTAGCTATTTTGAATGGTTGCAAAATTTAAAGGAAGAGCATTGGAGTAAAGAAGAGGTTGATAAAAAACTCAAAGATGTTATGGAAAATGCATACAAGAATGTCAAGGAAAAGGCCGAAAAATATGGTGTTGATTTAAGAACAGGAGCTTATATTCTGGCAATAGAAAAGGTGGTAAGAGCAATAAAAGAAAAATGTTTTTAGATTGCTATTAAGCATTTTCTTCCTATCAAAATTTTTTTTATTTCACTCAAGAATCTACATAAATCTCTCATGGAAAGCACCACCATTTTTAATGTAATTTTTGATTGATTTTCTGAGCTTTTCGTCAACAAAAACAATACTGAAAAATAAATTTTTGATTTTATTTTTTCGCATAAAAATTATATAGAAAAAAAGCTTTAAATAAACTACGAGCTCATGTCTTTGTCGTCCTAGTCTTACCTTTGGTCTTTGTTTTCTTGACTTTTTTTGGTCTTAACAAGTAAAACACAACTAAAATTACTATAATTACTGCAATCACTACTATATAAGGCCATATCACTTTTTTTGGTTTTACAACTTCCGGGACTTTTTCTTCTTCTTTCGGAGTAGGAACT
>JAFCFS010000063.1 GCA_017608525.1 Candidatus Woesearchaeota archaeon | reverse complement strand
CCAGCCAAAACCACGGCTTCTGCGTGGATATAGACTCACTTAAAGATAAAGAAGTTGAGATCACGCACATTAACCTCAACGACAACACAAATGAAGGCCTCCGCTGCAAAGACATCCCGGCCTTCAGTGTCCAGTACCACCCCGAAGCCTCACCCGGCCCCCACGACTCAAACTACCTGTTCGACGACTTCATAAAGTTGATGGAAAAATCGTGATTTGCTCTTCTAAGCAGAGACTATAACGTGCCCATCCGAATTTTGTCTACAGATAACGTCAGCAATCACCTACTCGTTGGCATGAACGAACATAACGATTGTAATAAGACGAGCCTTGAATACTGCACTCAATTTTTTTGATTTCAAAAGCCGCTCATGGGTCAGCGTGCAGAACTTTATTAGACCTAATTCATTAAAGGCCTTTTTTAATAACTCAATTTAGATATCGATTTCTTCTTCTTCTTTAATTTTCAATTTTATTCCGCGCGATTCAAGAAATTCATCTGTTTTCTTATCGATTTCAAGATTTAATTCAGGAGTATCAAGATCAATATTACTAATAAGTTCCTTCTTAAATTTTTCAATGTCTTTTTTAAATTGCCAATTTTGCATCTCTGTTGACGCATATTGTATAATGCGATCAATTATTCTTGCCCCTGCTGATAAAGTTTTTTCACTGTAAGTAGCAACCGAATGTACTAATGATATAAAATGTGTTTCAGATAATGGTCTTGTTACTTCTGTCATATCTAAAAATTTTATAGGATTATTTATCCAGCCTTTATATTTTTCACTTTTAGAGAAATGAATTAATGATTTATCATATGTCAGAATAATCCAATGTTCATACTCTTTAGTTATTCTATCATTTGTAAATTGAAGTGCATATACATCATGATTTATTAGATGACCAGGTTTATCAATTTGTGATTCAGTTAGATAAAAAGCATATTCTCTTTCAAATTCGGAGCAATCTTCATGAGTATAAAAAGGAACCTCAACAAAATCAATACTAGCCCTGTTTAAAATTGATTGGATGTCTGTCATAATTGACCTTACCCATTCTTTAACATCTGATCTTTCAGTCTTAATTGCGGTGCTGAATGTACATAAATATTCCATCAAATTTGCAGGTACTCGAGCTTTCCTTAATTTTAAAGCATAGTAATTTGCAACAAAAGCATTAGTTGAATATTGAAGTTCATTTTCATCAAGTTCAAGGTCTTTATATTTTCTTGCTTGTAATAAATGGCCTGCACATTCATTTATATAGAAAAAGGGAATATATAGACTTGCTCCAAGTTTTTTTGCTCGCCTTATAGATTTTATACTCATATCAAAATATCGGTTGACCTGACCAAGATATAATTGAGAACAAGTATAAGGTATTGCTACGGTTGGTTCAATTAGAATTTTAAAATCAGACCAACGGCTTGCTCCTAATGCTTTTGCTGAAGAAACTGGATCAGCTCCTTCAAGCGCAAGGTAAATTGAAGCTCTAGTAATTTTTGTAATGAGTGGATGATTGGATGCAAGTTTCAACAGCTTTCCCACCAACTCATCTATATGTTCACTATCTATACTTTTATCTTTTTTTAAGAAGGATTTAATATTATCTAATCCACCATCCACTAATTGAAATATTGAATTTGATACAATACTCGCTTTAGCATCTTTTAAATTTGAAATTTGTTCATTGATAAAGGTATTTGCAATCCAGATAGCCACTTTTTTTGAATCTTCTATAGTCCAATCTGTTTGGTATTCGTTTCTTAACAAATCAACTTGTGCGGAAACAAGGTTTGATAGTTCAATCTCATATACTTTTTTCCTGGCTTCAATATTAGCTCTTGAATTTTCATTCAAAGTTATTAAGCCTTCTTCTGTTCTTTTTAGTTTCTCCTTACCAAAAAGAGCACCTATTCTTCTCTGTAATTCATCTTCTTTTGTCTCGCTTATTCCAAGAAATTCTATTACTTTCTGAATCAAATCATTTTGATTTAAAGGTTCATTGTTTGAAAGTACAAATAATATTGAATCATCATATATGCCACCTTTTAAACTTATAGCATCACCAGACATTAAAGTATACATATGTAGAGCCATTTCTCGGTAATCTGTTAAGGTGGAAGAAGCCATATGTGGTAATGGATAATTGCTTTCATCAAGAAATTTATTTAAAAGATTTTCAGATAATATCAATCCAGCAATATGCTTGGAACTCAAACAGTAACTTTGAATTTTCAATTCCTTTGTAATATCATTTTCAATTTTTCGTGCTTCCGTTTCATCAAGTATATATGTTGTGAGGAAGTAAAATCTATTCACATCTAATTTTTTTATTGCTTTTGCAGCATCTTTATAGGCTTTATTCTTTATGTCTGTCTTTTGAGTTGTTATTTGATAAGCCACACGGAGACTTTCACCAAAAATATTATATGCGGAAATATCAGTTCCACCGTTATTTTTTCCATCTACATTTATTGGATGAAGATTGAATACATCTTTAAGCACAATTTTACATGCATTATCAAAATAATGTTTCCCAAGCTTACTAATATGATTTGTTAAAGTCTCTTGGTCCATTTTGATATCCTTTGTTGATTTACATATATAATTTAGATATTCTCGATTTTAAATATATTTGTATGGTATAACAATTTTTATACAGTCTGTATAAAATGGGAAAGACAGACTGGACACGTCTGTATAAGAATTCCCGTATTCTTCTACCATTCTTTGGTAACATCATTAAGCACATCAACCGTAAAACCGGTTATTTTGAAATCCTTTGAGCTGATCTATCGATGGTGTCGTTTCATCATGTTTTTAACACAAATTCCTTCTCATTAAGGATACCTGGAAAAACATACAATATTCTACCCATTTTCCTGGTCCGTAGCAAACACAAATGGCAAAAAAACATAGGACCTTATGTCTATTTTCAAATGCATTTCTCCTTTTTTGTATGGCGTTCCGATGCGGTGGATCATTCCCACTCGATGGTTGCCGGGGGTTTGCTGGAGATGTCGTAAACGACGCGGTTTACGCCGCGGACTTCGTTTGTTATGCGATTGGAAATGTTGCCAAGGACTTCGTACGGGATTTTTGAAAAATCGGCCGTCATAAAATCTACGGTCTC
>JAFCFS010000062.1 GCA_017608525.1 Candidatus Woesearchaeota archaeon | reverse complement strand
TAAGGCATTAACCGCTTTGAAGATATTGAAAAGGCCGCTTATTGTAGAAGATACTGGAATATACTTTGAAGCCTATAACAATTTTCCAGGGCCAAATGCTGTTTTTTTGATTAAGGGGATTGGGTATGAAGGAATACTTAAATTGCTTGAAGGAAAAAATAGAAAAGCATTTTTTAAAACGGTTGTGAGCTATGCTGAACCAAATAAACCAATTATTTCGTTTGAAGGAATTTGCCATGGAAAAATAGCCGAAAAAGTAAGCCCTGTAATAAGTTTCGCTTATGATCCAATATTTATACCTGATGGTGCTAATAAGCCATTTTCGGAGATGAGCAAAGAGGAAAAGGCAGAATATGTAATATCATTGGGTGGCTCGATTATTGTACCGAAAGACGTAGATTGGAAATTTCTTTTAAAATTTAGAAAGACAATTCAAAAGCTGAAGAAAAAGCACAAAATCGTAATTTGTACGGGTGGGGGAAACATAGCAAGGAAATACATTTTTGCTTTAAAAAAATGTGGTTTCAGAGCTTATCAGCAAGATATTATTGGTATTGAAGCAACAAGACTGAATGCAAAGCTTATCTCTGTGTTACTTGGGCTGAAACAAGAAATCCCAAAAAGCTTGAAGGAGGTTAAAAATTTATTTAAAAAGAAAGAAGTTGTTGTTTGTGGTGGGCTTATGCCTGGAATGACATCAGATGGAAGTACTGCATTAATAGCTTCCGAACTTGGAGCAGACGAATTTATAAATATGACAAATGTTTTTGGGCTTTATGATAAAGATCCGAAAAAATACAAGGATGCAAAACTAATTAAGAAAATTTCACATGAAGAATTTAAAAAAATTGTTGAAAGGATTGGACAGAAACCAGGCCAGCATTTTGTAATGGACAGAAAAGCAGCTGAGATTGCTAGAAAAAAAGGAATTAAAATAGTTATACTTAAAGGAACGAAGAATCTTGAAAATTATGTTCTTGGAAAAAAATTTGTGGGGACTGTAATATTCTAGAATTTTTTAAGGAGTAAGGAAAAAATTGAAAAAAAGAACATAAGAAATGAAGAAAGAATAAAAATCTTAGAATACGATGATGTTATAAAAAGTATAGACGAGGCAAGAAACGTTCCGACAGAATTTCCAATGTTTTCGCTTGTTAAAAATGGCCCGTAATATTTTTCTTCTTTTTTCTTTGGAACCAATTTAAAGAAATAAGACTCTCTTATCGGTTCTATAAGTGCTGCACCAAAACTTGCAAGTGAGATTAATGCTATCTTAATGTATATACTTTTTACAAGGAAAATTAAAAACGCACATACTGAAATTATTGCATAGCCAAAGAAATAGAATTTTCTACATTTAACTTTCCCTAATAGCCTTCCAATTGGATAATCTAAAATTATTAATGGAACACAAACTAAGAAAAGAAAAAATCCAACCCATCTTTTATCCAGACCATTTTCTATGATCAACAAAGGACCATAAATATAAACTATTCCCCACCATGCAGATAAACCAATATTTGCAATGTAGGCTTTGATTAAATCCTTATACGAAAAAAAGTCTCTTACATTTTTTATAAAATTTGAATCAAGCCCGTCAACAAATTTCTTTTTTATCCTTACCTTTGAAAAAAACAATATGCCAATCGTGAATAGAATTACAGAAATTAAATAATAGGACCTAACACTTAAATATTCTGCAATAAATCCTGCAAATAGAGGTGCTATCAACCAACCGATATTTACTATCGCATATTTTAAACCTTCAACCTTTCCTATGTCTTTAAGCCTTGACTCATCCCTAATTATTGTCCCTAAGGTTGTTTTATGGAAGACAAACAAAATCCTCGAAAATAGCATAACTAAAACCAAAAGAAAAAGACTGTAGTTGAAATAGTAAAAGAATCTGAGCAATATTATTCCTATAAAAGAAAACATTGCCAACTTTGCTTTTTTATATTTTTCAATTATTGGTATTGTGAAAAAGTAGCATAATACATAAAATACAGAAAGTGTTGCTGAAAGTACACCAATCCATGCGTCTCTGCTAATAAACTCCTTTACATAAAGAGGCCATATTACTGTAGTACCGGAATTTGCCAATGTGAAAAACAATAAAGCAATGCATAGCCAGATAATTTTGCTGTACAATGGCCTATACCTTGTATGTGGTGAAATCGGCATAGTATTAAACTATAAAAGAAAGCTTAAAAATTTTTTTAGTTCAACCTTTCTCCAAATAGGGCCCTTCCTATCCTTACCATATTAGAACCCTCTTCTATGGCAATTCTATAATCATCACTCATACCCATGGACAAAATTTCCAATCCTGCCTTATCAAAAATCGATTTCATTCTTCTAAAATCATCTCTTGGTTTTGAAAATGATGCAATACACATTAAACCCTTAACTCTAATATTCTCAAATGTCGACAATTCTTTCAAAAAAATATGTACCTCTTCAGGATCTATGCCAAATTTATCACCACTTACATTAACCTGCACAAGGACAGGCATAATTTTTCCAATTTTCAAGCATTCGTCATTAATTTTTTCAGCAATTTTATAGGAATCAACAGTTTGAATCATGTCAAATATTTTTACTGCTTTTTTTGCTTTATTTCTTTGTAAATGACCAATCATGTGCCATTTAACTTTATTCCCAATAATAGCAAACTTTTTTTCTGCTTCCTGTACATAATTTTCACCTATTTCCCTAATTCCTGCATCTATACATTTAATTATAGTCTCTACAGGAAATGTCTTTGTAACAGCAACCAATCTAACATAAGGTGGGAGATTTAAATTTTCTAATCTCTTTCTAAGCTCCATAGAAGTTAAAAATTTAAGAAGTTCTAAAAAATTTTCGTTAAAATAGCGAAAAAGCGCAATATTTAAAAATAACAAATAGATAAAAATTAAAGATGAAAAAACTAAAAAAATCGAATTGCTCAATATTTCTCTATTCTAAATTCACTAAAATTTCAGGAGGGGGTGAACTTGACATACGAATTAAATGAAGAAGAAAAAAAGATATGGGAATTTATAAAAAAGAAACCTGCAACCCTCAAAACCATAGCAAGAAAATTTAATTTGACAACTGAACAAGCTAGAATTAGACTTAAAAATATAGAACGTGCTGGAAAACCATTGAAAAAAGAAAGAGTAGGAAATAAAGGTGTCTATTTGTACAGTTGTGCTTCCTCAATAGAAGATATTGTTCTTAGCGTATATAATCCACCAATGCAGAGTTTTGACAAGCCAGAAGTAATCCCGCTTAAAAATCCTCCCGACTTCAGCATAGGATTTGCAAACACGATTTTTGCGGGAGGGAAAACAAACAAAAAGATGTTTAAAAATTTTCTGCACTATCTTGAAACAAAAAAGGCAGACGCCCTTGTAATACCTGGTAATTTGATATGGATAGACATAACTAAGTATTCAAAATACAAACCAGATAGGGCTTTAAGTTCAGAATTGGAAAGAGATGTTTCAAAAATAGAATACCCAAAATCTGTAAGGGAAGCTGGAAAGGACCCTGAAAAAATTCTTGAGGAAAAAAA
>JAFCFS010000061.1 GCA_017608525.1 Candidatus Woesearchaeota archaeon | reverse complement strand
TCATCGATGACCCGTATTGGGATACCTTGGCAAACACGCGTTGAAAAAGTTATTGCAGAAAAATTGAATGTTCCTTTATTCCGTGTTACATTTAACAGAAATTTGACTCAATTCACACTCGAAGGCATACAACCTGCACAACAATGTCGCAGTCTTAGCGAATCGGAATACATACTCTTTCACAGGAGAGAATTAAGATGCTTAGTTTAAAATTTTTGTAGGTTAATGGTTAAGATGATTACTTATATTATAAATGGCCAAAATTATCCATTGCTAAAGGACCCAAATAGGCTACTCTTGAATGATTTGTCTGTTAAGGAGAATATTAGATTCAATAAAAGTTGGGAAATTGTATCAAAAGTTGAAAGATATCCTGAATTGCCTAAAAAGTTCTTTGAGCAGTGCATAAAATACTTTACAACAGTCAAATATAAAAAACTGAAATGCAGCAAGAAACACCAGCACACCATAAAATGTGTTAAGACAAAAAATATTCCAGCATATGTTTTAGTTCCATTTGTTAACTCGCTTAATCTGCTAAAGACTTGCGAAAATTTAGGCAGAACTGTGGTAGGTATAGTGCATGACGATGAAAGATTGTTAGTCTTGAGACGAAAATTTAAGCGACATAAGTTTTTAAAAAACAATGCTGGTATAACAAAAAGCTTAAAAGAAAATAATATGGGCATGTTGAAAGGATTGTTTCAATATGCAATAATAATAGTAGATAACGAGTTAACAGAACGCTACAATAAGATTTTGGGAATGATAAATCAGATTTATGATGCCCTTATGGAAGGTAGCTACTTAACACTTTTTGTTCCTCGGGTAGATGTAAGGGTTAATGAATTAAAGATACCGCTTGCTTGGCACCTTGACCGTGAAATTAAAAACCAACGTAAATTCTCTATGTCCGATGAAAAACTGATTCTGAGTAAAGCAGAGAAACCAAATTATGTATATATGCTAAATTACTTAAAAGATGGAAAAAGAACGGTAGAACCATTTCTTTCATCAATGAGGCGATTCTTATGAGTTACATTAGAAAAGGGTCAAAAAATTGGTTTATTCTCGCACCGGGTCCACGAAAACAAGTTATTATCCCATCCAAGTATCCAGAAGAGCTTGTAAAATATTTTTTAACAAAATTGTTAACAAAGGAAAAAGACTGGGTTCTGGATCCATTTGTTGGCATTGGAAGCACTAATCTGGCTTGTGCAGAATTAGGACGAAGATGTGTAGGCGTGGATATTCAAGAACTATATATAGAATTTGCCAAAGTAAGGCTTGCTGAATGGTGTCGCAAACATGGTAAAGACGTAAATTTATTAGAAAACTATTTGATTGCAGCTGATTCTCGAAATGTCAAAGCGGAGTTAAATGCATGGTTTAAAAACAGAAATTTGGAAGTGCCGAAATTTAAATTGTGTATAACTTCCCCCTCGTATTGGAAAATTTTAGACAGGCCCGGGAAAGAATTTATAGAAAAATGTGAAAGCCTACAGATACCCTACAAATATTATGAAAAGCCAGGTGACCTGACCAAAATAGATAATTATGAAACTTACGTTAAGACATTAGTTGGTATATTTAGCCAAGTCTATTTATTAATGGATAAAACTGCATATTTGGTTGTTGTGCTCAAAAACCTTAAAAAATATAGACTCGCCTGGGATTTTGCTTTAGAATTGGTAGATTCCAGTAGCTGGGAGTTTTTCGATGAATACATTTGGTGCCAAGACGATGTGCGATTGCAACCACTTAGTATTGGAACATACTGGAATTCGACAATTTGTCATCACTATTGTTTAACCTTTATGAAGGATTAAAAATGTTTTCAGCAAAAGAACTATTAAAAAATAGAAAAGTAATTCAACAAAATTT
Organism: Candidatus Woesearchaeota archaeon; assembly: GCA_017608525.1. Lineage (GTDB taxonomy): Archaea > Nanobdellota > Nanobdellia > SCGC-AAA011-G17 > GW2011-AR17 > JAFCFS01. The sequence continues at coordinate 1,335 of JAFCFS010000061.1, read as the reverse complement.
CCAAGATATCAGAAAGATTATTAAAAAATATGGTAGTGTTTATGCCTTCTATAAAAACGAAAAATATTTTCAAATTTTTTTTGAAAAGAACAGGAGAGATAATTTTAGAGTGTTTGATATGGTGTATTTGCTGTGGAGCCATGAGGGAAGGCTTGTAAGAGAAGAATTACTTCAGAAACACCAAGAATTTACAAAACTAAATGGAATTTCCTCGACAAGAGCTTTACAAATACTTTTAGAAAAACATGTGGCTTTAAAAGTTGATAATAGGATTATCCTTCCTAAGGAGGTTTATGACTATTTTACTAATTTTTATAAAAGTCAAATCGGAGAATTAAAAGTAAAAGAAAAAACCAAGGTTCCGGAGAAAGCGCTTGAAGAAATAGTTAAAGGTGCTGGCTGTCATGGATTATCTGATAATCCCAAAAACGAGGAGGAAGTAAAATTCATATTTGCCAGAAATCTTGAAAAACTGCAGATTTTGCGAGTTACCAGAATTGAACAATACTTTCCAGACGCAACTGCTATCGTTTCAGAAAATGGAGTATTTAAACGGATCTTTATCGAGTTTGAATACAATTCCTCATCCTTTATTGCTCATGGCCATTTAGACCAAATGAAAAAATTAGGGATCAGTCCTAAAGATATATGGGTTGTTTGCTGGGAGCATGATGGAAGATTGCCAAAAGAAATCGAAGTCAAAGAGCTTAGGAAGGTGGTTATGTGAGTTTTAGAGTGATATTGGAAAGGGAGTTTAATTATACAAAAAAGGACTCACGGAAAAAAGTTCACGAAAATGAGAATGAAATAATATATAATGATGGTTCAAAATACCACAAATCGAATAGATTAAACGAGTTAACAAACAAAGAGTGGTTGAAATTTCAAAAAAGCTGGTTTATCCTAAATCCCGCACCAAGAAAGGGTGATGTATTACTGCATCCCGCAAAATTCCCTGAAGAGTTAGTCAGTGAATTTATAAGATTTTTCACAAAAAAAGGAGACATCGTCTTAGACCCTATGGTTGGCACTGGAAGCACAATGATAGCGGCTATTCAAGAAGGAAGAAGTTGCATTGGAATAGAACTATTGGAAAAATATGCATCAATAACCAAACAAAGGATTGAGAAAATCATATATCAACAGACCCTTAGCGAACTTGTCGGCATACGATCACAAAAACTTTTTATTAAATTAATTCAGGGTGATGCCTTAGAAATTGATAAAATGAACTTGCCACAAATAGACTATTGCATAACATCGCCGCCATATTGGGATATGCTAACAGAAAAGGGATTTGAAACGCAGCAAGAAAGGAAAAAACTTGGATTAGAT
>JAFCFS010000060.1 GCA_017608525.1 Candidatus Woesearchaeota archaeon | reverse complement strand
TAGAAAAAAAGTCGTCAACTATCTTGATAACTTTAGGATTTTTTAGTGCATATAATTTTTCTTTATCTTTCTCACTTAAACACTCATGATTTGTGCATTCAAAAGTCAATATTACCGCCTCTTATATTTCTCATATATTAACTGAGAATTTAAAAGTTCGCTGTTAAATAACTTTTGCTATGACAAGAAAGAAACATAATAAAGTTGTAACAGAAAAAGCTATTGTAAGAGGAAACTGCAGTTTACTATTTTTTAATAAAAAGCTCTCGATATAATTTTATGGAGTGCGTTATACATTTAAATGCTTCTTCTTTCCCTTCCCATCCTAGCACTTCAACTTTCTTTCCGTGTTCTAATCCTTTGTAGGTTTTGAAGAATTCTGCTATCTCTATGAGAGTATGTTGATAAACATCCTTCAATTTATATACATCATGGAAAAAAGGATCTTTAGAAGCCACTGCCAGAATCTTATCATCATGACCTTTTTCATCTTGCATTCGTAAAACACCAATAGGTCTTGCTTCAAGTACACAACCTGTAAAGGTTGGTTCACTGATGAGTACTAAGATATCCAAAGCGTCACCGTCTTCAAAAAAGGTCTGTGGTATTAATCCATAATCCCCAGGAAAATGGACAGAAGAGTGTAAAACGCGATCTAAATAAATAACACCATCTTTCCCAAGTTCGTATTTGTTCTTGCTGTTTTTTGGATTTTCAATTATGGCATAAACCTCCTCAGGAGGGTTTGAACCTGTTTTAATCTTGTGCCAAAGAGAGTTGTTTATTAACATGTTTTTTCTTTTTAAAAATTGTATTCTGACAATAAAAAGCTTCCCAAATAACAGAAATTTTGTGGTTAAATGCACTTCAAATGTACTGAGAGTATAAAACGAGAATAACTTTAAGACAGAAAAACTATATGGCTTAATTAAAAAAATCAAAAGGATCTTCTATAGCTACTACACTTGGCGTTGTATGTTTCTGTTGCCTTCTTTATTTTTATCTTTGTATTTCATTTTATCTTATGTTTAGAAATCCTCATTTCCAATAAGCGCATTTTATTTACAATATCAAAAAGGAAATGGCGTAAAATAAGTACGAAATTCGAGTGCTATTTGTTTAAAAGAAATTCAATTTCTTAAAAAAATTTTAAAATCAAAATTTTCGCTTCAACCTCTCTTAATTCTTCTAATTGCCCATTTTTTCATTAGTTGTTGTTGTTCAAGTAATTTCTTTTCTAATTTCTTAAACCCATTTTCCCTACTTTTTATTATGGCTACATATTGTTTTCCAGGAGCTAAAACGTCACCAACTGCAAATTTTCCTAGCTCGAGAAATCCTTCCATTTTTGTTCTCATTTCTAGTGCTTCAATTGTATCCAGTATTTTTTCGTATTTTCTTAATTGTGTATAGATTTCAGCATATTCTTTTACATCAAAGAGCTCTTGAGCAATTAACAGATTTATTTGTACTTCTTCAAGAAAAGTTTGATTTTCGTTCCTCTTTGAGGTATTTAATATTTTAATGTATTTGTCTACCCCTTTTTCTTTCGAGTGTTTAAACAGCTTTCGTTTTTCTATTAAGTAGTTGATTATATGCTCTACCCCTTTAACACTTATATTTTCACTTTTTCGCAATTTTAGAAGCTTTCTTAAGGTAAGTTTACTGTTCAGAAGGAATTCTGTTAGCATTATGGGGTTACTGTAACATTGGTCTATTCTGTTTAAAATCTTCTTTCTTAATATTTGAATCTGTTTAGATTTATCAACTAAGCTTTTTGTATTCACATAGAACTTAGTTAAATTTAATGTGTGATATGCCTGTCTTTTATTTTGGTTGTCAATTTTATTTATGATATTATCATCATCTAATAACTTTTCTACTTGTTTTATTTGATTTAAACTCATTTTAATTTTTCCTTGAAGAGCAAGTATCTCTGCAATATTAGATAAACTAAATAAATAATATTCTGAATATTTATTATTCTTCGAAATTAGTTTAAGATTGTTTTTTGAACTAGTCAAATATTTTTCTGCCAAATTTAAATTTAAAGATAACTTGTGGTAAAAACCAATAAATAAATCTAAAACCCCTAGAACATCTTGAGGAAATTGTTTAATAGATGCCTTGAAATCTAGCATTTTTTCGACTATATACTTCGCTTTTTTTCTTTGCTGTGATCTTTGTACTATGATAAGTAAAACTCCTATCGCTTTTCCCAAACTATGATAATAACCGTTAAAGAGGAAATAATCTATACAATTTTCAAGAATCTTGATACTGTTATTTTCTCTGTGGTCTAACCATGTACTTATAGCATATGAGTAATAGCAGACATTTCTGATATATGTGTCTTGCTTTTTCATTGTTTTTATTATTTCTATTGCCTTTTTTATCTCCTCAAAACTTTCTTTTCTATTTCCTTGAAAAAACTTTACATACCCTCTAATTTGAGCAACTAGCGCCAAACCACCCTTATAGTCGATTTTATGTGCAATTTCTTCCATCTCCACAAGTAGTTGGTTTACCCTTTCTATATTTTTGTAATCTTGATATAATTGTTTGATTTTTAATTCCAGCAGGTCAACAAGCAATTTTTTGTTACTCATGTTATTACATTTCTCTATTGCTACTTCTAAGTTTTCTAACATTCGTTTGGATTTGCTATTTGCACAAACAACCCTGAGTTTAGGAATTATTGACTTTAACTCATTTTCCGAATTCAAATTTCTAATTTTCTTGTTTATCTCCGTGCTCATAATTATCCAAACTCACCTAGTAATTCTCAAATTGGTTTATAAAGGGAGAGAAAATAAAAAGAATCAAAGTCAGCTTCTTTTTTAAAAAGAAAAAAGAAAAATCTAAATTTAAAAGGGAAATAATCAGTTTGGGGTCCAAGTAACTGGAAAGATTATTCCATCGCCCTCATCGGGATCAATTTTATATTGCATTTCATCACGCACTCAGTTGTTTATACTTTATTTGATATTATTCTATTTAAACACCCAAAGAAAAAAAGGTCAAGAGCTATAATTATCTAAACAAGATAACTAAAATTAAAGAATGTGTTTTTTCAAGAACCACGCTTATTTTTTTAAGAAAGTATGTTTTTGGTAAGAAATTTGAGAAATAAAAAACTCCAAGGAATACAAGAACCCCGAGAAGACCTTGTTACAGAAGAAAGAGAATAAAGGGTTGTGGAAACCCTGAGGGTTTCCGAACTTAGGAGGTGATCCA
>JAFCFS010000021.1 GCA_017608525.1 Candidatus Woesearchaeota archaeon | reverse complement strand
TGTGTAAAGGTTTTGAGCTATTGATAAAGTTTCTTTTGGCGTTATTTTAAATGCTTTATACGCCTCTATCTGGAGAGTTGTTAAATCAAATGGATTTGGTGGTGGAACAAGATATTCTTTTCTTGTTACATTTTTGATTACTGCCTTTTTTCCTCTAATCTTTTTTATAACCTCTTCTGCTTCCTCCACGTTCCAAAATTTGTCCTTTTTATGCCAGGCACTAAAATTCCCAATTATTATTTCTATTTGCCAGAATGGTTTTGGCTTGAAGTTCATTATTTCTTTCTCCCTCTTTGCCAGTATTTTCAATGTCGGTCCCTGAACCCTTCCTGTAGAGAGTATTTTGAACATTCCTGCAGATTTAATTGCCAAAGTTAATGCTCTAGTTAAGGTTATGCCATAATAGTGATCCAAAAAATGTCTTGTTTCACCCGCTTCTGCCAATCCGAAATCTATATGTTCGCTGGAATTTTCAAACGCCTTAATTAGCTCCGATTTTGTTAAGGTTGAGAACCTCATTCTCCTGGCATCATTTCTTTTGCATATAAAATTCAAGATATTTTTGAAAATCAATTCTCCCTCAATATCCAAATCGCAACCGTTGTAGAATTCTTCAATATTTTTTGAAAGGTTTTTAATCAATTCAAAATACGGCTTTGTAAATTTCGCATTTTTTGATATTGTATAGATTGGTTTCCAGCTTATTTCAAAAACAGGATAAATCCAGCCTTTGGCATCCTCCTTTAAACCAAAAAGATGCCCAACTGCACTTACTATGTATATTTCTTTTCCTCCCCTAGTAATTTTATAGTATCTTACACCCTTATACGATTTTTTTTCTATTTTCCCTTCAGCAAGAGCAATGGCTATTTTTAATGCTGCAGCCGGTTTTTCAGCAATAATCATTAAAGCCATGCATAGAAAAAGTTTTGGCTTATTTTAAAAATGTTTCTATTACTTCTTTGAAATCTTTATTTTTTGTATCTTCTTTTTTGTTGCTTTGACTATTGTACAAGTTATATTCGGTTCAAAAAATATTTTTTCCTTTTCCTTCGGTATCCTTTTCAATTTTTTCAGAAGCAAACCGTTTATTGTTTCTCCAGCTTTTCCGGGAAGCGATATGTTGAAAAAGCTGTTTATGAAACTTATTTCTGTAGAACCATCAACCAATATAGAATTTTTTCCAAGCCTCATTATCAATTTTTTGCTAACATCATTTTCGTCAATAATTTCCCCTACTAGTTCTTCAAGCAAATCTTCCATTGTAACAACTCCAGCTGTTCCTCCAAAGTCGTCTATTACTATTGCCATATGCATCCCCTTTTCCTGGAATTCTTTGAGAAGCTCTGTTATTGGTTTATACTTCGGAACGAAATAGGGCTCCCTAGCAATTTTTTGCAATGTAACATTTGTTTTTCTCCTCTCAACATAATCAAGAATATCCTTTATAAACAATATTCCGGTTATATTGTCTATATTTTTCTTGTATATTGGAATTCTGGAGTACTGCGATTTTGCAATCAATGCTAAACAGTCTTTAAGTTTCATATTCGCATCCAGACAGAATAGATTCATTCTGGAAGTCATAACATCCCCAGCAGTTATATTTGCAAACTGAAATGTTTTCTCTATTATCTCTTTTTGTTTTTTTGTAAGCTTGCTCTCTTCTATACCAACCATCATCATTGTTTTAAGCTCATCCATTGTTAGCGCCTTATTTTGATTTTTAAACATAACTTTAGAAAGCTTTTCGAACACAAAAACAAACGGATAGAAAATCTTCTCGAACAAGCTTATTAGTTTAACGCTTTTTAAAGAAAAACCTTCAGGGTTATATGCAGCATACGATTTGGGAATTACCTCACCAAATGTAAGTATTATAAATGTTGTAATTAATGTTGCTATCCCAACACCAATAGAACCAAAAATCTTTGTTACTTCATATGCAAGGATGGAGGATGCAGCAACATTAACCAAATTGTTCCCTATCAGTATGGTGGTTATTAGTTTTGTCGGCTCTGATTTAATCCTATCAACCATTTCGGCATTTCTTCTTTTCTGTTTTATTAATGCCTTTACTCTATACCTGCTTAAAGAAAAGAATGCTATCTCTGCTGCCGAAAAGAATGCCGAAAGTATTAAGCAGATAACGAAGAGTATCCACAGATTCACTTCTGCAACAACCTCAATATAGTATTATTGAATTGCATTTAAAAATTTTTTTATGATTTATATTGTTATTATAAGTTTTTTATTGTCTTTTATTTTGTTCTTTTCATAATAAATTTTGAATTTTTTATCCACCTCTCTTGCCCTCTCTTTCAAATTCTTAAGAAATTCTCTCCTAAATTCTCTTTCTTCCTTTATATTCCTTTTTGCATCGATAGCGCAAAAAGAAGCAAGCCCCCCACTGATTAAACAAACTGGCGTACCGACTATTGCAGAACCAATGCCTAACAATAAATTTGATAAAGCAAAACCCAATGCGATTTTCTTTTCAGTTTTTAAATTTTTTAATCTGTCAAATTTTCCCCAGTAATTTAGCTCGCAAAATTTCTTTTCTTCCCTAAATTCGTGGATCAGTTCATATATTTCTTTCAGCTCTTTCCATTTTTTAGTTCCAAAAATCCCAAATCTGCTTTTTTCAAGTTTTTCTATCATATCCTCTAAAGTTTCGCCATTTTCTAGTTTTTTTACAATTGAATATTTCTCTTTCAGTTTTCTATAAAATTCATCATCAAAATGAAACTCTACTTTATTAAACCTATATGGCGTGTATCTGCTATAAAGTTTAGAATCAAAAACTTTAATTTGGTTTTTTCCTCCACCGAATAAGGACCATTCTACATTTCCACCATAAATTTCTACAATATTGTCTTTTGACATCTCCATGAACATATCCCCATCGAATTTTCCAGTAACATAACAATTTTCACTCTTGTAAAAACAGTATCTCCCATCCAGATTTTCTATATTTATTCTTATTTTTTCACCACCCTTACCTTTTAAGAATGCACCAAAATAATCACACCGAATTTCCCCAAAATTAAATTCGTTGCAACCGTTTTCATAAGATGCTTGTATGATTGCTGAAATAAAAACCCCAAGCTCCTTAGATTTTTCTAAATTTTTCAGCAAATCATTAATAAGTTCGTTGCTTAAAAAATAAGATTTGGCAAAAGATTTTACTTCATTAAAATATTCGTCTGCTCCATGTATAAAATATGCTCCAAAATAGTATTTTTCTTTGAGTTTGTTGTAGTATTTTTCAAATTCTCTCACTACATCTTCCCTTTTTGTTCTTTCTATTTTCGCAACTGATTTTTCCTCTATATTTTTTATTTCTTCTTTAAATAGATTTTCTAATCCCATTTTTAATTATATTTCTATAATTTTCCCTTTTCTTCCTACGTTTATTACTTTTGTTTTACCAATTTTTTCCTCTATTCCTTCTGCTTCATGGACATGGGAACAGAGCAAAATATCGGGTTTAAATTTCTCAATCGCTTCTCTAACTGCTTTACTACCTTTAAAGAAAGATGTAAACTTCTCCATCAATGTTCCTTCTGGATGGACATGCGTAACCATTATTTTCTTTTTACAATTTTTAATATAGTAAAATCCCCTTTTAAGCAGGTTTAGTATTTCATCCTCACTAAGTTGAAAAAGCCCTATGTTTGCTGAACCACACCCAAAGAATCCAACATCTCCAAATTTAATCGAATAGCCATGCAAATTTTTAACCTTGTAAAGCTCTGCAAGAAACTCGATTGTTGCATTGCTTTCGTGATTTCCAGGAATTAATAAAACTTTTTTGTTTTTCTTTTTAAATTGGCCAACTATATTTTCTACAGATGTTTCAAAGTGTGTTATATCACCACACAGAATAACTAAATCAACATTTTCTTTTTCAGCTTTTTCAGCAAGTTCTCTAGCTAAATCAACATCTCCATGAATGTCGCCAGCTGCAAGTATTTTCATTTTTAAAAAAGCTATAGAATAAGCCTACCTTTTATTTTTAAACTTTTCTATTTTTACCACATTTAGGGGGTTACTTCTTGAGAATTTCCTTCCCATTCATATACTTTCTAAGAACTTTTGGTATTATTACTGTACCATCTTTTTGTTGATAATTTTCCAGAATAACAACAATTGTCCTACCAACAGCAAGAAGTGTAGAATTTAAAGTATGGACATATTCTTTTTCTGTTCCGTTCTTCCTGTATTTTATATTAAGCCTTCTTGCCTGATAACTAGTACAATTACTACAACTTCCAACCTCAACATATTTGTTTTGTCTCGGTGACCATGCTTCTAGGTCATATTTCTTTGCTGCAACAATTCCTATGTCTCCTGTACATATGTTAACAACTCTGTAAGGAATTTCGAGTTTTTGATAAATTCCTTCTATGTTTTTTAACAACTCTTCGTGATATTTCCAAGAATTCTCAGGTTTGCAAAAAACAAACTGTTCAACTTTCTCAAATTGATGAACCCTAAACAAACCTTTTGTATCAACACCATGGCTTCCTATTTCTTTTCTAAAACAAGGACTAAACCCAACAAACTTAATAGGCAAGCTTTCTGAATTCAGTATTTCATTCATATACAAAGCTGCTATCGGATGTTCTGCCGTTGCTATTAAATAAAGATCTTCATCCTCTATTTTATACATCATTGTTTTAAAATCTTCGAGATCGGTTACTCCTTCATACGGTTTTCTCCTTAGCATATATGGAGGTATAACAAATTTGTAGCCTTTTTCAAGCATATAATCAATTGCAAATCTAGCAAGTGCATTAGCAAGCAGAGCAAGATCCCCAAAAAGATAGTGAAATCCTGCACCCGAAACTTCTGCTGCCTTCTCAAAATTTCCAAGGCCCAAATTTATTATTAGTTCACCATGGCTCTTAATTTCAAAATCGAATTTTCTTGGTTCGCCCCATTTTTTGATTTCAACATTTTCTGATTCATCCTTGCCATACGGAACTGAATCGTGCAATAAATTTGGTATTCTCATCATATCATTTTTTATTTTCTCGTTTAATTCCCTTACATCATTTTCGAGTGTTTCTATTTCGCTGGCAACACTTTTTGCTTCATTGATTAAGCTGGAAACATCTTCCCCTTTCTTTTTTAGCTCATTTATCTTCAAAGAAATCTCATTTCTTTTGTGATTCAAATTATCAAGTTTTTGTTTAAGTTCCCTCCATTTTTTATCGTTTTCTATAACCCTATCAAGAAGTTTCAAAATTTCGGGGTCTTTCCTTCTTTCCAAATTTTTTCTAACAAACTCCGGATTTTCTCTTATTAATTTGATATCTATCATAAAAACACTTAAGGTTTTGCTGTTTTAAATCTTTTTCTTTTTGCCAAACAAAGAAAAGGTTTATATAGAAAAGTTAAGATAAAATGATTATATGGAAAAAACCCAATTCTTAGACGCGAAAAAGCTGAGAATGCTTGATGTTTTCTTAAGGAAAAAGCCCTCACTTGCACTAATATTCCTAAACAACAGCAAGAGAAAAGTTTACATTAGTGCTCTTGCAAAAAAAGTAGATTGCACATATTCCCACATAGTAAAACTTCTCCAAAAGATGGAAAAGATGGGTTTGGTAAATCTAAGTAAGAACGGAAGAACGAAAACTATAACACTAACAAAAAAGGGGAAGGAAATTGCAGAACTGATGGAAAAGGTTATTTTTCTTTTCTAAAATTTTCTAAATAAATTTGGAAATATTTATAAATATTAAATATTCAATATAGTGAAATGGCTTTTAGCAAGGATTTCCCGAGACCAGAAAAAAGTCCGAATTGGGAAAGAATAAGTTTAACTACTGAGGAAGAAAAGGAAGTAGAGAAAGTTGCAAGGAAAGAAAATATTGAATTGATGAAGCAATGTATTGAAGATGCAAAAGAAATAGTTAAGAATTCTAAGCTTAAAGTTTACCAATCAGATGTAATAAGGATTGCTATAGCTCTTTTTGAAAAAATTGCTTCTCATCAAGTTTACTGGAAAGAAAGAGCGTGTAAAGAAAAATTCGAGGATAAGTTTAAAACTTTAATTAAAAAACCATAGGAGGTTGAAAATGGCAAAAGAATTTAGGATAAAGAAAACGGATAAGGTAGATATTGTTTTGCAGGTAAACGAATACAGAGGAGAAAAAGGAATAACTATAAGGGAATGGCTTACAAGTAACAAATACACCGGATGGACAAAAGCCGGATTGAGGATTCCGATAGAAAAGTGGGACGAATTTAAAAAAGCAGTGAACGAACTCGAAGTTGAGTAAAATGGCTGGGGAAGAAAAGAAAAAATTTAATTTTGGAGGGGTTTTTAGAGCTGTATCTGCTGTGTTGCCGGTAGCAATTTTTGGATGGTTTTTCTGGTCTATGTATGGAAGTATAAGACCACCATCATTTCCAGGTTACAGAGTTCCTTATCAGTATGCAAAAACAAAACCAACAAAGAAAGTTGCATTAATACCTATAGATAAAGCAATAAATAGCTTAACAGCAGATGCCTATAAGTCTTTAATAATGAAAGCCGAGATGCAGGGTGTTGATGGCTACATATTTGAAATTAATTCCCCAGGAGGCACTGTCTTGGCATCAAAGGAACTTGCAGAGCTTGTTGAAGAAATATCGACAAAGAAGCCAGTTATCGCTTTAATAAGAGACATTGGAACTTCGGGAGCATACTGGGTTGCGAGCGCATGTGATTATATAATTGCAGATGAAACAAGTTTTGTAGGAAGCATCGGTGTTAGGATGAACTACTTACAATTTAAGGGATTAATGGAAAAATTAGGAATAAAGGAGGAGGAGATCAAGGCAGGGGAATACAAAACAATGGGAAGTCCTTTTAAAGAGCTTAAAGAAGAAGAAAGGACAATACTTGAAAAACTAGTTATGGAAACGTATGAGCTTTTTGTTAAGGACGTTGCAGAAAACAGGGGAATGTCTGTTGAAGAAGTAAAGAAGCTTGCTACGGGACAGATCTATAGTGGAAAACAAGCAATAGAAAATGGACTAATAGATTACTTGGGCGGAAGAGAAGAAGCTGCAGCATTGATGGCGAAGGACTTAAAAGCAAATTTTAAATTAAAGTTATATTATGCAAAGCAAAGACAATCGATTTTTGGAGGTTTGGCAAAATCTATTGGGAAGGAATTTGGAAAGGGGCTCATCGAAGGACTTAAAGAGAATAAAACATTTTAATTTTGATTAACTTTTGCAAACATATTAATCCAGGTCTTTCCTCTTTTCTCTTTTTCAATTACCTCTTTAATTACTTTAAATCCGCTGTTTTCTATTAGCTTTCTTAATTCTTCACGAGAATAGAAAACAAAATACCTCCCGTTCCCACCATAATCTAGAGAGCTTACAAATTCCTCGCCAACACCTTCTTTAACGGAAATATACAATAAACCACTTGATTTTAAAACTCTATGGAAGCCGTTCAATGTTCTTTCTGCATCTCTTTTTGAAACATGTAAAAATGAAGCACATGCCCAAATACCATCAAAATACTTATCTGGAAAAGTCAAATTTCTCATATCCATTAAATAAAATCTCGCTTTCGGAACATTCTTTCTTGCAATTTCCAATAAATTTCTACTCAGATCAATTCCTATCGCCTCAAAACCGCGGTCGCAAAAAAATTTTACATCTCTTCCCGGCCCACAACCAACATCCAAAATTCTCTTCCCGCAAATATTTTTGATGAAAAACTCCAAGATTTCTTTTATACATTCAACAGAACAGTTCTTTTGAAAATATTTTTCTGCATATCGGTTATAGGTTTGAATTGTTTTTGCTAGCTCATCCATTAAAAATTTTTATAAAAGGACTCATTTAATAAATTTGCGGACTTACAAACAAAATAAATCAGATTTTAAATTTTGTTTTTAATTTTTTTATCTCGTTTTTTAAAGATTTATCAAGGTTAATTTTGTGCAAAGATGCTAAGTACGTTAAAAATAAAATTGAATCTGAAATTTCTTCTTCAAGATTTTTTATATCAAATTTTTTCCTTTTTATTTTTTTATTTATTAATTGTCTTGCTATTTCTCCAATTTCTTCAACCAAATGTATGAATATTTCTTCTTTTGTATGTTTATTTTTCCTTCTTTTGGAAATCTTGTTAAAAAGTTCTTCTACCTCTTTCTGAAAGGATTTTATGTCCATAACTTATTCTGTTCTAAACTATTTTATTAATTTTGTGGCTTAGAAAATTATCAAAGCTTACATCACCATTTGTCAATATGAATTAATTCATCAATATCCCTTAACTCTTTTTCTTCGATCTTTTCAGAAGGATCTGGATAACCAACTGTGATTAAAGCAATTAATTCGATGTGCTCTGGCAAATTTAAAGTTTCAATCAATTTTTTTCTATCATCTTTATGGCCTTCATGATGTATAAACGTTGTTACAAAACAAGCACCCAAGCCCAAGGCATGCGCTGCAAGAAGAATATTTTCAATTGCTAAACTACAAGTTATTTCCCAGTCTTTATATTTTGGGTCCTTTGTTTTATCAGCACAAACTGCAATTACAACTGGTGCTTCTTTCAAAAATTGTCTATCCTCGTAATGGAGAGCAAGTTTCTCTTTGACTGTTCTGTCTTTAATAATTATAAATTCCCATAATTGAGATTCTTTCTTTGGAGGACCACCAAATGGAGCATGTCTTGCACAATCAATTAAATTTTTAATAACTTCATCGCTAACTTTTTTATTTAAGTATTTCCTAATCGATCTTCTTGTTTTTATGCAATAAATCGTTTCCATGAACAATATTGAAATTTTAGGAATTTATAAATTTGGTGAAAATTTATTCAATAATTGGAATAGTTAAAAATTCTATTTCTAAAATTTTTTTCTTAAATTTTTACTTTTATAGATATACCTTAACCATACTTTTTTGAAAAATGGCAGTGTCAAAGTTGAAAGCATAAATGCAACAGCAGGAACTACAGCATTTAGCCATGGATTTGGAATATCAATTGCTACAAGATAAAATCCTATTGCTAAATAGGTGAATATTGTAAGTAAAATTCTTCTAGTATAACTAGTTTCCCAAGCCTTATCGGCCTCGACGCGCAGATTCCTATTTTTAATTTTTTCAATTTCTTTTTCTAGTTGTTTTAGCGTTGTCATAGCCAATTAAAGCTTTGTCTGAAAATCTTTACCAAATAAACTTTAAAATTTTTATAAATCTATCGTTACAAGTTTATTCTGTTGGAATGTATTTACTTATAGAATAAAAACTTACCAAAAAAACTTAAAGAGGTTTAAAAAATGAGCTTGTTGGGAAAGCTTAAAGAAACGGATCCTAAAAGAAATGTATTATTCACAGCAATTGAAACACTGAAAGAAGAACTAGAAATAGAACTATTCTACGAAGAGTATGTTAAATACCTTAGAAGACATGGTAACGAGAACCCAGAGATGGTTGCAAAAAGCAATATTGGATATGCTCTTGGATATTACGACCAAAAAACGGCGGATAGGTGGTTCAAAGCTCTTCCAGGGATAAGCCATCCGATTTTTGGAAAAAATATTTTCTCAGTTGCTCCAGAAAAGGCTTTTGAAACTGGACTAGAGATTGCAAAGCTTATAGCTTTGTTAAGAACTTTTTCTCTCTTCTCAGATTTTCCTTAAAACAATTTCTAAATTATCTAAATTTTTTTATACCTCTTTGTTTTTTTCTTTTTTATGTGCGGAATATTTGGATATTTTGGGGAGAAACCTGCCTTTAAAATTATCTTTGATTCTTTAAAAAAACTCGAATATAGAGGTTATGATTCTTGGGGCATTGTTGTAAAAAAAGGAAAGGACTATTTTGTTAAAAAAGCTATAGGAAAGCTCGAAAATGCAAAATTAAATTCTCTACCAGATGGAAACATAGGTATAGGGCATTGCAGATGGGCAACAAACGGCTCTGTTTCCATAAAAAATGCCCACCCACACTTTGATTGTTCTGGCAAAATTGCTGTTGTGCATAACGGAATTGTGGAAAATTATGAAGAACTAAAAAATTTGCTGAAGAAAAAGAGGCATAAATTCAGAAGCGATACAGATACAGAAGTAATTCCTCATTTAATTGAAGAATATTTAAAGTATTATACACTTGAGAATGCAATTAAAAAAGTTATAAAAGACCTAAAAGGAAAATATGCAGTATTATTAATGCATAAAGATATAGATGGAATTTTCGCATTTAAAAACGGAAATTCCCTAATAATTGGTATCGGTGAAGGAGAAAAATTTATTTCATCAGATGTTGCAGGATTTATAGACAAAACTGAGAAAGCGATATTCCCAAAAGATAGTGAAATATGGTTTATTGGCAAAAACGTATCCTTAATTGGAAAAGAGCTAGATTTAAAGGGAAGAATAGAAAAAATAAAGTACAAAAAAAGAAACTATACAAAAGGCAAATTTGAGGATTATATGCTAAAAGAGATATTTGAGCAAAAAGATACAATAAAAAATGTTTTGAAGCAAGATAA
Source organism: Candidatus Woesearchaeota archaeon (assembly GCA_017608525.1). GTDB lineage: Archaea > Nanobdellota > Nanobdellia > SCGC-AAA011-G17 > GW2011-AR17 > JAFCFS01. Next base: position 6,311 of record JAFCFS010000021.1, on the reverse strand, counting down.
AAATAAAGTCAACGAATTTGTAAAGCTCATTAAAGATTCAAAAAAAATAATCTTTACTGGATGCGGAACAGCCTATCATGCTTGTTTAATATCAAGCATTTTCTTTTCAAATATCGCAAACAAAGAGACTTATGCTTTACACCCTTCCCAAATACATTTTTATAGAAAATTTCTCAACGACTCTATCATTATTGCCATATCTCAAAGTGGAGAAACTGCAGATGTTTTAAATGCGGTTGGGGATTTTGAAAACGAAAAGCTTCTCTCTATAGTGAATGTTGAAACTTCATCTTTAGCAAGGAAATCCCGTATCTATTTGCCTATAAATGCTGGACCAGAAATTGCTGTAGCGGCAACAAAATCATTTACAAATCAAATAGCATTAACTTATTATTTGGCAAATCTTTGTGTTGGTAAATCCAAATCAGCAATTGAAAAAATTAAAAAAACAGCAAATGGTTTGAAAAAATTTCTTAAAATCAAAAATATCGAAAGTTTAAGGAAGGTGGCGAAATTTCTGGCTCAAAAGAAGAATATTTTTATAATCGGAAACGGAATTAATTACCCTGTTGCATTGGAAGGGGCACTGAAGATCAAAGAAGTAAGCTATGTACATGCTGAAGGATTAATGGCTTCCGAATTAAGGCATGGACCAATAGCGTTAATCGAGAAAGAGTTTCCATGTATTGTTATTTATGATAAAGAAATGGAAAGCTGTATAAATGAATTGAAAAGTAGAAGTGGCCACATTATAGGGGTCTCAACATTAAAGAAAAAGTTTTTTAACGATTCGATAATTTTACCTAAAGGAATAGAACCAATATTAAATACCATACCCTTCCAAATTTTAGCATATTGGATGGGGAAGGAAATGGGTTATGACGTTGATAAACCTAGAAATCTAACAAAATCTGTAACTGTAAAATGAAGAAGGTTGTTGTCATTGGTGGTGGAACTGGAAGCTATCATGTATTGAAGGGCTTAAAAAAATACGATGATATAGAGCTTACGGCAATTGTTAATATGAGCGATGATGGTGGAAGCACTGGCAGATTAAGAGACGAGTTCGGCGTTCTTCCACCAGGTGACATAAGGAGGTGTATTGTTGCACTATCTGAATCTACAGAAATGATGAAGAAACTTTTTCAGTACAGATTCGACAGAGGGATAGCTTTTAAGGGACATTCTTTTGGGAATTTATTAATAACAGCCTTAAGGGAAATAACTGGAAGTGACGAAAAAGCGATAGAGGAGGCATGTAAATTACTTTCTATAAAAGGAAAAGTTTTACCTGTAACTTTAAATAATGTAAGATTGTGTGCAGAGTTGGAAGATGGACAATTGATTGTTGGCGAAACAAATATCGATATACCAAAGCACGATGGAAATTTAAGAATCAAGAGGGTGTTTTTATCTCCCAAGGCTAGAGCTTATGAAAAAGCAATCAAAGCAATTAATGAAGCTGATTTAATAGTTATCGGACCTGGTGATTTATATGGAAGTGTTGTTTCGAATTTGATAGTGGGTGGTATTCCAGAAGCAATAAGAAATTCGAAAGCAAAAAAAGTTTATATTTGCAATTTGATGACTAAATTTGGAGAAACAAATAATTTTAAGGTACATAATTTTGTTGAAGTTATTGAGAAATATCTTGGAAAAAATGTAATAGATTATGTACTTTACAACAAACCGATTAAAGATAAAAAACTTCTCAAGAAATATGCGGAAGAAAAATCTTTCCCTGTTGTTTGCGACAAAGAGGAGCTAAAAAAATTCAAGAATATTAAATTTATCGAGGGAAATTTTGTAACAAAACCTATTTTGGCAAGGCACGATCCAGATAAAATTGCAATAGAGATATTAAAACTGCTTCAATAAAACTTTTAATTTTTGCTTAAAAGTTTTTAGCATTTTATTTATTGGTTTTAATATATATAGTTTATCCAATATATTGTTTAAACAATATATTGTAAAAGCAATATATAGATTAACCAATATAGAAAAAAATAAATATTAGAAAATCTTAATTTAAATTATGAAAACGCCGAAGTATATAAATTTAAAGGGCTTTTTATTGTTTCAGATCCTTTACGAACTTCACAGGAATAAACGTCTATGTGGTGATGAATTGGCTGAAATTATTGGAAAGAAGAAGGGAGAAAAATTAACACCAGGAACAATATATCCTGCTTTAAAATATTTACGAAGGAAAAAGCTCGTATCTTATAAAAAGGAAGGAAGGAAAAAATATTATCGCTTAACAGAAGAAGGAAAGAAAGAATATTTATTATGTAAAAGGATATTTGTAAAGGTATTTAAAGGATTATTTGCTAAAAAGATTTAATCAGAAACAAAAAGTTTTTACCTTATATTTTTCTCTGTTTCTTTAACTTTTTTCTCAAATTGTTCAGTAAAAACAACTCCTTTCTCTCTTGCCTCATTTAAAATATCTAAAAATTCCTTCTCTGCAGCCTTTAGATCATTATAGTAATTTAAGAAAGAAGTGCCTATCTCCATTTTTTTCTTTATCGCTTCGATTTTTGTTAATGCATTCTCTAATTTTTTTTGATAAACTGCATCCATAGATAATTTTGGCTCTTTTTTCTCGCCCAGCGGTTTTGCCACGATGCTATGTTTTTCTCTTAGTTTTTCAAGCCTTTCTTTTACGGACTCCATTTTAAGATTATGAGCGAATATAAAATTAAAAATCTTTCGATACTATAACGAATCTAATGGACTTCTGACTTTTTTTAATTGTTTTTTTGAAACTTTTGTGTACCAAGAAGTTGTTTGCAAATTTGCATGTGCCAGCAGTTCTTGTATTATTCTTATATCTGTTCCTTCTTCCAAAAGATGGGTAGCAAAAGCGTGTCTCAAACCATGACAGTATACTCTTTTTTTAATTTTTGCCCTTTCGGCCGCTTTTTTAACTATCTTCTGTATTGCTCTTGTTGTCATTGGCTTATTTCCATCCTTTCCAGGGAACAAATACCCATCCTCATCTAAAGCTGTTATGTATTTCTTCAAATCGTCAACAACCCTTTGGGAAAGAATGAAAAATCTGTCTTTTCCTCCTTTTCCTCCCCTAAGCAAGCCAGTTTTTTCCTCTAAATTTAAATCTTTTACCTTGAGCTTTGCACATTCGCTTACTCTTAACCCAGATGAATACATTATTTCTATAAGGATTTTGTTTTTCAAATCACCTGCACATTCAATTAGTCTTTTAACTTCTTCTTTTGTTAAAACCTCCGGTATTTTCCTCCTCTTTTTCGGGGTTTTAATTTCAGCCATTATATTCTTTTTTAGAATATTGTCGTAGAAAAATTTTAAAGACGATCTTACCAATGCTACAGAAGCTGGATCGTAATTCTTTTCTGAAAGCAAATGGGCCAAATATTCTTTAATGTCATCCTCGCAAACCTCAGTCGGATCTTTTTTGATAAATTCTAAAAATTTTTTATTATGAAAAATATATACTCTTATGGTTTGTTCACTCTTTCCTTGTATTTTTAACTCTGTTGATATTTTTCTAGCAACATCGTCAATTTCCATTTTAAAACCCAGGTAGGTAGATTATTTTGGATACAGCATATTGGGTATAAAGAGCTTCTATTTTATCACGTGAAGGAGAGTATTGAATGCCTTTATTGTCAAACTCATCTAGAAGTTTAAGGATTTTGTCTTCAAGTTTAACCTCAAGTACATTTTCTTTAGGCAGCCAAACCTCACCCATAACACTTACTGCAATAGCTAAAGCGTTATCATAATCTTTTTGACGAAGTATCGTTAATTTCAATTTTTCTGTTTCTTCAGAATTATTTGAATTCATATAAGATAGATTATACGAACAAATATTTAAATTTAATGGAATTATTTCGAGAAAATTAGGGAAAAATTTAAAAATATATTAATTGAAAAATTGATGAAAATGCATAAATTTTTAGATTTGGAGTTAATTTTTAGTGAAGATTTGGAAGAGATCCTAAAAGAAATAGACTGCATTTCAAAATCTGGTGATGGAAAAGGTTACTTAGCAGAGAAATTAGAAGGAGTTTATAATAATTTTTATATTTACCTTGTTTATCAAAATATGCAAGAAAAAAGTAAAACTATGTATCTAAAAGCCCATACCATTGAAAATTTGCTTCATCTAAGGCAAAATTGGGCAATAGTTGGTGAAAAAGAAAGGTATTTTTTCTTTAAGGTAATGGGGAACTTCTTTATTGAAAAAGGTGAGTCGTGTTTTATAGAAATAAAAATGGGGCCTAAAAAGGAAAGGCTAAATTTTAAATACGCCATTTCTTTCGATCCATTTTCAACCGATAGATTTTATGAAACGAAGGACTTTATTCAAAAATTGTATAAACACTACAATTATTGCCATAGTATAAAGCCCCATGCAACAGTTGCCTCTAAAATGGTTTATTCATTAATAAGTCTTCCCTTAGAATACGGAAAAAAATATGAGAAAAAAGAGTTATTTAACAATTTCGTCAACAGCACTAAAAAAAGCATTTTGAAGAAAGCGAATTTAGATGATGTTTTAGGCATAGATTTTGGCAAATACAGCAATTTAATCCGTTTATTGCCAGAAAATCTTAAAGATATTGTAATAAAATCACTTCTTAAAGGAAAAGAAAAGCGTTAAGCCACCCATTATTCCTGCCAATATATTGAGAATAGTAAAAACAAGATCTTTTATAATATAGGCATGAATCGCCAATAAAACGCAGGCTATAAAATACATTAGACCAAATTTAATATTTATTTTGGCTTGTTTTTTCCTAAGAACTTCTGTTAATTGTGGAATCCAACTTATTACAAGCAATGCCAATCCAATAATTCCAATTATCATATTTAATAAAAGCATTTAATAAAATAAATTTGTTTCGAAAATTTTTTAAATAAATTTCAAATTTTTGAAATTTCAATTTAATCAACATATTAACGAAAATTTTAAAAAGCGTAATAAATAATCAAGTTCAAAATGGGTTCAAGATTACTTGTCAGTGTGGAAAAGGAAAAAGCTGGCAAAGTTGTTGGAAAATACTTACCAAATCGTTTATAATAAATTAAAAAAGCCGTGTCAGGAGATTTTAGAGCTTAAAAATCTCAAGAAAGATAAATTCTGTTGTGAGGAGCATTTTATATTAAATAACTTATCTGTGAAGAATTATACATTAGAAAAAGCGCTTGTTAAAATTCGCATAAATAATCCCAAAAAAGATAATTTTGCTTTAATTTCTTCTGTTGAAACTGTAATGGGAGGTTATTGGAGAGTATTTTTAGGGCCCTACATATCAACACTGAGTATTTACATGGGCAAAAAAGGGAAAGATTTTAAATTAATTGTAAAGGATAGTTGGTTTTCTCCTGCAAGATTAAAAAAAAGAAAATTGAATGACATAATTGATTTTTATTTTAAAAAATGGAAAGGAGAATCTTATAAATTGGCTTATATAAAGTTGGTTGAGCTTATTTATTTACCATATGTAATAGAACAAGAAATAATAAATAGAAAGGAAACAATAGAACAAGAAATAATAAATAAGAAAAAAAGTCTAGAGGAAGTAAAATCCCACATGAAAAAATTAGAAGATTCGCTTATGAATAGTTTTGTCAAGGGAAGAGACATATTAAGTTTATATTATGGTAATTTAGATAATTTTGTAGATTTTTTTGGCTCTCTAAACGAGAAAGGAAAAAAGAAGGTTATTTCTGTATTATTGGATGTCAGCCAAAAAAGGAAACAAATTGATGATTGGATAAGTGAAAATTTTCCAGATTTAATAAAAGAAACATTAAAAGAAAAAATATTAACCGATTAAAATTCGTATAATGTATATTATACGAAAAAAAAGCCAGATTTTCCAATATTTTACCTTTTTTTCTGGCCTTTTTTAAGTTTTTTCAGCACTTCTTTAATAGTATAAGTTTTGCCTATCTCTAATCCGTAATTTTCAGCAACTATTCTATCAGCCATTGCAGCTTCGTCTTCGTAATTTTTCATTATATTAAAAACAAAGTCAAGGGCTTTAATATAATAGGGTGGTGGATTTCTGCAATAGCCATACTCTTCAAATTTGTGCGGGCATCCAGCTAGACATATACAATCCCATTTATCAGTAATTGTAAGCGATCCATTTTCATCGTTAACGAGCTCTTCTAGAATTTTCATTACTTTTTTTGCAAAGTCTTTTCCGTAAGACCTTTTTAACGATCTATATAGTTTGTTCTGCTTATCTTTTCCTCTTAAGTAATATTCCAAGGCTTCCAAGTGGTGGCCTCTCAACTTTTGCATATTTTGGGAA
>JAFCFS010000020.1 GCA_017608525.1 Candidatus Woesearchaeota archaeon | reverse complement strand
GAAAAGAAATTCTAAAATTATATGGGATTGGTCCAGCATCTGTGGAGTATATTCTTTTTGAAAACTTTTATTTTTGCGATGAATTAAAGATGATTCCTCCTTGGGAACGAAAAATAATGTCTAGGTTACTTTTTAATAAAGATTTGGTGTCGTCAAATAAGATATTAAAATTTTTTAAGCAATTCAAAGGATGGGAAAAACTTGCATTTCATTATCTATGGGAAAATATCTTCTGGGAAAGAAAAAATAAAAGAATAGAATGGCTGGAAAGAGAGATAAGATTATAATTTCGAAAATTTAACGAATTTTGTTTAGAAATTTAAAAAAAGTTTTTTGATTTCAAACAAGAAGATGAAAAAAATTTCATTGGTGATATTCCTTTTCGTTTTTGTAAAAATAGCATGGGCATCTGTTATTATAACAGAAATCATGTATGCGCCAAACATTTCTGAAAATGATGGCGAATGGATTGAGCTATACAATAATGAAACAAAAGAAATAGATTTAAGTAATTGCAGGATAAATGGCTACAATTTTGATGACATAGTAATAGAGCCATTTGAGTACATCGTTATAGCTAGAGAATTAATAGACGGGGACGACACAGACAACGAAAGCTTTGAGTGTTTATACGGAAATTGTGATGGATACTGGAACGAAAGCGATGGAAACTATAGAGCTATAGACGGATATTTTGCTTTGAGTAATAAAGGAGGAATAATAAATTTAACTGGAGAAAATTGTTCTGAATTGGTAATTTACAAGCCCGAAATTGGGGCACTAAAAAATGGTAGAACACTAGAAAGAAATTTGAAAAATAACGAATGGTTAGAAAGCAATGTAATTGGTGGAACACCAGGAAAAGAAAATAGTATCATTTTTCAAAATTTTGTAAGAATATTTGTTTTTATCAATGATACTTTACCTGAGATTGTTAATTTTTCAATGAGTGATGATTTAGAGGAAGATGGAATACAGATTATTCCGCAAAAAAATAGACCTCTAAAAATAAATATAACTTTAATGGATAAAAATGGCTTTGATGATATAGATTATGTTAATGTTTCTTTGGGGGAGACAAGGAGCAAATTGGTCCTAGTTAAAAATATTAGCGCAACCATAGCAATATTTTCTGGGGAATTGTTAATCAGTGAAGTGAAACCAGGATATAAAAATTTAACAATTATAATTGCTGACGATGGAAGAATTCTAAGTTACAATGTAACTATAAAATTTCTTGAAGTAATAGCTATTGATGTAAGCAAAGAATCGTTAAATTTTGGGGTTGTCAATCCGGGTGAATCTGTGATTAAGAATTTAACAATATCCAACTTAGGGAATGTAGAATTAAATGTTAATATACGTTACGAACTTAGTAAAGAAATCTATAGATATTTAGAAAGTCCAGTTGAAAGTGTTATTTTGGCACCAAACGAGGAAAAAACAATAATTTTTAGACTAATAACAAAAGAAGGGTGCAAAGAAGGGCGTTATTATGGAAGAATTTCTTTTGAATATGAAATTGAAGAATGAAACTTTTTCAATTCTTAATTTTTATTTTTGCAATACCATCTGTTTTTGCAATCGTTGTTTCGCCAGCCAAATTAGTGTTTGAAGATTCTGAAAAAGAAATATTTCTGATGAATAATCTAGATACAAAAGCTACTTATCATATTGAGTTCGATAACAAAACATTAGCAATAAGTCAAAAAAATTTATCACTTGAAAAAATGGAGTCAGTGAAGCTAAAAATCTTTCCAAAAAAGAATGAATTTAAGACAACAATTAAGGTGGTGGAAAAGTTTTGGGTTGATGGGTTATTGATCGAGAATTCAGTCAATGTAAAGGTTATAAAAACAAAGAAGAAATTGCTGAAGAAATATTATTTATTTTTATTTTTAATTCCAATTTTATGGGTTTTTGGGAAAAGATTTATAAATCGAACATGGATTTTGAAGAAGTGATGGCCCTAGAAAAATTATTGGAAGTAAAGGATCTGAAAGTTTATTTTAAAACAGATAAGGGAATTTTAAAAGCTGTCGATGGTGTAAGTTTTGACCTAGATAAAAAAGAAACATTGGGTTTAGTTGGAGAGTCCGGATGCGGAAAAAGTGTAACAGCATTTTCCATTATGAGATTACACGACGAAAACATTACAACGATTGATGGGAAAATATACCTTGAAGGAAAGGACTTGTTTGGATTGACTAAGGAAGAGATGAGAAAGATTAGGGGAAAGGAAATCTCCATGATATTCCAAAATCCTACAGCAAGTTTAAATCCTGTATTCACGATAGGTAGCCAGCTTGTCGAAACCATAAGGCTCCACCAAAAAGTCTCAAAAAAAGAAGCAAAGGAAAGAGCTATAGAGATGCTCAGGAAAGTTAATATACCTTCACCAGAGAAAAGATATAACGAGTATCCGCATCAATTAAGTGGTGGGATGTGTCAAAGGGTAATGATAGCGATGGCCCTTTCATGCAACCCTAAATTGTTAATAGCTGACGAACCAACAACAGCTCTCGATGTAACAATACAAGCACAGATTTTGGATTTGATGAACAATTTAAAGGAAGGTATCGATACCTCAATAATTATGATTACACATAACATGGGAGTTGTTGCTGAAATTGCAGATAAGGTAGCTGTGATGTATGCTGGAAAAATTGTGGAGTATGGAAAAAAGTACGACATTTTTAAGGAGCCGAAACATCCGTATACAATTGGTTTATTTGAATCCATTCCAAAGAGTGGCCAAGAAAGACTAAATCCAATTCCAGGTTCGGTTCCAAATCCATTAAATTTACCAGAAGGTTGCGCATTTCATCCTAGGTGTAGATACAAATCAGAAAAATGTGAAAAAGAATGCCCTCCGCTTTTTAACGTTGGCAATCAAAAAGTGAGGTGTTGGCTATATGGGAATTGAAGAAAAAGTCTTGCTTGAAGTAATAGACGTAAAAAAATATTTTCCAGTACAGAAAGGAACATTTGGAAAAGTAGAAACTTATGTGAGGGCGGTTGATGGTGTAAGTTTTAAAATTAAAGAAGGTGAAACTTTCGGTTTGGTGGGCGAATCTGGATGCGGAAAAACTACACTGGGAAGGGTAATATTAAATTTAACTCCTCCAACAAGTGGAAAAATAATATTTAATGGCATAGATTTGTCTAAAGTTGGAAAAAAAGAAATGTGGAAGTTGAGGAAAGAAATGCAGATAATATTTCAGGATCCTTATAGCAGTTTAAATCCAAGAATTCCAATAGGTAATGCGATAGCTGAAGGGATGAAAATTCATAAAATGTATAATAGAAAAGAAAGGAAAAAAAGGTTACTGGAATTGATTAAAGAAGTAGGTTTGGAAGAGGACCAACTCAATAGGTATCCTCATGAATTCAGCGGGGGACAAAGGCAAAGAATCGGTATTGCTAGAGCACTTGCACTGAATCCAAAATTCATTGTGGCTGACGAACCTGTTGCTTCTCTAGACGTTTCGATTCAGGCACAAATAATCAATTTACTGAAAGATTTGCAAGCAAAATACAATTTAAGTTATTTATTCATATCACACGACTTAAATGTTATAGAAAATATTTGTAATAGAATTGCTGTAATGTATTTGGGAAAGATAGTCGAGATGGGGAAAAAAGAAGATATCTATTCCAAACCACTTCATCCATATACCCGCTTTCTTCTTTTAGCAACACCAACAATCGATGTTGACACTAAAAAGGAAAAAGTGATTTTGGGAGGAGATGTACCAAGTCCATTGAATCCACCAAGTGGTTGTAGATTTCATCCTAGGTGTCCATACTGCCAAGAAAAATGTAAAAAAGAAGAACCTAAATTGATCGATTTTGGGAATGAAAGGTTTGTTGCTTGCCACTACCCATTAAAATGAAATTGTTAACAATACATACAAATCTTAGAAATGAAGAGAAAAATAAAGAAAAATTAGGATATTTAGGTGGTTTTAAAATTCAAAGGTATACAACCAACATAGAAATTTTTTCTTTCGAGCCGAATATAGTGGGCGCAAAAAAAATCATTGAAAAATTGAAAAGCAACGTTGTCGGAGTTTCTTATCTCGAACAGTTAATTGAAGAGGTGCAACTGGATCCAACATTGGGAAGGAAAATAGAATTATTAACATCTCCACTTAAAAATTCGTCCAAGATTGTAAAATTGTTGGAGGGAAAAACATCCTATACCCCAGCAAGATTTTCAGAAGTATGCGAAAAAGTAAGCGGTACGAAGAAATTTTATTATTTTGATGAAAAAATAAGGAGTATATTTCCTTTTCATTATGAGCCCTATGCTATTGAATGTGAAAATGAAGATGTAAAATTAAATTTGAAATTTTTTAGGGGAATATACTTCTCAATGGGCAAAGAAAATTTAAGGTATCATATACAAATTTTTATTTCTTCGTTCAGCAAAAATGCAGAGGATTTAGCTAAAGTAGTCGGTGCTGTAGAAAAGATAAAGGAATTATTTAACTAATTTTCTCGGTTTTTCTTATTTCACATATAATATTTGGGTATACTTTTGTTAACTCATTTATCAACTTATTTCTTAAATCAAGAGATATCAAAGACTTAATAAATTGTGAATATGAAAGCTTACTTACTTTTTCTGAAAGAAATTCCTTTGCTCTTTTCATAAGTTCTGATAACATTTTATTATGAACCTTAAACTTTGTTAAAATCATAGGCTTTATCCTAACTTTAATTTTGTCTTTTGTTACGCAAACAAACGAATCATCAGCTTTACCTTTTGCTTTTTTAGATAGCCTCTTAACTTGGGAAGGGGTAAGTTCAAAACTTATCAGCTCTGTTAATGCCTTTTGATTTTTTATATCCTTAATTTTAAATTTGACGTTAAAATTCTGTTTTTTTATGTCCCTTATTAATTTTCCAAGGTTGAGAATGAGCGTTCTTCCAATAGCATTTTTCTCTACACCAACAAGAGTTTCACCAAGGATTATATTATTTAATTCTTCAGGAGCCAGTATTTCATACCATTTCTTTTTGATTGCAGCCATTTTATTCTAGGAATAGTTTTGCTTTTGTCTTATCATAAACCCAATTTGGTGCCAAAACACCCTTCTTTTTATAGTATTTTTCAAGCCTCTTAATTTTGGATTCTGTCAAAATAAGTCTAAATTTGGCAGTTTTATCCTTTTTATTGCTTTCTAGATGTTTCATAATTCTAACGTGTTTTCTTATCAAAGCTTGAAGATCTGGAGGAATTTCTGGTGCAAGATTATTTTCTTTTAAAATTTTGGATATTTTCTTTTTTGTTATAACCTTAACATCAGGAATTCCATATGTGTCTCTTAAAATCAAACCTATTATCGCTGGATCATGACCTTGTTTAGCCAATTTTACAACAAGTCTTTCAACTTCTTGAGCACTATATCTAACCCAACTTGGCTTTATCTTCTTTATTGGTTTTTTACTGCCAGATTTTCCCCTCCTTCTAGCATGCATTCTTGCCATTTTCTGATTAATCAGTAAAAATTTGTTTTCTTTATAAAATTTACTATTTATTCAGATAAACAATCAGCTCAAGATTTATATAAAACTTACAGAAAAATATTAGCTTATTTAGAATTCTTCAAAACAGGATATCAAATTTTAACAAGTCTTTTTTTAATTGATCTGGATTTTGAAAAAGAATGGTTTTAATACCTAATAAGCTTGCCGATTTGATATTTGGTTCTTCATTATCAATAAATAATAATTCTTGCGGTTTTATGTTTAGTTGTTCAACGACTATTTCAAAATATTCTCTCTTGGGTTTCATTTTGCCAATAATACAGGAAGAAAATATTTTTTCAAAAATTTCATTTAAGTGAAATCTTTTAATTCTAAATTCGTTCCACTCTTTTCCTTCGTTGTTCATTAAAACTAGAAAATAATTTTTCTTTAATTTTTTCATTAAGGAAAGCATTTCGGGGAAAATTACTTTATTGAGTTCCCTAATATAATCTTTTACTTCTTTTATGTTCAAATTGAAACCAGAAAATAATTTATTCAAGAAGTCGTCTTCGCTAATTTTACCTTCTGTAATTTTGTCAACAAATTTTTCGTTTCTTTTTTCCAAAATATCTAGAGGAACATTGAATTTGTTAGCAATTTTTTTCCTAACTATTTTAGACCAACAATCGGTTAGATAAACTCCGCCTAAATCAAAACCAATAACTTTTATCATAAAAATAAAGATTTATTTGTAATTTTTATAATTTCTTGATTTATAAGAGTTTTATTTCTAAATATAGATTTCATAATTCACTTCATCTCAACTTAATACGGCTAAGACTTAATCTTACATATATTTTTAGACTTTTTTGACTCTTTTGTAAAATTATTAAAGTTTGTTAAAATAGCCCGGCTAGGATTCGAACCTAGGTCGCAAGGTCCAGAGCCTCGCATGCTTGGCCGCTACACCACCGGGCTTTAAAGAAGATAGCCCCGGGAGGATTCGAACCTCCGCCAACGGATCCAAAGTCCGTTATCCTTGGCCGCTAGACCACGGGGCTGTAATTGATTAATTTTAAATCACATTATTAAATTTTTCTGATAATATAAGTTTTTTAATTTTCCAAACTCATATACTTTTCCTTGATCAACAACATAAACATAAAAATCTTCGAGATCTTTTTTTAAATAAGGACTTAGTATTTCTTCCTTCATTATGTCTGAACCTACTGTAACAAAATTAAAAGATGGCATAACTATTAACTCCCTCCCTTTATATTTCCCTTTTAAAAAGCACTTAAATACCTCCGTTTTGCTTCCTTCTCTTAAAGATACAGCTGGATGTTCATGCGCTATAATTAATCTTTTATAATTCTCCTTTATTTTAAACTCTTTATGTCCATGCAAAATCAGATTTTCTCCAATCAAACAATAGTCAACAATTTCAATGTTTCTTTTTTCGGCTATTGGGCCAAGTATTGTATCATGATTGCCTTTAACTAACAAAACCTTTTCAACATTGTTTTGGATTATCTCAAGAATTTTCAGTACTTCTTTCCATTCCTGTTGTGATATTGTACCAAATTCGTGCTTTAAATCTCCGTTAATTATAACTATCTTTGGCCTTTTCTTCTTTAACAAATTTTCAACTTTTTTGCATAAAATTGGAAACTGAAATTTTGGTATAAATATCCCGTCTTCAATCATAGATTCTTCCATACCAATGTGAAAATCTGCCATAACAAGGGCTTTCTCTTTTTCTAGATAAAGGGCCAGATCTACAATTTCTATTCCTTCTGCAATTTTCATTTTTTCAGGCCTATTTTTGCAAGAATATAGTTGTGCATTCTTTTCAAAAAGTCAGTTCTTTCCTCTATTCTCATCAAATCTGCTCTTCCCTGCATTACCAAATTTAAAGCAAATGGGGAAGGAATTTTTGTAAATATCTCCTTAACTTTTATGCTTCCATCCTCAATACCCTTTAAAATATTTTTCGCGTTCTCTACATCCATTACATCTTCCAAAACTTCCCTTCTCGCTTCTTTAAGAATTGGAAAATCGTCAGATATTCTTTTTACCGCATTAAGCAAAAGCATAGAAGATAATTGCTGTCTACCAACCCTTTTCTTCCTTCCCTTATAATATCTTAAAATCATGAAAGACCTTGCTGCACAATGTCTAAACCTTCTTTTTAAGATTTCAGATTTTTCTATTGCTAATTCCATAACCTTTCTTAAATTCTCGCTATTCAATAATTTGAAAGCCTTAACCACATCTACATTTTTGTTTAAAGTTATATAAAATCCATTGTCATTAATTCCCAATTCTACATCTCTATGTTGTGTTTTCCCAATTGCATATGCTACTGCCCTACTCAAACAATCATTAACTCTTCTTCCAAAAAGGGTATGAAAAACGACAACCTTCTCCCCATTCTCATCTTGCGTATGTTCAATTACTATTTTTTTATCAGAAGGGATTTCTCTGCAATAAGAATATTGTTCATTTATATAATCGTATATTGCTAAAGCTGTTGAGTCTTTTAAATGAAGATAATCTTTTATAAAAGATACTATTTCATTCTTTTTCTTACCAAGTTTCAGCTTTTCTTCAACTAACCTTCTGAATTTACCAATATCTTTTGCTAGATCAAAATTTAAAGGAAGCATTTCTGAAAACCAAGAAGGCACTGTTGGGGGTCTGTCAACACTAGAGCTAACATGTGCAACCATCCCCCTACTGTACAAAAATTTATAAGTCTGTCCACCCAAAAGAAATATGTCGCCCCTTCTCAACCTTTCCAAAAATGCTTCATCTATTGTTCCTATGGTTTGTCCATTCAATTTAACTTTTACCAATGTTTCATCAGGAATTGTACCTATATTTGTCATATAAATTACTCTGTTAAGTTTCCCTCTTCTTCCTATTTTCCCATCTTTCCTCCATATTTTAGCATATACATGTCTATCTTCCAAGCTTATATGTTCACCAGCAAGGTAGGAAAGAACATTATTAAAATCTTCAATATCCAAATTTCTATAACAATAGCTTTTCCTAATCAAGTTAAATAGCTCTTTTTCTTCCCATACTTGATCTATTGCCATCCCAACAATGTGCTGTGCTAAAACATCTAAGCAATTTTGTGGGATATGAATTCTATCTATCTTTCTTTCCACAGCATCCTTTTGTAAAACGGCACATTCAACCAAATCGTCCCTGTCCAAAACAATTATCCTTCCCTTAATTACATCATTTAATCTGTGGCCAGCTCTTCCCTGTCTTTGAACAGCCCTAGCAACACTTTTAGGACTTCCTAATTGAACAACCAAATCTATATATCCAATATCTATTCCAAGTTCCAAGGATGTAGAGCAGACTATGGCCTTCAATTTTCCTTCCCTCATCCTCTTCTCCAAATTCAATCTTAATTCTTTTGATAGGCTTCCGTGATGAGCCCCTATGTTCTCTGAATAGATTTTTGGGAATTTTTCTTTGAGATAATGCACTACTCTTTCAGTTGCAGATCTTGTATTTGTAAAGATGAGGGTTGTTTTATGACTTTGAATGAGTTGATCCAATAATTTATAAAATGAGTTATGCATAAGAACAAAATTGGTTTCTACAAGATTCTTTACTGGTGTCAGCACAGCAAAATCCATGTTTTTAGGGATTTCTACTTTAACAATTTTACAACTCCTACCAATACCAACAAGAAATTTTGCTATTTCCTCAAGGGGTTCACATGTTGCACTTAATCCTATCCTAGTTATATAATTTGATAAATGATTTAATCTTTCTAAGCTTAAACTAAGGTGGACCCCTCGTTTATTATCTGCCAATGCATGAATTTCGTCAATTATACACCATTCAACATTTTTAAGGTGTTCTCTAAATTTAATACTTGATAAAATTATCGCTAATGTCTCGGGTGTTGTAATCAGGATATGTGGTGCTCTTTTAAGCATTTTTGCTCTTTCAGATTGTGAAGTGTCTCCTGTTCTTACTGCAATTCTTATTCCGAATTTTTTTCCTGCTATCTTTTCCATCTCTTCAAGTGGTTTTACAAGATTAAAATAAATGTCATTATTGAGAGATTTTAGTGGACTAACATAAACACAGTATATTTTATTTTCCAGTATTTCTTTTTCAGAGGAATCTATTAGTTCATTTAATATTGCTAAAAATGCCGTTAAAGTTTTTCCCGAACCTGTCGTAGCACTGATTAATACATTATTTCTTGAGTGAATCTCCATCACACCATACAATTGGGTAAGGCAAAAACCTCCAAATTTTTTTACAAACCACTCTTTGACTATTGGATGGAGTATTCTAAATATTTCCTCTTCAGTATTCGGTTGTTTTTTGTATGTAATCATTTCCCCAAAACAAAAAATGGGAAATTTTTTAAATCTTTTTCTTTAGTGGAAAAGTATGGAGATCGTTTTCCATGGAGTTAGGGGTGGTATATTAAGGCCAATTAAAAAATATATCTTTAGAAATTTGATTGGGATTACTATTGAGGACGGAGAAAACAAAATTCTCTTAGATGCTGGAACTTCCAAGGTAATAGGTGATAGAAAAATAAAAGCAATATTGTTGAGCCATACACACATTGATCACATTCTTCATTTAAAAGAAATTATAAAAAGTTTAAAATTTAGAGTTCCAATTTATACCCCTCAAAGGCTATGGTTGAATAAAAGGGAAGCTGAACAAAAAACAAACATACCTGAAAGGATTTGTGGGTTTAAAGTAGATTATATACAAACAAACCATTGCAAGAAAAATTATTGCTACAAACTAAGAAAAGATGGAAAGGTGATTTGTTATACTGGTGATACCCATTATTTTGAAGAACTTTCGGATTTTTGTAAAAACTCCGATGTTTTGATATGCGAAGCAACACATCCAAATACTTACAGAAAAAGAAGTAAAATAAGAGGGCATATGAGACCTATGGATGTTATTAAGTTAGCACTCGAAGCAAAACCAAAATTATTAGTTTTGACACATTTTAATAAACTAGCCCCTGACATATTTTTATCCTATGTTAAAGAAAAATTCCCAAATGCAATCGCGTCTCATGAAAGATTAAGAATTAAAATTTCTTAACACCTAAATCTCTTAGAATAAGACATGCCTTACATACTTCCATAGCGCACGGTTCACCACAGATTTTACACGATTTAATCTTCGTTTCAATTTTATATTTTTCTTTGAGTAATGGTAAAATCTCAAGAAAAGAAGCAATAACAGAATACTTCGTTCCAGGATATTTTTCCTCTAAAGTATTCAGAACTTTTCTTACTTCGTATCTAAAAGAATTTATTGCATATGGGCACTTAGCAGAATCCGCTTTAATTTTTTTAATTTTCGCATATACTTTGACCTCATTTTTCATCATAAAGTATAATGGTTTAATTCTTCTAACAAATCTTGGATCTTTTACTATTCCAGTTATTGGACCTAATCTTGCAGAAGTTTCCACATTTCTTCTAAATTGATTCATTAAAATCGATTCTGCTTCATCATCTAAGTTGTGTCCTGTTGCAAGCTTATCAAACTTATATACCTTAGAATATTTATTAAGGAGGTGTCTTCTAAGGACTCCACAGATTGTACATGGTCTCTCTTTTTTTAATTTTTTAATCATCCTATCCAACGACATCCCAAATTCTTCCTTGAATTTTATTATTTCTAATTCAATTTCATTTTCCTCACAAAAATTTTTTGCATTTTTTATTGTGGCATTTCTATAACCCCCAATTCCCTCGTCAATTGCTATGGCTTTGATTTGTATAGCTCTTCTTTTATTTGCTATGTCATTCATGATTTTTAATGTCGTTAAACTATCTGCCCCTCCACTAACTGCAACACCTATTTTTTTGTCTTTTTTTTCAATCAATCTGTATTTGCTTATTGTTTTGTAGACTTTCCTTTCAAAATATTTAGTAAAACATTTTTTGCAAAGAGAAACCCCACTATGAAGTTTGATTACTGGTTCTGTTTTGCATCTTTTACAAGACATTTATTTTCTATAAGTCAGTTTCATTTAAAAAATTATTTAAATTAGGATTGGGTTTAAAAGATTATTGAAGAAGAAACTAACTGTATTAGGCGTTGATCCTGGAGCTACGGTAGGATATGCATTATTAGATTTAAATGGAAATACGATATGTGTTGGAAGCAGGAGAAATCTAAGCATATCAAACTTAGTTTTGAAAATAATAGAATATGGAAAGGTTGTTGTTGTAGGTTGTGATGTATCTCCTCCACCAAGATTCGTTAAAGAAGTCTCTAAAAGATTAAATGCTATGCTAATATACCCTCAAAAGAATTTAACAATAAAAGAAAAGAAAAGGTTGGTGAGGCTAAAAAAGAAAGAACCAAAAAATAGACATGAAAGGGATGCTTTAGCTTCAGCAATTTTTGCATTGAAAAGGATAAAACATTTGTTGGAAAAGATAGATACAGCCTTAAAAAAGAAATACGATATAAAAGTGGCAGATGAAGTTAAAGAAATAATTTTAACCAAAAAAGGTTTAACAATAGAGAGGGCTTTTAAAACGATCAAAAAGAAAAAATGAAAAGAATAGCAATAGTTGAAAAAGAGAAATGTGTATTGGGAAAAAGATGTGAATTTTTGTGTGGTAAATATTGTCCAGTAAATAAAGCAAAACAAGAATGTATTATAATAAAAAACAAAAAGCCAGTTATTAATGAGGAGCTTTGTACCGGATGCGGAATTTGTGTAAAGAGATGCCCTGCCCATTGTATTCATATTATAAGATTGCCTGATGTTTTAGATAAAGATCCTGTTCATAGACATGGCATAAACGGATTTGAGTTGTATGGTTTACCTCTTCCAAAAAAAGGAAAAATAATCGGTTTGGTAGGAAAAAATGGTATAGGAAAAACTACTTCGATTAATATACTAACTGGGAATATTCATCCAAATTTTGGGAGAATAGAAAACCCTCCAAACGAACAAGAAATAATTGAAAAATATTCTGGAACCATATTAGCTAAATACTTTGAAGATCTTTTTGGAAATAAAATCAGGATTGCTCACAAACCTCAAAGAATAGATCTTATTCCAAGAATCTATAAGGGAAAAGTAATGGATTTAATAAATAAAGTAGACGAGAGTGGAAAGGGGGAGGAAATGCTTGAAAAATTTAATTTGGTAAAGAAGAAAAGTATGGAAATTTCAAAGTTATCAGGGGGAGAGTTGCAGAAACTAGCTATTATAGGTACGGTAATAAAGAAAGCTGATTTATATTTTTTCGATGAACCTTCCTCATTTTTGGATGTAACAACAAGAATGATGGTTGCGAAGTTAATAAAAAATTTATCAAAGGAAAACAATTCAATTATAGTTGTTGAGCATGATCTCACAACTTTAGATTACATTTCGGATGAGATACAGGTAGTTTATGGGGTTCCGGCATGCTATGGAGCAATATCCCAACCAAAAACCACAAACAAAGGAATAAACGAATATTTAGATGGCTATTTACCTGAAGATAATGTTAGGTTTAGATCTTACAGTATAAAATTTTTCAAAGGGGTTTCCAGAAAAACAACAAGCCAAGAGATACTTCTAGAATTTCCAAAAATGAGTAAAAGTTTTGATGGATTTAAACTGGAGGTAAATAAGGGTTTAGTTCACAAAGGAGAGATTATGGCTGTAATGGGTGCAAACGGTTTGGGAAAAACAACGTTCCTAAGGTTGTTAACGGGAGAATTAAAACCTGACGAAGGAACATTAAATAAATACAAAATTGCCTATAAACCTCAATATTTGAGTTACGATGTGAAAGGAACAGTAAGAGAATTTTTGATCAAAGCTGCAAAAGATAAATTCTCTTCGGGTTGGTATAAACAAAATATCTTAGAGAAATTAGGTTTGGGAAAAATATTAGACAACGAAATAAAAGATTTGAGTGGGGGAGAATTGCAAAAAACCTATATTGCTTTAACATTGTCTAGGGATTGTGAAATTTTTGCATTTGATGAGCCATCAGCATTTATAGATGTTGAAGATAGACTTATTGTTGCAGAAGTAATAAAAGATTTTATTTTAAACAAAGAAGCTTGTGCGATTGTTGTAGACCACGATGTACAATTCATAGATTATATTGGGGATTCGATGTTAGTTTTTAGCGGAATTCCTGGCAAAGAAGGTCATGTTTTTGGACCATGTAGCAAAGAGGAGGGAATGAATACTGTTCTAAAAATGCTCGATGTGACTTATAGACATGATAAAGAAACATTTAGACCAAGAATAAATAAACCGGGGAGTAGATTAGACAGACTCCAGAGAAAAGAAGGGAAATATTATTACACCTAATTCCTAAAGAAAAAAAGATTTTATAAATCATATTCTCTCTTGAAAAATTGTGAAAGAAAGCCTTTCAAAAATAAAAAAAGAAATTTTATCATGCAAGAAATGCCCTCTCTGGAAAAAAAGAAAAAATGCCGTTCCAGGAGAAGGGCCCAAAAATGCTAAAATAATGTTCATCGGTGAGGCACCTGGTAAAAATGAAGACGCCACTGGAAGACCATTTGTTGGTAGGGCTGGAAAGTTCTTAAATTATCTGCTGGAAAAAAATGGTATTAAAAGAAAGAATGTATTTATAACTTCAGTATTAAAATGTGTAACTAACAAACCAAATTTCAAATTTATCGAAATCTGTAAGGAATATACATTTAGGCAGATTGAGGCAATTAATCCAAAAAAGATAGTTTTGTTGGGAAATTTTGCAATCAGAACTTTTCTAGGAAAGAAAATAAAGGTTTCTCAAATTCATGGAAAAATTATAAAATATGAAAATCGTATATTAATACCAACATTCCATCCTGCAGCTGGGATGAGGTTCAAAAAGATCGGAAAGCTAATGGAAGAAGATTTTAAAAAAATATGAAAAATTTAGAAATAGCTAAAATATTTTATGAAATGGCGGACATCCTTGAGATGCAGGATGTCCAGTGGAAGCCAAGAGCGTATAGAAAAGCTGCTAGAGCATTGGAAAGCCTTTCTGAAGATGTAGAAGATATTTATAAAAAGAAGGGTCTAAAAGGCTTGGAAAAGATTCCAGGGATTGGGGAAAGGCTAGCTAAAAAGATAGTTCAGTATATTGAAACTGGAAAGATTAATGAATATGAAAGACTGAAAAAGACATTGCCTCCTGGCTTGACTGAAATGATGGAGGTTATGGGCCTTGGACCTAAAAAAGTTAAAGTTCTTTACAAAAAACTAAAAATTAAAAATATAAAGGAACTTGAAAAGGCAATAAAAGAACACAAACTTAGAAATCTATTTGGATTCGGTGAAAAAACTGAAAAAAACATTTTAGAAAGCTTGCAATTGTATAAACAAAGAAGTAAGAGAATGCTCATAGGTTTTGTTCTTCCCCTAGTTAATAATATCGTTAATGAATTGAAAAAATTAAAAGAGGTTCACAATATTGTTCCTGTTGGTTCTTTTAGAAGATGCAAAGAAACAGTTGGTGATATAGATATTCTTGTGACTTCATCAAATCCTAATAAAGTTATGGACACTTTTGTTAAGCTGCCAGAAATAAAAAAGGTTCTCGCAAAAGGAACAACGAAAAGTATGGTTATTTTATCAAATGGTTTGCAAGCAGATTTAAGAGTAGTTGAGGATAAAAGCTTCGGTTCAGCACTTCAATATTTTACAGGAAATAAGGACCATAATATAGAGTTAAGAAAAATTGCTATAAAAAAGGGCTATAAGCTAAGTGAATATGGCTTGTTTGAGAAAAGGACAAACAAGATGGTTGCAGGAAAAACTGAAGAAGAGGTATATAAAAAATTAGGATTGCGCTATATTCCACCAGAACTAAGAGAAAATAGGGGAGAAATCGAAGCTGCAAAGCGTGGAAAATTACCAAATTTAGTTGAATATAGGGATATAAAGGGTGATTTACATATACATTCAAAATACAGTGATGGAACAGCAACAATAAAGGAGATAGCCGATGCAGCAAGAAAAATTGGTTATAAATATATTTGCATAACAGATCATTCAAAATCTAGGGCGATTGCTCATGGACTAAAAGAGGATACTTTGTTAAAACAAATAAAGGAGATAAAAAAACTCAATAGAAAATTAAAAGGTTTTAGAATATTTACAGGTTGTGAAGATAAATGAACGTCCTCCTTATCCAGTTGATATGGAAGAATTGATTAGTGTTGCAAAGGAAAAAAACAAAATCTTGGAGGTTAATTCACAACCAGACAGACTGGATTTGAGTGATGTGCACATAAAAAAAGCGATAGAAAATGGAGTTAAACTTTCTATTGCAACAGATGCCCATAGCTTAGAAGATTTAAAATTTATGAAGCTTGGTGTTATGCAAGCAAGAAGGGGCTGGGCAGAAAAGAAAGATATAATAAATTGTTTACCATTGAATAAATTAAAGAAAATATTGAAAATAGGTGATTAAGATGAAAAGCATATGGGAAGGAACAATAAGCCTTGGTCTTGTTTCTGTACCAATTAAAATTTATCCTGCTGTTGAATCCAGAATAATAGGGTTTAAACTTCTTTGTAAAAAATGCCATTCACAAATCCATTACAAAAGATATTGCCCGCAATGTGGTGAGGAAGTTGGTTGGGAAGATATTGTTAAAGGATTCGAAGTAGCAAAGGGAGAGTATTATACATTTACACAAAAAGAATTGGAAAGCTTTAAACCTGAAAAATCCACCGTTTTGGAAATAATTAAGTTTATAGAGAAAGAAAAAATTCCAACTATATTTTTTAATAAACACTATTTCATTGCCCCATCAAGAGCCAAAGATAAGGCATATTTTCTTCTCAAAGAAGCTCTGGAAAAAACTGGAAAAATTGCTATTGGAAGAATTATTTTGAAAGAAAAGGAGTATATAGTTGCAATTCAACCCTATAAAAAAGGTCTGCTTTTAACAACATTGAATTATTTATACGAAATTAGGGACATAAATCAAATTGAAACACTGGGGGAGAAAGCAAAAATTTCTGAAAAAGAATTAGCTCTTGCAAAGGAATTGATTGAAAAATATACAGAAAAAGAATTGGCAATGCAAAAATACAAAGATGAGTTTTCAGAGAAATTTAAAGAAGCTGTTAAAAGGAAAACAAAGGAAAAGAAAGGAATTGTTGTTGCTGTTAAAAAGGTAAAAAGGACCAGGAACCTAATTAAAGCTCTAGAACTAAGTATAAAGAAAAAGAAAAAATGAAAATAGAAATAATCGCATCGGATTCTATGGGAACGAGGAGTATGGCAACGTATGTAGAGACAAAAGACTGCAAAATACTTATAGATCCAGGAGTAAGTTTAGCTCCAATCAGATATGGACTCAAACCACATGCCATTGAAATAAAAAGACTAAACCGACATTGGAAAAAAATTAAGGAACATGCAAGAAAAAGTAACATATTGATTGTTACACATTACCACTATGACCACCACAATCCGCTGGAGCCAAACTTGTACAAGGGAAAAATTGTGTTCTTAAAACACCCCAAGAAAAATATAAATAAAAGCCAAAAGAAAAGAGCAAAATTTTTTATCGATGAGATAGAAAAAATTGTAAAAAAACTGGAATACTCGGATGGTGGGGAATGGAAATTTGGAACCACACTTTTAAGATTTTCAGATGCTGTAACACATGGACCTAGTGAAAAGCTAGGATTTGTTACCGAAGTTATGGTAAAAGAAAAGTCTACTTTCATACATACGTCAGATGTTGAGGGCCCATGTAATGAAAAGCAAACCAAATTCATTTTGGAAAATAAGCCAAACACAATTTTTATTGACGGACCACTTAGTTATATGATGTATAGATATGGAACAAGAGCCATGAGTGCCTCTGTAAAAAATATGATAAGGATAATTGAAAATTGTCCTCTAAAGGAATTAATCATCGATCATCATTTTTTAAGAGACTTAAAATGGAAAGAAAGAATAAATAAGGTCTTTAAATTTGCTGAAAAAAAACAAACTAAAATATTGACAGCTGCAGAATTTAATGGTTTAAAAACTGAGATGCTTGAAGCCCTAAGAAAGGAGCTTTACAAAAAATGGCCAAAGGAAAAAGCTCCTTCAACGCCATTAAAGGAACTTCTAGAATAACCAATGTACAAACCAATGCTAGCAAAAATAGGAACCTTGAATGAT
Organism: Candidatus Woesearchaeota archaeon; assembly: GCA_017608525.1. Lineage (GTDB taxonomy): Archaea > Nanobdellota > Nanobdellia > SCGC-AAA011-G17 > GW2011-AR17 > JAFCFS01. Next base: position 11,775 of record JAFCFS010000020.1, on the reverse strand, counting down.
CTTAAAAGGAAAAACTATGTTTATGAACCAAAAATTGATGGTACGAGAATAATAGCCTATATAAATGGAAAAAATATTAGATTGGTAAACAGGAGAGGCATTGATAAATTAAAACAATACCCAGAATTAAAAGATTTGCCAAAATACATCAATGCAAAATCAGCGGTTCTAGATGGAGAGCTTGCAATATACAATGAAAAGGGATTGCCAGATTTTAATTTATTACAGAAAAGAGAACACATAACAAGTAAATTTGCAATAGATTTAAGAAGCAAAGAATACCCAGCAACCTATATCGTTTTTGACATTCTGGAGAAAGATGGGAAAAAACTGATAAGATTTCCTTTGAAAAAAAGAAGGAAAATCTTAGAAGAAACAATTAAAGAAAATGAAATAATTCAATTAATGTTCCAAACAAAAAATGGAGAAGAATTGTTTAAAAAAATAAGAGAATTAAATGCCGAAGGCGTCATGGCAAAAGATGAAAAGAGCAAATATTTTCCTGGTGAAAGATCGAGATTTTGGTTAAAAATTAAAAATTTGAAAACAATCGATTGTATAATTGTCGGGTATTCTCATGAAAAAAGGAAAATTTCTGCTTTATGCTTGGGTTTATATAAGGGAAAAAAATTGATTTACATCGGGAGGGTTGGTACAGGGTTTACAGAAAAATTTATTGAAGAATTGTATAAAAAACTGGAAGCTCTAAAAATTAAAAAAATACCGGTAATAAATCCCCCTCCTGATTGGAAAAAGCATAATATAGTCTGGATAAAACCAGATGTTGTATGCGAAGTAAAATTTTTGGAGTTAACAAAGGGTCTGGAATTAAGGGCTCCATCGTTTCAAAAAATCAGAATCGATAAACCACCTTCAGAATGCAATTTTGAACAAGTAAAAGAAAAATAAAAAATTTATTCTAAGTCCTTTGGAGTCAACAATGCAATCCTGTGATGCAAGTTTTTTGTTGCAATATTCATAGCGACCAAATATTTGATATTTGCTTTCTCAGCCGTATTAACAAGTTCGTCATTTATCGAACCATCAAATATTATTGCAAATATCCCAGGACCCAAGCTTTTTATTGTAGACACTAATTCAATTGTAGGTACTTTCCCAAGTATGTTTAGTTTTTCATCTAAAATATAGGCTCCTCTAGTTCCAATTAAATCGTCCAGTAGTTGTTTAAACTTTTCTCTAAAATTTTGTGGTAATTGTGGTTTCTGGATTTGTCTTCTTTGTTTTGGTTGAAATTTTTTCTGAGGAACAAATTTTTTTGGTGTCTCTTTCACTACATCTTTAATTTCAAGTCTTGCCTGTTCGATTGCTATCTTATTCCTCAATGCCTTATGTATTTCCTTTTTTGTTAGCTCCTCCACTTCTTTACCGTCTGGTGCCTTGCAAACAAAGTCTACATCTGCAGTTTCTGACACTTCTTTAATTATCAAATCTCCTCCCCTATCTCCATCAACAAATAAGGTAATAACCTTCTCCTTACTTAATTCTTTTATTGTTTCTGGTGTGCTTGTTCCATTCAATGCAATAACATTTTTGAAGCCGTGCTTAAGTAAATTTAATACATCTGCTCTTCCCTCCACAACAATCAACTCTTCTGCTTCATTGATATTGGGTCCGGCAGGCAATCTCTCCTTTCCGTATTCTGTTATGCCCATCATCCTCACGCTGTGCTCTACTTTTTCTGTAAGTTCCTGAGAATCTGGTAGTATTTCTTCCGTCATTATTTTGAGTAGTTCTTTAGCCCTAGATATAACATAATTTCTCTTTAAAACTCTAACATCTTCTATCTTCTCTACCCTAACTTTAGCATTGCATGGTCCTATCCTTTCTATTGTTTCAAGTGCTGCTGCCACAACCGCAGTTTCTGTTTTGTCTAAACTCGAAGGGATAGTAATTGTACCTTCAGTCTTCCCTGCTTTTGTTTCAGTTTTAACCTCAATTCTCCCAATCCTTCCACTCCTTTGTAATTCTCTTAATTCGAGATCTGCACCCAATAAACCCTCTGTTTGTCCAAATATTGCTCCTATAACATCAGGCCTGTCAACTACTCCATTAATATGGATTCTTGCATGAATAATATATTTAGCTGAAACAGGGCTTATCTTTCCCATTTTAACCTCCCAATTAGAACAAGACTCGGTTCTCTTTTAAGAGAACCTTTCTCCCTACCTTTCTGTGAAGAGAGGAACATTAGTCTTGTTCTAATATTATTTTATTTTGTATTTATAATTTATAGCCCGCTACACTAACCCACGAACTCATCGCTTGGCTAATGCCGTGCTCCGTCGCGTATTCTCATGGCGGGCCTTTCTGTTATTTGGTAATTATCCCCTTATAAATTTTTCGTTTGTTTAGGAAATTTTGATTTAAAGCTCTACTTTGTTGAATACCTAAAATATAGCATAATTTGAGATTTTTTAGCAAGCTCAGAAATTTTTACACAAAACCCTTTCTTTTTGACATCTACAAAATTAAAAATTTTTATCAAACTACAGAAACTTTTAAAAATATTTTATGTATTTGGTGTTGGGGATGGAAAAAATTTCATATGAAGAGGTCTTAGAGTCCATTAAAAAACTTGATAAATTGGAAAAAAAATTTAGAGAAGCAAGCAAAAATATCTATCATTCTAGAAAACTTGTAGTTTATGATAAGCTTTATATTTCCTACGATTTAAGAGATATTTTGTTGTGTGGACCATTAACAAATTCGAATATATTGTTTGTTGGAAAAAGCGGAACTGCAAAAACGCATCTTGCTTTATGTTTATGTTCAGCATTGTTTGGAAAGGATTATGCCTTTTTGCCTGTTAATTCAAATTTAAGTGAAGAAAAATTAAGAGACATTAGTTTCAAAACACTAAAAAAGGGTGGGAACTTAAGTGACGCGATTAAAAGAACTAAACTTACAGAAGCTCCGGCTGTAATCCTCGATGAAGTAAATATGGCTCCAAAGGAAGTTCTTAATATATTAAAAAATTATTTGCAAAACGGCCTATTGGTTTTTGAGGGGGGAAAAGAGATTAAACCTGGTGTTAAAATTGAAAATGAGATATACCAGTTTAAGATAGGAACATGCAACGAAGGTCCAAAATATGCTGTTACCCAAATGGAAAAGGCCTATAGGGACAGATTTGCAATAGAAATAAGAATAGACTCTTTCCCAATGGAAGCATACGATGAAATGTGTCTAGAAGACAAGATAGTAACAACCTCTTTGAATGTTCCCGAATGTGAAAGTGAATTAGAGACTGTTTTGGAACTTTATCAAATTATTAAAAAAATAGAGCTAGATGGAGTTTCAAAAAGTTTGATGAGGTATCTTTCCAGAATGAGTAATTGCATTAAATCCAAAACTAAAAATAAGGAAGATATAGAATTTTCGCAGGAGCTTTGTAAAGGGTGTCATCCTTCAAGAGAATTTTATAATATTTGCGGGAATGTCTTTGCTCCAACAAACAGAACAAGGATAAATTTGAAAAAAATGGGTCAAGCATTTGCATTGTTAAGAGCATACAAAATAGCCGAGAAACTAAAACAAGGGTATTTAAATAAAGAAGTCATAAGGAGATATTACAAATTCAGCGAAAGAAAGAAATTACCAAAGGGAATAGAGAAAAAATTTATTAAAGATTATCTAAGCAATTTAAAGGTAACATTTGACGATTTAAAAATGGCTGCACCTTTTGTTCTTGTTAATAAACTTGATATGAATAAAGCTTGGGTTAAAAAACACTTTCAAGGGAATGAATTTATAGCCATTAAATTTTTAATAAACTGCATTGAAGAAAAAATTAAAAGGTATTATAAAGAATGTTGGTTGCCTATTAAAGAAAAAATGCTTTCTGAGCCTTATGGAGTAGAAACTAAAAAAATTCTTAAAAGATATTTTGAAAAAGATCCGTGGAGTATTGACATCCACTCGCTTGAGCAATCGAAGGAACCGGATGATTTTTGCGAAAAGTTCGATATATTTAGTTAAGAATGCTTAAATCCATCGTTAACAAAATATTGGAAGAAACATGTCTAGATTCTTACATCTTAAATTATTATGAAGAAGAAACACCACATCTTATAGAAGGCGAAACGGACAAATATACTTTCAAAATTAAAATCAAAGTCGATCCGAATATAGAGGAAAAAATAAAAAGAATAGTAAAAAAGAAGAATGTAAAAAAAGACCTTGAAAATTTACTCTACTCTGTTATATTACATGAAGATGCTCATTGGAGAATTTGTCCATTTGATATTACTTATTTAGAAGAAATATTGTCTGGGGTATCTAAAGGCTTAATAGAAGTTGGATTTGAAAAGGAGAAAATAAATGAAGAAAAGGTATTTAGAATAGCAAATCTTGTTTGTGACATCATTGTTAATGTTGTATGTGCCTCAAAAGACCAAAGCAACAAATTCGTCAAAGGAAGAGAAATTAAATATTTTACAGAATGTTGCCTTTTTCCTGATGAGAATTTTATGGCATTTGTAGATTCACAATTTTGTATGTATGATCATAAATACTTAAAGAATATTGAAAAGTTATATGGTAATAAACAAAAAATCAGAAATGTTTCAAAAAAAATAATTGAGGTTCTTGGGGGTAAAAAGACAGCAGAAATTGCCATAAAGAGAGGCCTTAATGAAAAAGAGTTGGAAATGCTTGCAAATAAAATTGAAGATCCAGAGAACTGGTATGATATTGCAAAAAATTTAGCAAAAATATTTTCAAATATTGGAGAAGGAAAAAATTCTATTCCTCTAAATGGGGAAGATGATGGAAGAGAAAAACTTCCATTTGAAATAAACGGCTTCCTTAAAAATTTAAAAAAAGATGAGGAGTTGAGAAAAGAACTTATAAATATCGCAATGGAAAAAGGAAGGGATGAAGAAGAAACAGCCTATATGGATGACTTTGAAAAGTATAAAGAGAGCTTGGAAAAAAGAGCCAACGAAATTGTTGTTGAATTCTCTAAATCCGCTGAAAAAGAATGTGAAAAATTTATAGTTACTTATTTGAACGATAGAAAAGAAGAAAAAGTATTTGAAAAAATAAGATGGTCAAAGACAAAGATTGTTAAGAAAAAAGGAAAAGATGAATTCTTTTTTTATAAAAAAATATTGCCTCTTTATGTTGACGGAGATTTTCAAAAAGGAGTAGGAAACTTAATGGATGTTTTGTTTATCATTGACAAATCCTTAAGTATGAGCGAGAAAATTTTGGGAAAATCTAAGTATGAATTGTTGGAGGAAAGTATAGCTGGGGTGGTAAAATATTTAAAAAATAAAAAAAAGGCATATCACCAAAATTTTGGGGTTATACTTTTTGGCGAATGGGAAAAAAATAGTTTCAGCGGATGGAAAAGCTATTATGAATTGGATTCCGTATTTAAACTACTTTATATAAATAGACCTAAAGATAGTGCTACTTACTTAAATCCGGAAATTTTAAATATTGCTGAAAAAGAAGCTAAAGATAATTTTTTGATTATAATGGCAACTGATGGTGAACTGCATAATAGCGAAGAAGCAGCAAGTTCTCTTATTAAAGTAATAAACAAAGGAAATTATTTTTCTTTATTTCAAATAGGAGAGAGTTTTGGTTTTTCAAATATGCTGAAAAGATACGGTCAAATCTTTACAGTCGAGAAAAGTGATGACCTAGCTGGGTGTATTTTAAAAACCATCAAATCAGTTTATGGATAAATTCATTCAAATCTCCTTATTCTTAAGAATGTTTTAACGTCTGCAATAACTGCCTGCATATCACTTTCCAATTTTTTTGTATAACTCTCAAACTTATCACTACCGAAAACTTTATCGTATAATTCTCTTAAAAACTTTCTTACTACTCCTTTTTCCCTAATCCTCCATTCCTCCTCAATATCTTTAAGCAAGTATGGTCTAAATGATACCTCAACACTTCCTCTTTGTGCTATTGTTTTAGTTTCTTTTTCTATAACAACGTCTTTAGTTGCAGAATTAAATTCCAAGTCTATCGTTAATTTGGTATAGTTATCTGCTTTACGTGAGATTACCCATTTAAAATAGGTGTGCCTTATTCCTTTCTCGTCAATGTGTTCCTGAAAGTCTTTTTCAACTATTTCGTAATTTCTATCCTCGAACCATGTCCTAAGCATTTTATAAAGTTCATCCATATCAAAAGTTAGAAGTTTCTGTTTTACAACAATCTTTGATCCTATATAGTCTTTTTGTGGCATTTTATTCCTCGAGTGCAGATTTTAATTCATTAAAAATTTCCTTGGATTCCTCTTTAAGTTTTTTTTCATATTTTTGTAATTCGGACTTTATTAATCTTTCGTATAGAAGTTTTATAAAATGGTGGAATGTACCTTTAACTTCCCCATACTGAAATTTTCTCCTGCCACCTTTCTCATAATTTTTTACCATTTCGCTATTAAAATCCATTTCTAGTTTCCCTTTAGATTTTTCTTTTTTGTTTCCTTTTTCATCTTCGACAACAACATCAACACATTCTCTAATCCAAAATTCGATAACAATAACAAATCTTACATAATCTGTCACTTCCCTTTTTGCAAACCATTCTGATACTATCTCTTTTCCCTTTGGGGTATATTTTTCATCGTGTTTTCTTTCAAAAAAATCGTAATTGTTTTTATCAAACCAAAATTTTTTCTTTCCCCACAAAAGCAAATATAGAAATCAAACTTTTTAACTATTTCGGCAATTGGAAAGAAGATAAATTTATAAATAATTTGATTTTAAAAAAGAACATGGCGGAGAAGAAAGTGGAAAGGAAAGAAGTTCTTGGGGTTCAACCTGTAATAAACATAGGGCTTGTTGGACATGTAGATCATGGAAAGACAACCCTTGTTTCTAGACTTTCCGGGAAATGGACAGACACGCATAGTGAAGAATTGAAAAGAGGAATAACTATAAGACTGGGTTATGCTAATGCTACATTTTACAAATGCAAAAAATGCAAGGATCCCGAATGCTACACAACACAGAAAAAATGCCCCAGGTGTGGTGGAGAATGTATTCCCTTAAGAAAAGTTTCCTTTGTCGATGCTCCAGGTCATGAAACGTTAATGGCGACTATGCTTTCTGGAAGTGCAATAATGGATTGTGCTCTTTTGATTATAGCGGCAAATGAAGAATGCCCACAACCCCAAACGAAAGAGCATTTGATGGGTTTAGAAATTGGCGGAATTAAAGACATAATAATAGTGCAAAACAAAATAGATTTAGTAACAGAAGAGGAAGCAAAAAGGAATTATGAACAAATCAAAAATTTTGTCAAAGGAACAATTGCTGAAAATGCTCCAATAATTCCTGTAAGTGCCCAACAAGGGGTAAATATAGACCTTTTAATTAAAACAATTGAAGAAAGATTTAAAACGCCGAAAAGAGATTTAAGCAAAGATCCAATACTTTATGTTGCTAGGTCTTTTGATGTTAATAGGCCTGGTACACCTGTGGAGAAGCTTGTCGGAGGAGTTATAGGTGGTGCAGTTCAATATGGCTTATTTAAAATTGGCGATGAAATAGAAATAAGGCCGGGGAGAAAAATAGAAAGAGAAGGAAAAGTTTTATGGGAACCAATCAAGACAAAGATTGTCGGACTGCAAAGTGGAAATGAAAAACTCGAAGAAGCTGGACCTGGCGGTTCTATTGCCGTTCTAACACAACTGGATCCTTGCATTTTGAAATCAGACGCACTCGTAGGAAATGTTGTTGGACTGCCAGGAAAACTTCCACCAATATGGTATGAGCTTGACTTAAAACCACATCTTCTAAAAAGGGTCGTTGGTACGAAAAAAGAGCTTGAAGTAGAACCGATTAAAATGGGAGAAGTCTTAATGCTTAATGTTAATTCAAGCACAACTGTTGGCGTTGTAACATCAATGAAAAAAGACATAATCCATCTTAAATTAAAAATACCTGTATGTGCGAACAAAACCGATAGAGTAATAATATCAAGAAGAGTTGAATTCAGATTTAGATTAATTGGTTATGGAGAAATTGTAACATAATTATAGGTATTTAATAACTCTCGCAATTTTTCCAACCCTATCTCCCTGATTTAATCTTATTAACCTAACCCCCTGCGTATTTCTACCCAATGTTGAGATTTCATTAGCTCTAAGCCTTATTATCTGTCCTTTTATTGTTGTTATTAAAATTTCATCATGGTCCATAACTGTTTTAATTCCTACAACATTCCCATTTTTTTCTCTAATTTTCATATTGATAACTCCTTTACCTCCCCTCCTAACCAATCTATAATCTTTAATTGGTGTTTTCTTTCCATAACCTTTTTCAGTAACTGCCAATAAATAACCTCCTCTTTCCACACTTACTTCTATTCCAACAACTTCGTCATTTTTTGCAAGCTTTATCCCCCTTACACCTGTTGCATTTCTCCCCATCGGCCTTACGTCACATTCGTCGAATTTTAATGCAAATCCTTTTTTAGTTCCTATTATAAATTTTAAGCTTCCAGGTGTAAGTCTAACTTGAACTAATTCGTCATCTTTAAGTAATTTTATTGCCCTTATACCTGTACTATAAATGTTTGAGAAAGCATTCAATTTTGTTTTCTTAACAATGCCTTTTTTTGTGACCATAATTAAATAATGGAAATCGTCGAAAAACTCTATTGGAATCATTGTATTAATCAATTCCCCTTTTTCAAGCTTCAACAAATTAACAATCGCTTTTCCTTTAGAATACCTTGATGCTTCAGGAATCTTGTAAGCTTTTAAAGAATACACCTTTCCTTTATTCGTGAAAAATAGAATTGTACTATGGGTATTTGCAGTAAAAAGATGCTCTATTACATCTTCTTCTTTTGTTTCGGCACCTTTAATACCTTTTCCACCTCTTTTTTGGCCTTTATACAAATTAAGAGGCATCCTTTTTATGTAACCAGATTTTGTAGCAACGATAACAATATTCTTTTTCGGTATCAAATCTTCTACATCTATTTCCTCCTCTTCTTCGATTATTTGTGTTCTTCTTTCATCACCATATTTTTCTTTAAGCTCAATAACTTCCTTCTTAATAATTTCGTATATTTTATTTTCTTCGCTCAAAATTTCTTTCAATTCTTTAATTCTTTTTTTCAATTCTTCATGTTCCTTTTGTATTTTGTTCTGTTCTAAAGATGTTAATTTTTGCAATTTCATGTCTAAAATTGCATTTGCTTGGTCGTTCGTTAGAGAAAATTTTTTAACGAGCAGATTTCTAGCTTCATCTACATTCTTTGAAGACTTAATTAATTTAACTATTGGGTCTATGTTTATTAGGGCAATTTTCAAACCTTCAAGTATGTGTGCCCTTTTTTCAGCTTTATCTAGATCAAACTTTGTTCTTCTTTCGATTACTTCCTTTCTGTGTTGTATATAATGAGTTAATATTCTCTTTAGATTCATTACGCTTGGTTGCCCATTATATAGAGCAAGCATGATAATTCCAAAAGAAGTCTTTAATTGAGTATGTTTAAACAATTGATTGAGCAGAACATCCGGGTTTGTTCCAGGCTTTAATTCCAACACAACCCTTATGCCTTCTCTATCGCTTTCATCCCTTATATCGGTTATTCCTTCTATTTTTTTCTCCCGGATTAGAGTTGCTATTTCCTCCAATAAAGAAGACTTATTAACCATATACGGAATTTCGGTTATTACTATTGACTTTTTTCCTTTGATTTCTTCGATGTGTGTTTTTGACTTGATTTTAATTGTTCCCCTTCCTGTTGTATAAGCTTTTATTATCCCGTTGACACCACAGATTATTCCTCCTGTTGGAAAATCTGGGCCTTTTATATAGCTCATTAAATCTTCCACACTAAGCTCCCTATTGTCTATCAATGCCACAATTGCATCGGCAACTTCTCTTAAATTATGTGGTGGTATATTTGTTGCCATCCCCACCGCTATACCCGAACTTCCATTCAGCAAAAGGTTTGGAAGCTTAGCAGGCAAAACAACAGGCTCTTTTAAAGTTCCGTCATAATTTGGAACAAAATCAACAGTATCCTTTTCTATGTCTGCAAGCATTTCTTGTGAGATTTTGGCAAGTCTAGCCTCCGTGTATCTAGTTGCTGCTGGACTATCACCATCTATAGAACCAAAATTTCCTTGCCCTTCTACAAGAGGATACCTCAAAGAAAAATCTTGGGCCATTCTTACCAATGCATCATATATTGGGATATCACCATGGGGATGAACCATACTCATTGTTGAACCAACTACTGTTGCAGATTTTCTAAATGGTTTATCATGAGTTAGTCCAAGTTTATGCATTACAAACAGGATTCTTCTATGTATCGGTTTTAGACCATCTCTAACATCTGGCAGTGCTCTTCCAACTATAACACTCATAGCATAATCTATGTATGCTTCTTTTAATTCTTCCTCAATTAATTTCTCTTTAATCTCCTCCATTTTATATGTCTAAATTTTTGACCTCCTTTGCGTGATTAAAAATAAATTCCCTTCTTGGCTCAACGTTTTCTCCCATTAATACGGAAAAGATTTCGTCTGCAATCATAGCATCTTCAATTGTTACTCTAACAAGAACCCTCGTGTCTGGATTCATAGTAGTTTCCCATAATTGTTCGGGATTCATTTCACCAAGCCCTTTAAATCTTTGAATAACAATATTATCTTTTCCAACATTTTTCAAGAGTTCATCAAGTTCTTTATCGTTTTTAACATAATAGTTCTTTTTCCCCTTTTTAACCCTGTACAATGGAGGCTGTGCAATATAAACGTATCCCGCTTCAACAAGTGGCCTTGCATACCTGTAGAAAAAAGTTAAAAGAAGAGTTGTTATATGATTTCCATCACTGTCTGCATCGCACAAAATAATAATTTTATGGTACCTAGCTTTGTTTATGTCAAATTCTTCACCAACACCTGTTCCGATAGCGGTAATAAGTGTTGCTATTTCTTTGTTTTTGAAGATTTTATCGATTCTTGCTTTTTCAACATTTAATATTTTACCTCTTATCGGCAATATGGCCTGGAATTTCTTATCTCTTGCTTGTTTTGCACTTCCGCCCGCACTATCTCCCTCTACAATAAATAATTCCGATTTTCCAGGGTCCCTTTCCTGACAATCTGCCAGCTTTCCTGGTAAGTTTGTATGGTCAAGTGCACTTTTCCTTCTAGCCAATTCTCTTGCTTTTCTTGCAGCTTCCCTTGCTCTTGCACTAAGAAGACATTTTTCAATTATTTTTTTAGCAACAGAAGGATTTTCTTCAAAATATTCGCTTAAGTATTTATGTACAATCCTCTCAACGATTCCTTTAACCTCTGAATTACCCAATCTAGATTTTGTTTGGCCTTCAAATTGCGGATTCGGAATTTTTAAAGAAATTATACAAGTAAGACCCTCTCTAACATCACTTCCAGTTAATTTTTCCGACGTTTTAAAATTCTTTTTTATATACTCATTAATAACTCTTGTTAAAGCTGTAAAGAAACCACTAACATGTGTTCCGCCTAAAGTATTAATTCTGTTAACGAAGCTGTAGACTGTTTCTAAGAAAGAAGCATTATATTGCATAGCAATTTCCACTTCTATATCTTTAATTTTATTCATAAAATATATTGGCTCTTCATGAAGAACTTGTTTATTTTTGTTTAAGATCCTAAGGAAAGCTAAGAGACCATCTTTATATTGGAAAGTTTCTTTTTTTCCGCTTTTTTCGTCTATGATTTCTGTAATTAGTTCTTTATTTAGGAATGCGAGCTCTTTTAATCTTTTAGAT
>JAFCFS010000019.1 GCA_017608525.1 Candidatus Woesearchaeota archaeon | reverse complement strand
GCATCGTATAGATTTTCTTTAAAAATAACGAAATCTTGAACCCAACCCTTTCTTTTTCCAATTTTTTGTTTTCTGAATCCCCCATTTTTTTTACTTAATAAATAAATGTCTGTAAAAGATTCAACAAATTTTTCATCTTTTAAATAGCAAAAAGCAACAACTAGCTTTTTTTTATCTTTCTCTTTTCCTATGCCAAAATATTCCAATATTTCGTTTATTTCTTCTTCCATTTCAATTTAAAAACGAACAAAATCTGAAAGAAACAAATTATTTTTAAATTTTTCCCATCAATCTTTCATCAAGCCAACCTTTCACCATTTCGATTATCTCGGGTTCTTCTTTAGCTAATGCTTTTTCAGCAACATTTCTGTAATAATATTTTGCAAAACCACGAAGTTCTTCTGGGTTGACATAGTCGAGCATCTTTATTGCATTTTCTCTCATTATATTGTAGCTATATGGTCTTTGCAGCGCAAGCTCTTTTAATTTTTTAAATGCTTCCTCATCCATTTTCACCACTTTATGACAAAATTCACATACTTTAGGTGGTGCACGTTCACCAAATTCTTTAATGAACTCTGCCATAAAATCTGTTTGAGCTTTTCTATAAATACTTCCCGCCGAAAATTTTGAAGAAAACGAAACCTTAGCTATCCGTGGATCATCAACGACTGGAGAAATTGTTGCTAAAGTTTCTAATGTGTCCTCATCAAAAATTGTTTTTCTAACCCCTTTAAAGATCTTACGTTCTTTTGAATGCCAAAATCCATGATCTCTTTCATGTAAAAATGTATCTTCTAAAGGCATGAGTTCTTCTAAGTATTCTGCATAATTTTTCTCTTTTAGTGCTATTTCCATTTTATAATTAAGAGGATCTTCAACTAACGTTTTCAAATATTTTTCAAAGTTTGGTAACTTTTTCAGTACCTCGTCTTCAATTGGAATAAACACAGTTACGATATCTTCGTGAAAAGGGTCGCTAACAGTTACTCCTCCAAAAGTAGGTCTTTCTTTGGAAAAAGCATAACTTATTTTTTCTAACTCACTTTTTTTGACAAAAAATATTGGAACTTTTTCTTTACCAATTTTTGCCCATGTATAATATTTTTCTCCAACTTTAATTGCACCTAAGCCACCTTCGAGTAACTCATTCCTTAAAAAATAATATGCACTACCCGGGTGTATTGGCTGGTTTATTCCTAGTAATTCTAACACAATTTCATAACTTTTAGGTTCTTTAAAAATTATTTCTAAAGGTTTTTCTTTTGCTTCAGCACCAATCAAAGTTTTCATAAATGCTTCATCAAAATTTTCCAATACATCCTGAACGTCATCACCAAATTCTTTTGCAAAAGTTTTACCAAAATTTTTCTCTATTAACTCATACATTTCGTCAATTCTTCCAGAAATAAACAATTTTTCATATTTTCCTTTCATAAGGCTTCGAAGTAATATTTTTGGATTTTTTAAAAAAGAGTCGAGGTAGCTTAAACTTTTTACTAGGCCTAAATTTGTCCCGAAATCCATTCCTCTTAAGCTAGATAAAAATCTCAACCCTTTTAGCGAGTACTTAGAAAGTGTGAATGCTGCATCAGCAATTAGGAACGGATCAACCCACTGGGCAAAAAAATCTTTAATATCTTCCCATCTTTGCTTTTTCATTGCTTCATCATAAAGCTTGCCATACCTCGCAATTCTCGGCTCTTTCTTTTCCAAGGCCAATAACTCATTATATTCATTTGTGAGAATTTTTAGTGTTTCTTCCCCCTTTTCAAGATTGACAGGCAAAGTTTCTCCATTTTTCAAGGCAATTTCATAACTTATTAAAAACGCTGAAGCTTGATAGGCTCCCATTGGAAGAGGAATAGTTTGTTGTTCCTTTGCTTTTAAATCAGCAAGAGTTACTTTTACATCATCAATGATCCTTTTCAAATCTCCAGACCATGCAACATAATATGCTTTTCCCTTTCCTTTTGGTCTATCAAGCAGTGTTTTTGTATGGAGAAGATTTGACAATGATGTTTTACCATCACTTAAGAAATTTACGCTTCTTCCTTCAACAGGCATATACTTTATCATTTCCATAGCTAGTTCAGTTGCCAAATAGTATTGTGCATAAAAATCGTTCTTTAAATACTCAAATTTCCACCAATCTGCCAGTTTTTCACCTTCCTTTCTAAACTCCTCAGCAAGATCAAATAATTCAAAAGGATCAATCTTTCCATTCTCATCAACAAGTTTTAGTAATTCATAGGTAAATTCGGTTGAGCCTGCACCTTTGATGTATTTGTCTGGATTTTCTGGATCTGGATATTCGTTATTTTTATACATTTCCAAAGCTAAATCAGGATCGACCCCTCTTTCCAGCATAGCTTTTAAGTTTTCTAAAGCTAGTATTGTGTCATGTAAGTATATTCCAAATTTGGTTCTATCTTCTTTCGTAGCATGTGGAACAATCGCATGAACCCAGTCTTGAAGAGTCCAGAAAGTATAGCCCACACCTGCCCAAATTTTTTCAGAAAGTTTTCCACTTTCAGGAACTTCAACACCATATTTTTTAGCCAATTCTCTTTTAACTTTTAACAATAAATCGATAACTTTAATCAAACCATTCACCTTATTTTGAAGTGGTGTTCCGATTGGCAATATTTTTTCGAGCCCTAAGAGATCTTCTCTGGACAATGAACAAGCATTATTTTTTTTACCACCAATGTTGCATATCGTTCCTGCCGGTCCTACAAAATACATTTCTTCTGGCTTTTGACCTGGCCTGCATTCGCCATTTTTCACAGTTCCACCAATATAAAGAGCTTCTGTAATTTTTCTTTTGGCTTCATGGGCTTTTTCTTGTTTTATATTTACAACACAATCTCCATTCTGTCTTGAAGTTATTAATAAAGAAACACCATCCTTTTCAACTTTCGCCCTTCCTGTTCTAACCCACAAAAATTCTTCAGACTCATTAAACCTGAATGTTGTTTCCGTTGTATCATCTAATGTTCTAATCTTAGTGTTTAAGTGTCTATACTCCAGAATCCCCTTCGATTCAACAACGTAATAGCCAGTTTCATCCTTTTTTAAAAGGATTGCAGGACCATTGTGAAAAATGCAACATTTTCTTTAACAGGGATTACAGTTAGAATAGATTTTCCATCCTTTATGTAATCGTATGGCCTTCCTTTATGCACTATAATATAATCATAGTTGCATTTTTCTTTTTCAATTCTTAAACTAATATAATCTACACCACCACCCAACTCGCATAATTCCTTTTTTCCTTCCTTTATTATAAGCTTTCCATTCCCTAATCCAAAATTGTTATTTGTTGGATCAAATGTAAGCTTGGTGTTATGTGGAACATCTTTATACAAATATTCCTTCTTTTCATAATAAAATCGATAATCTTTCTTTTCATTTTTCTTTACATAATCCGTAGTGAAGTTAGCAAATGTTAAAACTTGAGTTCCTTCCCTATCAACTATTGTCAAATTCAAATCCTTTACTCTTTTCCCCTGACCGTCGGCAATAATGCAATTGTTTTTTCCGTAAACCTTTAAATACTGAACAAAATCCGAACCTATATTAATCTTATTACCTTCTTTAGAAACAAATAATTTGGAATTGTTTAATTCGATAACAAAAATGTGATCGTTAAATCCATTAAAAATTAAATAATCATCCCTAACACTGTTTGAGCCTATTCCTATGTGAAAATCATCATCTTCTTCTTTATAATCTTCAACAAAATAGGACCTTTTTTTCTCTATATTTTTTTCAAAAAAGCTCGAAACTATTTCTTTTTCATTTGTTGTTGAAATTATTGTATCCCATTTTATTGTTTCTCCTCTTTTTAGCTCTCTACCAAAACCTTCATCTATTGTAGAGATTCCAAATATTTTTCCAACAGATTTACTGAAAATGAAAATTGGTTTTTCTTTCAGTTTTTCAAATTCCTTTCTTAAACTCTTTTCATAACTTGGGTTTGATGAGAATGCAACCATTATCTCATGAAGGTCATCACTTTTCAAATCGGTGCAACGCGAGCATCCGCCTGAAACGCTAATGTTGTATTCCTTTTCATATTCATCTTCTTTAGTGAATGGCTCATTGTTCATAACTGCGGTAGCAAATTCGAGAAGAGCTCTTTTTTCCACGCTATCTGAATCTCCATAAACAATAACCCTTCCATTCTCAGACTTAAATTTAATATTGGAAAATGCTATATCTTCTGTTCCTTCTTTCAATGCCCAATTTACCCTTTTGAAGAAATTTTCTTTTGTAGGGGTTGTGGCAAATACACTACTGGCTAAGAAAATCAAAATACATAATGTGATTGGAATTTTTTTATTCATCTTGTGGCAAATAGGAGTTGTGTTGTTTTTCCAGTTATTAAATAGAGTGTATCCCTACCAAAAGGAAGCCTCGTAACATCATATCCCAAATCTCCCATATAGGTTAAATCTACATAATTTGAATTTTTTAACTCCATATCTATGATTTTCTTTCCTGCATTGTAAACTCCAACAAGTTCCGCATCTTTTTCGTAGTGGAATGGTGTATCTGGAACTTTGTAAGTTACATTGTTAAAAAGTATTATAGCTGGATAACTCACATCAAATATTATTTTATTTGGTTTGATTTCGATTTTTGTTTCAGGCGTTACCCTTATAATTATTAATTTTTCTCTATAAAAATCTGCCATGCACTCCTCAACATAGAAATTAACAAAATCTTCCATCTCCTTCTTTATCGTTTCCAATGTTGGTGAAGTATCCTTATCTCCGTATTTCCAGTAACCGACAAGCAAGGGATAATACTCAAAATAGTATCTTGGCTTTATCCATCCGCCTTGGGCTAAAACATAAGTTACAGCTAAATCACTTACATCATTAATGCAGTTTGATATATAATTTACCGCTTCCCTAACATTTTCCTCAACAACAATGCCTTTAAAAATAGCTCTTTCCATCAGCGTTTCTTTTATTTCTTTTCTAAAATAAACACCAAAAAAAATCAAAGCGAGAATTATGAGGCCTATTATAATAAATATAGTAACCTGTGCTCTTTTTTTCATAATTAAAGAAAAATTACTATTTTTTATAAATTTTTAGTATTTCTAGATAACGGAAAATATAAAAATAAGTATTGTGTCAAAAAGAATATGAAAAGAAGTTCTAGAAGGTGGAAAAAGAAGGGACAGATGAGATGGAAGTGGCAGAGAAAAAGAATGAAGAAAGAGAAAAGAAGGAGAAAAGCTCTTGCAGGGTAATTCTTCAAAAATTTTTTAAATTATAAGTTTTCATTTCTATTGGATGAAAATAGCTATAATTGGAACACATGGAAGTGGAAAGACTACCCTAGTTTATAAATTAGCATCTTCTTTAAAGGAAAATGGATATAATGTAGGAATTGTTGAAGAAGTGGCAGCTAAATGCCCTTTTCAAATAAATGAGGGCAGTTCGTTAGAAAGCCAACTCTGGATTGCATACAGGCAATTAATTGAAGAGCTTGAAAAGGAAAGAAAATACGAAATTTTGATTACTGATAGGTCAATTATTGATGTTTACGTTTATACAATATCTATGAGCAGAAGAAAAAATTTCAAATTGCCTAAATGGTTAGAACTTTTAATTGAGGAGCATACAAAAACTTATGACATCATTTTTAAAACCAAATTAAATAAAAAATTCTTAAAAGAAGACGGAATCAGGAGCACAAATCCAAATTGGCAAAAAGAAATAGAAGATATATTTAATGATGTTTTAAAAGAGAAAAAAATTAGTTATTACCAGTTGCCAAAAAGAAAACAAACCAAATATATGCTAAAGGTGATTAAAAATTGGAAAGCTAAAAATTAAAATTAAAAGGCTAGACAAAAAATTACCTTTACCAAAATATGCAACAAAGGGGAGTGTAGGTTGTGATCTCTATTCTGCTGAAAACGTCATTTTAAAAAGTGGTGAATTTAAGGCTATATCAACAGGAATAGCTATAGAATTGCCAAAAGGTTACGAAGCCCATATAAGACCCAGAAGTGGATTAGCTTTAAAACATGGAATAACAATATTGAATGCACCCGGCACAATAGATTATGATTACAGGGGTGAAATCAAAGCAATTTTAATAAACCACGGGAAGGAGGATTTTGAAATCAAAAAAGGTGACAGAATTGCCCAGTTAGTCATTAACAAACCGGAAATAATAGAATGGGAGGAAAGTGAAGAGTTGGAAAAAACAAAGAGGGGGAAAGAAGGGTTCGGTCATACTGGACTTTAATAATCGAATTCTATCTCTTCGGGCTCTTCCAATTTTTCTTTTTCAAACATTAAAATTTCCTCAGGCTCTTCTATAAGCGTAATTTTTTTCTCTTCTTCTGTTTTTTTCTTCTTTTTCTTAATCGATTTTTTAATTTTCTTCTTTGTTTGTTTAGCCTTTTTTCTCTTCTTTGACATTTTGTAAGATTAAATAAAAACTCAATTTAAAAAATTTATGTTAAGAATTGCTAATATAAAACAGAAAAGATAAGTGGTAGAGCAATTGTTGCATCACATACCACATCAACAAATTCAGCATTCCTTTTTAATTTTCCCCAACTTATCCCTTCTTTTAAACTTGCTCCGCTACTGCCACCATATTCTGGCCTATCTGTTGTTATTTGTATTCCATAGTCTGCACCACCTGTCAGTTGCATTGCCTGCTGAATATAATTTTTTGGAACACCACCACCAACATAAATAACGCCTTTCTTTTTTGCTTGCCATGATATTTCCATTATTCTTTTTAGGTCTTCAAATGCATTTACTTTAATATTTTTTCCCTGTACAATCCTACCCCAAACCATCAAACCTATACCGGAGTCAGCAATTCCAGGACAGAATATTGGAATCTTTTTTCTATAGCAAACTCCTAAAATTGAATTTTTTTCTTTAAGCAATTTTCCTATTGCCCATAAAAATTCTGTTATATCTTCTGAATTTTTTATGAGTTCAAAATTTTTATCAAAAAAATCCTCAAGTTTTTCATATGCTTTGTTTGGCATAAATGAATCGTAAATCCTATCTATACCTTTTTTATAAAGTTCGTAATCGTTAACACTTGGGCTCCCCTTATAATGTTTGAAATTTAAAGCTTCTACCAAATCGTGTGTTAAATTTGCTCCAGTTGTTACAAAAACATCGACATAACCTTTTTTTAGAAAGTCAATTAAAATATTTTTCATCCCTCCAGGAACCATTGCCCCAGCAACTCCGAAAAATATTTTGCACTCTTTGTTGTGAACCATTTTTTTGAGAATTTTGGCAGCCCTTGCTATCCTTCCAGCACCCATCACACCACTTGCTTCCATTTCTTTCAACAATTCAGTAACCTTTTGATTTTTTCTTAATTTAATGTGTTTTACCTCTTCCATATGGCTTTAAATGAAGGTTTGTTTTTTTATTTTTTTCGTTACTTTTCCCTTCCGAAAAATTTATAAATAAGTTGTTACTCAAGAATGATAACAAAAATGACAAAAATGAAAATTAAAAAAACATTAATAACAATTTTGGCATCACTGCTTCCATTTTCAGGAGCATTGGCAAAAAATTATAAAATTATAGTAGATAAAAATATGGATATGTATAGTGGAGCTTCTCTTTTAACATCGACTTATAAAGCAGTTACATCAATTGAAGATAAAGTTGGTGATAAAATAGTTGAAAAGACACCAAAACTAAATCCGTTTGTGAGGCTCTCAAAAATTGCTTTAAATGTTCCATTGGGGTTATATTTAACAACTTGGCAACATGAATATTTTGGGCATGGATTAAGGATCAGGGAGTTTGGCGGCGATCCGAAAGTTACTGTTAATGCACCGTTTTTTGGAGGATACACAGAATTCGATACAAAAGAGCTTCCAGATGTGGCAAGAGACCCAACAAAAAGATTGGTAGTTACTACTGCTGGCCTTGAGGCTAATTTGGTATTAGCAAACACTTTACAGGAGGAAATGCTGGTAAAAGGGTATACACCTTATGAAGCTATATTATATATACTTAATAAAGGACATTCTTCATTCTACATATATAAAACACCGAATCCTTCAAATAGGGAATTGTTTGAAAAAGCAGCATTTAGCGGTCATGATATTGCAAAATACCTTTACAAGCTCAATCAAAAATACAATGGAGATTCTAATGTAAAATACGAGCATCTTGTGGCAGGAGCTGTATTTCAAATACTAGATCCAACAATAGTTAAGATTATGACACACGATATAAAAAAATATTTAGGAGGGAAAGAAAAGTTTCACCTTCCTAAATTTATGGTTGGAACAGACTTATACTTAATGCCAATAGGCCCGGAGTACTCGATAGATTTTTTCTTGAGGAAAGAAAACAGGCTTTTTAAGTTAAAATTTGGATACGGTTTTGGAGGGGATAAACAATTTTACAGGATTGGTGCTGGTGTTGACAATTTGAATCTGACAAAGAAAACATTTATAGATGTTTATCTTGAAGGATGGAAGCAGGAAAATATGGGTGGTTTGATTAAATTAGGATTGGAAAGGAAGATTTCAGATAATTTCAGCTTGGTTTCAGACATAGGTTATAAAACAGAAGGCTTCAGTTTGGGAAGAAGATTTGATAAAGGGGGATTCTGCAATTTTGGAATAAAAATAAATCTCGATAAGAAAAAATAAAGAAATTTTTTAAAATTTAAACATTCTTTCTTATTTATGGTTGTCATTGTAAGATATTCTGAAATAGGTTTGAAAGGAGAAAATAGGATTAA
The DNA here is from genome assembly GCA_017608525.1 of Candidatus Woesearchaeota archaeon. Classification (GTDB taxonomy): domain Archaea; phylum Nanobdellota; class Nanobdellia; order SCGC-AAA011-G17; family GW2011-AR17; genus JAFCFS01. The sequence goes on along the minus strand of JAFCFS010000019.1, from coordinate 10,557 downwards.
ATTTGAAAACAGGCTAATAGAAAACATAAAAGATTGTTTAAACAAAAATTATGTGGAATTTGATAGAATGGTGAGAAAAAGAGGAAGAATTATTGTTTATACAAAGGAGTATTGCGATTGCTTGAGATATGTTTTCGGAATAAAGTCTTTTAGTCCAGCAATAGAAACATGCTTAAACATTGAAGAGATAAAGAGAAATGCTGTTAAATTCTACACAGGAGGAACTTTTAGAATAACAACAAAAAGATTGGAAAAGATTTTCTTGACCTCACAGAAAATAAATGAAATAGTTGGGGATTATATCAGAAAAAATAAAAGAGCAAAAGTTGATTTAAAATCCCCGGATGTTGAAATAGGAATAGAGATTTTCAATGGGAAAGCGTACATTTTTAATCAAAAAATAAAAGGGCCAGGCGGATTGCCAATTGGTGTTTCTGGGAAAGTTGCTTTAATCCTCGATAATGAAAAAGCTGTTGATGCGGGAATTTTGTTAATGAAGAGAGGATGTGAAATTGTTGTGGTTGAAAAGAAAAAAATTGATTTTAAAAGAATGGAGAAATTCTGCTATGGTTTTAAATTAAAAATAAAGAAGAATGTCCCGAAAAACATTATCGCCATATGCGTATCTGATGATTTAAAGAATATAAAAAAATGGAAATATAAAAAACTAATATTAAGGCCATTGGCAACAGATCTTAATTTTTTGGATAGCCGATTACTAAAGTAAAATCATCATTTAGGTATTTATTTGCAGCTTCGATAATATGTTTCTTATTTATTTTTTTGATGAATTTATCTTTCTTAAAAAGATTTAATTTTCTATTGGTGAGTTCCCTGTCTACAATCTCTTCAGCAATATACTCTATTTTAGAAACATTTTCATAAAATTTAAACAAAGCAACTTTTTTTCTTCTTTCTAATTCATCATCGCTGACAAAATTCTCTTTTAACTTTTTGAACTCTTTAAGTATTGTATCGATTGCTTCATCCTTTCTTTTTGCATCGAACCCATCAATATAAACATAAAAGCATCCCGAATTTTCAGCTAAATCTATATAGTTACACCCAACAGAATAGCCTATACCTTTCTCTTCTCTTAAGCTTTGAAACAATCTCGAACTCATCCCTCCGTAAAGTATTTCCTTGAGAAAAAAAATCTTACACCAATCTTCGCTATCGTATGTTGGTACTCTATAACCTAAATATAAATAGGCCTGGGCTGCATCTATTCTTTTTTCTATCAGCCTTTTTTTATTCTCTATTTTTATAGGGGGAATTTTATTCTTTTTCCCTTTTCTAATCTTGCCGAAAGTTTCGAGAATCTTTTTTTCTAAACTTTTTTCATCAAATTTTCCTACAACTCCAATAACAGTATTTGATGCAACATAATTTTCCTTCTTAAATTTTTCTAAATCTCCTTTTTTCATTCTCTTTAAAGTTTTTAATTCGCCTATTATTGGTTTTTCAAGTGGGGTTGATTTATACAAACTTGAAATAAATAGATCATCTATGAAACTTTTAGGGTCGTCCATGTACATTCTAGCTTCAGTCAAAACTACTTCCTTTTCTTTTCTGAATTCACTTTCAACATATTCAAAATTTGTTATTCCTTCATAATAAATATCTATAATCTCATTTAGACTTTCTGGTAGGCTTTTTGCCCAGAAGACAGTTCTATCATAAGCCGTATATGCATTAACTTTAGCTCCAAGTCTTTCAAAATCTTCCAATAATTGTTTATAACTTCTATGCTTGTTGGTTTTAAAGACCATATGTTCATTAAAATGACTTGCTCCATTTAAGTTATTACTTTCGTGGATAGAGCCAACATTAATCCCTATAAGTAACATTACGTATTTTGTATTTTTCTTTTCGGTTACTAGAACAAGTCTATTTTTTAATTCTTTTCTTTTTACCATTTCTCTATTGGAAAAAAGGTTTTTATTTAAAAAGCTTTCGACATTGATTTTAATTTAAATAATTTTCAAAATTAAAATAATTGAAAGAAAAACGATACAAAATACAGTAAAGTAATTTTCTGATATACCATTGATATTTTTCTTCATTACTCTTTCTTTCCACATTTTATAAATTTTATAAACATTCGATTTCGAAAAAAGGCTGTCAGGAATAAATAAACCCTTGCCTTCTTTTTTCTTTACTTTTGAAAATGGAGCAAGTGGAAATGCTTCAAATATGCACAAATAATCAAGGATTATGTGCGTTGAATAAGGTATCAATACAAGCAAAATAAATTTTTTATCAATCAAGCCCAACAACAATGCAATCGGAACTCCTAAGATTATTAAACCAAAAGGTTCCTGCACCCAAGTTCTTTTTCTATACCAAGGAGCTTTTTTGTTTATTACATGATCTATATCTATTGCAATACCAAAGAGAAAAGAAAATATAATTATTAAGGCTAAATTTTTTAAGTTAATATCAAAAATTATTAAACATACTGCTAGTGAGAAAAGAAAATGATTTAATTTATTCATATTTTTTTTTAATCGAATGAAAAATTAAAAAATTTTTGCATATCAAGAAAAGTTTATATACCAATTTACCAATTTTAAATTTGATGGCAAAAATTAGAGAAAGTTTATTTTCATTTATTCTTCCTGGAAAAAAGGAAGAAGAGGATGAGGAAAAGAAGAAAGAAAAGGAAAAAATAGAGGCTGAGAAAAGAAACCCCCTCATCCAAGGAAAAACGATTAGTTTGAAAAATGGGGAGAAAAGGTACAATTTAATTATGGAAAGCACTGTTTCCGGAATAGAGAGATTTTATTTCTGGATTTTAAGGTTTATTAAACAGGAACCAAATTTCGGTTTGGGTTTTGATACGGTTGAAAAAATATACGATGTTTTTGATGCTTCGGTAACAAGCAGCTTTCACGGTCATATAGGGGCAAAACTTGCAGCAATACAGCAACAAGCATCACAATACCTCGCAACAATTGGCCAGATGGTTAAAACAATATTCCCTATAGTCAGAGAATTAAGAATAATTGATGAAAGATTGGAATACTATGATAAAAGTGCTAAAGGTGATGAAAGCGCGGAAATAGCTTTAAAATCTATATGGATAGAGCTTGTTGAGAGGGGAGTTGAAAACCCTAATTCTGTTTATGGTTTGGCAACAAAAGTCGGTTTTCTCACGCTTCCCGATTTATTTTTCAAAATTAATCCAAAAAATGGTGCAGCAGGAATAAAAGAAGCCGTTGAATCGATGAAAAAAGAGGGGATAAATAAGAAAGTCAGGGATGTTGTCCAAAAAAAGCTCTTTCAATACTATACTTGGAAAGAAAGAACAGAAAAGGAATTGAGATTTAGAAGGAATTTTACAATAAAATATTTGAGACAACATTATAACGCTATTAAGTTGTATATGGATTGGGTGAGGCCATATTTGAAAACGATAAAACAATTGCAGGTTCAGGGAAAAATTAGTGATGCAGATTTGGTTTCCGCATTCGAAACTGCAAAAGTGCAGATTGAATTGTTGGCTAGAAAAACTTCGGGCTTTAAAAAATATTTTCCTTGCATACTTGTGAAATTTAATTACGTAACAATACCGGAATTAGTATACACGCCAACCGGACAAAAACAACCGATACATATGGGGAGAACAGAAATTGTGATTGAGCCGTATGTTGCAACTAAAGAGGAGATAGAAACTTACAAAAGAAAAAAGGAAGAAGAAGATATAGAACTTTTATCTTCTATTAATGAGGCAATGATGGCTTTGAAGGACGATTTGAAAAAGTATCTAGAAGAGGCAGGAGAGAAATTTGAGGTAGAAAAAAAGAAGGAGGAAAAGCCAAGCATTTCTATAGCAGGAACAATATTCGAGCCTTTTTTTGCAATCTTTTCAGCATTTAGGGACCTTTTTAGCTTTTTAATTCCAACATTCAAAAGGGCAAAAGGAGAAAAAACAGAATTTAAATCACCCAGAGAATTCAAGGAAGAAAGGGAGAAGGCAATAAGTGTAGCAAGAAATTCAGCATGGACACTTTACCATATATTTAAAAAGGCGCACAAATTGATGGCACCATAAACTTTAAAAATAAAATCATTTTCTCAAATCTATAGCGGGGTGGGGCAGCCAGGAGTGCCCATTGGGCTCATAACCCAAAGGTCGTTGGTTCAAATCCAACCCCCGCTATCATTCCAAAACTTCTTGTATTCCTTTAAGAATCTCTTTATAGTACTCTTTACCAGCAGCAAACTTGTCTTTTTCAAATTTTTCAACCCACTTTTTCAATTCTTTACTACTTTTTTCTTCAGAATATAGCTTTTCCAAATATGTTTTAATCAAATCGAATGCTTTTTCAGATTCCCATAAAGCAGCTTTTGGAGAAATAGAATAAATTTTGTTTACCAATTCTTTGCTATACTTAAATACATCAATTTCAATGCCTAAGATTTCCTTTAATAAATCTTCTACCACAGCTTCGAACCACTTCCTATGGAATCTGCAGACACCAAAATTGTCAGAATAAAGCTCCTTAATCATTCTTATTGTTGAAGATTTTCCTAACTCATATGGGATCTTAAATTCTTTTCCATAATCAACAAGAAATTTACCCTGTATGGCAATTGGTAATATAAATGCCGGCATCCAATACATATTTGGTGTTATCGCTCCCTTTCCATGGGGAACATAGATTATCATATTTTTTGCATCTTCTCCTAATTTCTCAACAGCATTTTTAATTCCGTTAGAAAAAATTTGATTGTTTAAAATAAGGTCTAAAATTTCTATTCCAAGTTCCGCATTGTTTTTTGAATCCTCTATGTTGTAGTTTTTATAATCAAATTTCGGAAGCTTGCTTAATCCGAATTCTTCAGGTTTTATTACTCCTTTGGCTAGCATATCCATTATCCACGCAATCATGTTTCCGGTTTCTATCGCATCGAAGCCTAAAGTATCAATCTCTTCAACAAGCTTCTCGGAAAAATTCAAATCAAATATTCCGCAATTTGGCCCGTTTGCTTCATAAGGCTCATAATCTCTTTTTTTCTTCTTTATCGGATTGTATTTTTTGCATACACCTGGGCATATTTCTCCACACGTTCTAAAATTTTTCTGTTTAATAATCTCTTCGTTGAACTTTTCTAAATAATATTTTTTAAGTAGATCATACAATTTTTCTCTATCTTCTTCGCTAAAAAATATAGAATTCCAATTAAAGCTTAAAAACCAGGTTCCCAACGTGGAAAAATTAACACCAAAAGTTCCACCAGTTTTTAAGTTCTCATCATACCTGTACTTAACTGTTTTTTTATTTATAACTTGAAACATCCCATCTCCAAATTTCTTTTTAAAAATATCATTTAATTTTTTTAGATCATATGGCTTTATCTCCAAATTTCCACCATAAATGATTCCGACTACATTATGTTTTTTAACAAGAGTCGAGCCAAATGCTCCTCTCCCGGCAAAACTATCCAAACCGTCAATAAATTTTCCTTTCTCTATCAATGTTGAACACAAAACTCCAAGCTTTGTTTTCAAGGCAGCTGGACCAACAACCATTATTCTAAATGTTGCATCATTCTCCAAGTATTCCTTTGCATATTTATCAAAAATATAGTGTTGAAGAGCATAAGTTCCTCTAAATTTGCCATACCTATTAAATATATTTTCAAGCTCCTTTTCGTCAATTTTTATAAACTCTACTTTCGTTTGATTGTTGAAATTGCTTATTTTGACAACAGTATATTTTTCTGCCTTTCCTTCCAATTCAACTAAATTCAGTCCAGAATGTGTTAATGGTAGGGATGCACCACCCATTGTTGAAATAAAAAGACCGTCCCACAAATCAGAATAGTTCACAAAGACTAATCTATTCGTACCAGGTATAAGTGTAAAAGCCAGTGGCCCAGAACCAAATAAGAAAACTTCCCTTTTTTTTATAAAATTGTTTATTCCTCTCTCAACAACACCTATTTCCTCAACATCTTCTATCCTGGATTCCTTTTTTTCTAAATTAATTGCTAAAAGTTTCATTTTATTAGTTCCTCGATAGCCTTCCCAGGATTATTTGCTTTCATAACTGCTGAAGCAAGTAAAACCCCTTTTGTTCCTAACTTAAGGGCAGCCACCACATCTTTTTTTGTTGAAATACCGGCCCCACATAGCAAAATTGTTTTTTTATTTACCTTTTTTACTTCCTTTACAAAATCTTTAATCAACTCAGGTTTTTCCTCCGATATTGATTTTCCACTTGATATAAGACTTTTTTCTTCGAGAGCAATAAAATCTGGATTAATTTTCGCTACAGCCTTTCCCTCTTTCACGTTTTCAACACAAACCAAACTTTTTAATTTTAGTTTTTTAGATTTCTCAACTATAAATTTGATCTCTTTTAAATTTATTCTGTTCTCTGAATGATTTAACAAGATTCCGTATGCTCCAGCTTCCTTTACAGCTTCTAGAGGTATATGCCCAGTATGTGCACCATAATCTATTGCATCAACACCCTGTGAAAAAATCGGCAATTTGGTTTTTTTAGACAACCTATAGATTTCTGTATTTGGTACCATTAAAAATACTTTAACCTTAAATTTTTTAACAACTTTCTCAATAGCTTTGGCAACTTCCTCACCTTTCTTTCCAAAAGCATTTTCATAGGCTTTAAAGTTAACAAATATTAATGGTTTCATTATAAAACTCCAATTTTTTCAAGCAAAAACCAAAGTGAAATCCCAAAAACTATTATCGCAAGTATGACGGAGGAGAAAGTAATGGACTCATCCAAGAGCCATGCTTTAAGGACAACAATGCTAAACGCAATGCTTATTAAATCTCTTAAAAAGGCTCTTGCCCCCATGTCATGATTTTAATTCTATTTCTTTTTTATATAGTTTTCTATAAATTCCTTAACCAATTTTTTAATATTTTTTTTGCTTGTATCTACCCTAACAACATTATGTCCAATATCTTTTGCTTCCACATAACATACATCAAAAATTTCTGCGTCTAAATTTTCTCTAATTTTTTCTTTACTGTAACCCCTCTTTTCGAGTCTTTTTTTTAGGATTTTGATATCACAATTTGTAACAACACAAATGTCAACATATTTTTTTGGAAGATAGTGGGAAAGGTGAGAATCTATAATCAAATTTTTTTCCTTTTTAATTAAATGCTTTAGCACATTGGACAATTTATTTTCATCAACAATACAACATTTTCTTTGCTCGTCAAATTCCTCTTCCAATTTGTATTTTTTTATTACTTTATTGACATCTAAGTATTTTATTTTTAACTTCCTTGCCAACTCTTTTGCAAATTTTGTTTTTCCAGTTCCCGGTGTTCCTGTTACACATACAATCATATTTTTTTCTCAAGCAAAAAAGCATAAAAATTTTTCCATAGAAAAATTTTTAAAATCCATTTTTTAATTTTTTTCTCGAAATGAAAATAGGTGTAGATTTGGATAATGTGGTCGTACCTCTTTATGAGGAGATGATCCGTTTAGTAAAAGAAAAATACGGTATTGAATGCAAAAAAGAAGATTGGAAAAAATATAGGATGTGCGATTCTTTTGGAATAACAGAAGAGCAACTTGAACAACTCTATAAAGAAATGTGTCTTGATGATACCCTATTAAAAATAAAGCCTATTAAAGGAGCGGTAGAAACAATAAATAAATATTCGAACGATTTTGAATTTTATTTTATAACTGCAAGATACGAACTTGCCAAGAAGAAAACGTTAGAGTGGTTTAGGAATAGCGGATTAATTTATAAAGAAGAGAACATATTTTTCGATTCTGAGAAGGCAGGTTTGGCAAATAAATTTGGAATAAAATATTTTATAGACGACAATATCGATGTAGTTTTAAATATGGCTAAATATGGAATTGTTTGTTTATTGTATAACCAGCCATGGAATAAAGAATTATTGGAGGATGGAGTTATGATTAAAAGAGTTTATAGTTGGAAAGATATAGACGAAAATTTCAAAAATATTTTAAACAAGAAATAATTTTTTTCAAATTATTATGACCCTAGAAAAAAAATTGTTAAAATATGTTAAATCCCATTTCAATTTCTATTGGCCCGAATTATTAAAATTGTTTAAGCTTGGAAACGAGTTTAAAAAACCGGAGATATTTTTGGATAAGAAATATAACGTTTCTTATTTTTTGGACGATAAAATAGCCATAAATTTTAAACTTGCTTTAGATGCATATGGTGGAAAAAAATTCAAAAAATATAAATTTTTATTTCCTTACGAAATTTGTTTAAAAGACGACATTATCCATGAAACTGTTCATTATTTACACAGCCATTATTATCCTGTTGACAAGAAAGAATATGATCCGTATCCAGAAAGCCTTGCCTTGCTAGCTACTTATGAAATAATGCTCAGGCATAAAGATTCTAGGCTATATGCTATTTGTTTAATTGCAGACTGCTTAAAAAAATCAAACAAAACAATAAAACTGATAGACGGTGTTTTTCGGCTAAAAAAATCTGAAAAAGAATTCTTGAAAAAAATTCTCCAGAAAAAATATAACCCAAAGGGGATATCTAAAGAACATGTTGAGGGATTTATTTTAGGTTGTAAATTAAAAAAGAAACTGAAAAACTATCATGATTATATTATCTTTTTTTATTAGGCTTATAGGTGTTCTTAAATAGTTTTTCAATGTTTATTTTTGGTTTTTCCCTAGCCCATTTTTTCAAGTATTCTATTGGGAATTCGATTGATACTATTGGTCCATATTTTGGGCCATCAATAGGGAGTCCATTAATTTTGAACCCCCTTGTTGGACTTCCGAAGTCTAGATTTTCGCCGTATTCGTTTCTGTCCATAAAGCAATAGCTCTTATCATGAAATACATTTTTTGATGTTGTCTGTCCGCCTCTATGGTCATGAGCAGCCCTATTGATGATGTATTTATCTTTCAACTGCGAGAAATCTTGCCCCCTTCTTTCAAATGCTCTTCTCATTGACCTCATAGGATCTTTTGAATTTTTGCTTCCTCCTTGTTTGTGTCTGCAATATTCACCCCATTGGTAGTGTCCTTCAATTCCAAAAGTTCCTGCATAAACACCACTTTTTCCTAAAATTGGGGCCATAACCTCTTTCTCCGTTGCCCCAGTTCTTATTCTAAATTCCCTTGCAATATCTTCAGAAGTATTAACAAGTCCTTCAAATGTATGAACATTGTGATTTCCATTGATTATGTTGATAATTGGACCCTTCAGTTTTACTTTTCTTGCATTTTCAATTACTTTCTTTAACCATTCATAATCTATTATATCAAGGAAATCAAATTTTTGTTTTTGTGGAGGGATAATCCCTGCCCTTATTGTATTCTTCTTAATAAGCTTTTTTATCTCCCTTACGCTATCTTTTCCGTACTTTTTTTCGAGCTCTTTTATTTTCCTTTCCAATTGCTTTGGGTAAAGGTATTCTGGATGATTCTCCGCTTCAGTATCATAGTTTTTTTCCTGCAGTTCGTCACCGAGCATATTTATTTTAACAATTGGTGCATTAATTTTTTTCAGCAATTCTTGGGCAACTTCAAAAGCGTATTTAACATCGTCTTCAGTTTCTATTAAAGTGACGTACTTTGAACCATGGTGTTGGTCCGAGAACGTTACTTCATAAAATAGGGAGTATTCGATTTTTCCCTTATTGAATACTTCATCATTTGTCAAAAATTCGCTTGTTAAAAATTCTCTTCTCTGTATACCATCAACATACTCAATAACAAGTGCTCCTGAATTAAAATTACCTATAGTTGCTAGTCTTAGCATACTGTTTTTACCAGCCCTTACTTTTGATTGGAGAATTTCCTCCAAACTTTTTTCATTCAAACAGGTTGGGAGTTGTATTAGGTATGTTGTTTTTTCACCATTTTTGTCTACATACGCTATTGGTTCAAAGGTATATGTTGTACTTAAACCACCGGCAACTATGAAGTCAGGTGCCTCAATTCCCTGGCTCAAATGCATTCTTGCTGCTTCTACAAGTTTATCCATTAGATTGTCTGATATTATGTTGCTTACCTTATTTGCACTGTACATAATTTTGATTACTTTATCACCGGCTTTAATATAGCCATCACCTGTAGATATGACTTTACAATTTGGAATTGCAGACTCTATTCTATTGATTATGTATCCTTTTATGGCGTTGCTTTTTAAGTTGATAAAATTTTCATCAACATTCGTCATTGTTATCCTTGCTATATAATCATTCCAATCCGCAATTTGCTGAAGGAGTTCTTCCTCTTTAATTTTACATTTTTCATATTTCGCCATTAGCTTGTTTAATTCTTCCTCATTTATGTTTTCTTCAGTCATGTTCTTTTCATAATTTTTTATTTCTCTTCTTAGTGCCTTAAGCTCTCCCTTTAATTCAGAAATATGTGCTTTTGCCGCTTCAAGATCTTTTTTCTTCTCAATTCTTATTCCTTCATTGGCTTGTTGTCTTGCCAATTCCTCTTCCATTTCCCCAAATGTTACATATATCGGCCCATTGTATATTGGTTTATTATTTTCATCGTAAAATAAAGGTTTCAATGCCCTCTCTAT
>JAFCFS010000059.1 GCA_017608525.1 Candidatus Woesearchaeota archaeon | reverse complement strand
CGCAATTGTAGGTTGTTCTGTTTTATTTGGGTGAAGAATAAATTTTATCTCTTCTTTTTCAGCTATTGCAAAGTATGATAAGCTTTCTGTTGTTGATTGATAAAAAATATAATCTTTATCCTTTCCCAGAATTTTGGTTGGAAGTGCCCACCATGTTTCATTTAAATAATGATACAGCCTAACTAAATCCTCATTTTTAACCCAACTTTTATTTACTCTAAATTCAATTACTATTTTACTTCTTTTCAGATTTTCTTCCCCTATCTTAAAAAAGCTATATTGTCTTTTTCCAGGCACTTTATCTACAGGATTTTTTTTCAATTTCTGTAGTTTTATTTTTACATTTTTTGAAATTAAACTTGGTTCTATTTCTATTGACGAAATGTCTAGGAATGGGTTGAGCCTTGTTACGTTAATGGAAGTCTTCTTTTTTAATACCGGAATAATGTATGAAATCCTATCTTTCAAAATCGTTTTGCTAGTAGTGGTTCCTGCAGATCCTCCTCTACCTCTACTTATTGTTGGACAAGTGCCACAATCCGATTGGCAATTAACGCAATCTTCGCCGCTCTCACATATGCCGTTGCCACAACACATATTAATTATAAAAGAATAGATTTTTTCACTCCAATAACCAAGGCTGTTGTTGCTAATTATTTTGAAGGTTTTATTACCGCAAGAACTTGTATTCCATGAATAAGTAAAATTATAAAAAGATGAGTTTTGCATCGAAACATTTGTGCCATTAATATTTATATAAACGCTTATTTCATATGAATCTAGAACAAATACGGAAACAGTTTGTTCTTCACCTCTTCTTAAGGTACCTGATTTTAATTTTACATTGAATATTCTAGGCTCTAATGTTGAATCATTAACAAAATAGCTGTAATTCGAATAATTTTCATTACCAGCAAGATCTTTAGCAAAAAGCTCTATTACTTTAGTTCCATTGTGTAAAGTCATGAAGCTGTAAAAGAAACTTGTATTTGTTGTTGTTACATTCTGTTCCTCAAATGAAATGTTAATATAACTTAAATATGGTTCAGAAACATTTCCTGTTAAATTCTGAAAGTCGCCAAGCTCAACAAGACCACTATAATTTATATTAAAAAATGCAGGCGATGTTATGTCAGCAACTATTTGTATTTTCGCAGTGCCGTTTAATGTTTGGTTATCATAGCAGACAATTGTCAAATTATTTTTTCCTTCACTTGTGTTTATTTTAAATAATGTTGAACTTCCATTTAATACTGAGCTATTGCTTCCGTTCAAAACATTATTCTGGAATATTGAACAGTTCAAATAAGTATCTATATCGTCTACAACAGTAAAATTAACATTAAATGTTAGATTATTTATGTATGAATTGTTTTTTGGAAAATGAATAATGATTGCTGGATTTCCTCCCAGTACGGTAAAATTCATCCATTCGGTATAGTTTACATTTCCATTGGTATCGTTTGCATAAAATCTATACCAAACAATACTATTCGGAGTTAGATTTCCATAAACTGTGTAATTGAATAGGTTTTCCCCACATTCAATCATTGTATAATTTTTCATTAAACCACTGAAATTTGATTCCACCCATACTTTTTCTAGTAAAGTGTCTTCTGCATTGACAAAAAAGGTTACGTTTGTGTAATTAAATATAACATCTTTATCTACAGAACCATTGAATATATTTGGTTTTTTTTGATCTATGTAAGAGAGGGAAGCCAGCGAATCTATTCTTTTAAAAACTATCCCGCTTTCAGTATCGTTGATTTCTATGTTAGAGTTATTGAGAGCTTCTTCAACTTCTTTAGGCGTTAGAGTTTTTCCGCTCTCAAAAAATTTGTAGCTTTGAAGCAAGGCAACCAGCCCACTTACATGTGGGGCTGCCATAGAGGTACCACTCATTATTTCATAAAATCCATTTATTGAAGTTGAATTTATATCTGAACCTGGCGCTACAAAATCGGTGATATTGTTTCTATTACTCGAAGACCAAATTGTGTCAGATTTCGTGCTTGCAGCTATAGAAGTAACATTTTTTATACATGCTGGCAAAGATATTGCTGTAGTGTTTCCGTTTTCTTCTCCATTTTCTGCATTTCCTGTTGATGCAACTACTGTTATATTTTTTGCTATGGCATCATTAATTCTTTGAACCCAGTCGGGAAATGAGCTATCGCAATAGTCCGTAAATAAAACATCACTTCCTAAGCTCATCGAAATGGCAGTTATATTGTATATTGTTGCATTATTTACACACCATTCGATACTGGCCAGAATTGCACTTTCACTACAATATATGTGGCAAGCTCTCATAGCTATTAATTTTGAGTTTGGGGCAATACCAAAAATTCCACCATTTGCAGCTATAATTCCCGCTACATGTGTTCCATGACCATAAACACTTTCATCAATAGGATCATCATCATTATCGTAATAATCATATCCACTTATTACCTTACTACAATTTCCTGATAAGAATTCATTTTTTGTACAATTTCCAAGATCTGGGTGTGTGTAATTAATTCCAGAGTCTATTACACAAACAGTTTTGCCAATACCTGTGACATTAACCTCATTTATGGTTAAAGCATGCACCAAAGAAGAATTTGTTAAATTTATTGTGTCTTGCAAATGAAGTTTAAAAATCCTATCATGCCTTATTTTTATAACATTTGGATTTTTTATTAATTTCTCTAGACCTTTTTTAGTAATCACTCCTGAAAAGCCTTTTACTAACGTATACGTATGTTTTCTAACAAATTCTTCTTCATTTAACTCAGGATATTTAGTCTTAAAAAAAAAGAGAAATTTTTCCGGTTCTTTCTTTAGTGTTACTATTACTCTAGCCTTTCCTTTATCGGCTAGTTCTTTAAGCACTTCTTGATCTACCTTATTCAGATTTCCTGCTGTTAACTCTACAAAAAAAATAAATATCAATAAAAAAAATACAATTTTATTCTTCAATTATCTCCACCCCTTTTGTTGGAAATTTTTTCTTTTTCTTTTCGATAATTTTTTCTATATGCTCCAAACTTTTTTTAGCTACACCAGGAGTCATACCCAAAGTTTTAGCAAAAGATAAAATATCATGTGGGGATCTCATTTCAAATTTGTTTCTAGCAAAACTGGCAAATATAATATCAACGTCATATTTCATACATAGCTTTATATCTTGCATTATCCTCCCAATAACCTTAATTCTGTCTTTTGCATTTAAGATGGAACTAAAAGAGAAAGCTATTGCTATGTCATTTTTCTTTGCCAGTTTGCATAAAACATGGTTTATTGAGATTGCCCTATAGTGAAATGTATCTCTAAATGGAGTATCCTCATTTACAACCAAAATATCAACATTTTTATTTGAAAGAATTTTTCTATTATCTTCTAAACCAAAACCTTCGACAACGATCAAATTTTGTTTTTTTGAACTTTTAATTTTAGAAAAATCTACCGGTTTAACTCATAAAATTTAAATATATAAAAATTATCAATTTTCTTTTAGTATGGAAACAAGACCTTCGTAATTTTTTCCAATGTTGACTTCGAACTTTTCATTCAGTCTTTTTTTCTTTGTAATGTAGATGCCAATGACGTATTCTATTTTTCCTTTCTTCTCGTAGAACTTCAAAGCATCAAAAGAAGCCTCATCCTCCACAGTGTCGCCTTTTAGTATAAACCTCTTAAACATCCCCTTTTCAACCAATCTGCAAACAGCCTTTTCTTTGTCATATGTTTGAGCAATTACCTGATTAAATTTAAAATAATAGGCAAACAAAGAACTAATCTCGATGGTGTTTCTTGTCAAATAAATTTTATAGCAATCCAAAAGCTCGTAAAATTCTTCAACTCCTGGATAAATTACTTTTTCAATATTTTTTAATAGTTTTTTCTTCTTTTTTATTTCATTCTTTCCCCTGAGATAATTTTGAACATAGCTTTTCCATACCTCACTTTCAGCATTTTTTCCTTCTTTGAGTAATCTTAAACCATTTTTTAATGCCCAACAAACAAATTTTGGATTTATTATGTTTTGGGATTTTAACTCTGAGAGAAGTACTATTTTTCCAGGTTCTCCATCTGTTCCGTCTAAATCTGAAATACAAATATCACTTTTTAAAATCAAATTTTTTAGAGTAGATTTGTCTATATTATTCTTTACAGCAACCCATGATTTATCATTTTTTAGTAATTTCATAAAATTTTTCCCAAACTATTAATATTTAAATTTAACGGTTTTTGTTCTTATTGTTGGTGAAGTGAAAAATTTTATTGAGTTTAACGCGGCCTTCAAAATGAAACTTTTTTAATGACATAAAAATAAGGTACATTTATGGAATTTTGGGATCGCATAATGTAGTAGGAATTTAAGGGCTCGTCTTAAAAATAAAAGTTTATTAAGAAATCAAATATCTAATTTTATAATGGAGAATAGAACTTTGGCAATAATTTTTTCTCTAACAATTTGTATCATAATAGTTACAATTGGAATATTTCTGAAGAATAAGATTGAATTAGATTATTACAGGAATCTCGAAGAATTATACAAGAGGAATATACTAATGGATTATGAAAAATTAGATGGAATTAACCTAGAAGGCAATCAAACTCTTGAAATAAAAAACAAAAAAGTTGTAATAAATGGAAATATTTTTCTTAAGGGCAATTCAAAATTAATAATAGAAAATTCAGAAGCTCTTTGGAATAATAGTTATTTTGTTGAATTTCTGGCAAGAATAGATGATAATGCTACCTTTGAAATCAAAAATTCTATCCTAGTGAGAAATGATCCTACCAACCTTAACATATACCCTGAAGGTGGTACGCTCCAAATCATAAACAGCACATGCTTTTACGATATATGGGCCCATAAAGGTAAAGTTATCATCGACTCGTCCAAAATAGTAGGAAACAATGGTATTGGTTGGTACTCTAGTGGCAGTTTTGTAAGCATAAACAACTCGTTGGTAAATGTTGTAGACTTGGAGTTTCCAAGTGGGGATTATGAAGAAGTTCATATATCAAACCTGAAATTTGGGAAAAACAAATTTGTAAAAATATCGACAAAAGAAGGTTCTATTCTTGAACTGAAAAATACTCGAGTCGGAATTGAGAGGGGTTCTGGTGGATGGGTTTTGTCTTTGGAGGATGGTGAAGAGCACGAAGGTTGGCAACCCGGCATTCCTGTTAGTAAAGAGGCAAGAATTATTTCTCATCCAAATAAAAAATATTACATTTTAGAGAACTGCGAATTATGGGCCATCTGGACAAGGTTTGGGACAAAAAGCAATGTCGAAATTAGCAATTGGAAAGCAGGATATTTTGATTTCTGGCGCTTCAAAAATGAAGTAAAAGCAAGCAATGTTAATTTTGACTTTACACTGATTAATACCTCCCTCATTTACTGGAAATTACTCACAAGGGGAAAAGCACATTATAAAAATCTGCAAGACATTCAAATTTCATCTTGGTGGAATGCAACAATAGTAGCAGAGGATTGCATTGTTCCTTATGCTCTGAATCTGAGAGGGGATGGAGAGAAAGTAAAACTGAAGAACTCTAAAGTTGTTAGCGATATAGAAATGCTAGATTTTGCTAAGGTAGATCCCTTTGGTGGAGACCTCCATTACCTTGAACTTGAAAATACAGTCATTGATTCACGAAGAATAGAAATAGCTACCACCTATACAAAAATTAAAGGTAGTGTAAAATTTTTAAGTAAATTCGATGACGTTCAATATGAATTCGGGACAGTCGAACGAGAATACCCAATTATAGTTTTGGATCCAGACAATAAACCACTGAAGGATGTTGAAATTCTTCTTTTTGATTATGAGAACAAAAACGTGTGGAAAGGAAGAACGGACAAGAGCGGTAAAGTGTTTGTTACAATAAATTTTACAGAGAAAAATTGGAAGGAATATTGGAAAATAGTTGTTCCAGAATATGGCAAATCACGAGAAATCAGATTTTTGACTAACACACCTATAATTTTAAAGTTATAGAATTTATTATTTTTTTGCAAGATTAACAATTAGGGTATTTTCTGCTGCCGAACTCTTCAACAAACTTCTTATCTTCCGTTTAAGATTTGGTTTCGATATGTTTATAAGTCTACCAAGATATCTTATGAATATGAATAAAAAAATTTTAGCATTTAGTATTTTTATAGTTGCTGTAATAACAACCGCTGTAGTATTGTTTCTTTTCCCAAAGCAACCCCCAAAAGCAGTCGACACAGGCTGGACACAACAAGGAGTTCAAGAAGTTGTAAAAGCCAATAATCAATTTGCTTTTGAGCTTTATTCAGAACTAATTAAATTCGAAACTGGCAATATTTTTTATTCTCCGTATAGCATTTTTTCTGCCTTGGCAATGACTTATGAAGGTGCGAAAGGACAAACAGCAGATGAAATGAAATCTGTTCTTCATCTCCCAGAAAATACAATATTAAGACCAAACTTTGCAAAAATCTATAACAGCATTAATGAAGCTGG
>JAFCFS010000018.1 GCA_017608525.1 Candidatus Woesearchaeota archaeon | reverse complement strand
CCAACTTCTTAATTAATATGAAAATAACAATAAGTGGACTTCCAGGAAGCGGAAAGACAGTTGTTGCAAAAGCCATAGCGAAAAAACTAAATCTAAAATACTATTCCATTGGTGAATTGATGAGAAAAATAGCCATAGAAAAAAATCTCGACATTGAAAAGTTTTGTGAAGAAAGGGAAAAGGGAAAATATAACATTGATAGAGAATTGGATTCCTATCAAAAAAAGCTTGGAAAAAAAGAAGACAATTTTATTATTGAAGGGAGATTGGGCTTTTTCTTCATTCCTGACTCTTTTAAGGTCTTTTTAAAAGTAAAATTGGACGAGGCAGCAAAAAGAATATTCAACGACAAAAAAAGAAAAGGGGAAGGAAAATTTTCAAGTGTAAAAGAAGTTATGGAAAATATTAGAAAAAGGATTGAAAGTGATAGAAAACTATACAAGAAGCTTTACGGAATAGATTTCACAGACGAAAAAAATTTCGATTTGGTCATAGATACAACAGATATGAAAATAGAGGATGTTGCAAGGAAAATAGAAAAGGGAGTAAGAGAATACTTTAAAAATGAAAACAAAAGCTGAATATATTTTGTTGTTTTTTGCAACCTTTGTTTTTCTTTTAGCTATTTCATTTTTTGTTCTTCCAATAGTCTTTATAGTTTTGGGTTTATTTTTTGCTCTTTTTGGGATCCTAACAAAAATTGGACCTAAAGCAGGAGATTTCATGATATGGATTGCAAAGCTAAGTTGGAAATATTGGTATGTTTCAATTGCCCTATCTTTTATTTTAGCATTTCTCTATAGCTATATTACAAAGAAAATTTTCGAATAGTTTATTAATGCAATTTTTCTTCTTATATTCATGAAAAAGCTATTAATAGTTTTATTCCTCATATCAATTTTTGTTTGCGGTTGTGAGGTTGAGAAAAAAACTCAAGTCAAACCAGAAAAGCAGATAGAAAAGCCAACAGAAGTTAAAAGAATTTTAATGGTTATAGCACCGAATAACTTTAAGGATGAAGAATATTTCATACCAAAAGAAATATTTCAAAAGGAAGGATTTGTTGTTAAAACTGCTTCACTAAATAAGATTGCAATTAGTGTAGAAGGTAAAAGAGTAAATACAGATTTCACAATCGATGATATAAAATTTGATTTCGATGCCATTGTTTTTTCTGGTGGACCTGGAGCAGCAGTTTATTTCAACAATGAAAAATTATTTGAAATTGTAAGAAGATCCTATAACGAAGGAAAAATTATTGGGGCAATATGCATAGCTCCTTCAATCCTTGCAAATTCTGGAATACTAAAAGGAAAAAAGGCAACATCATTCAAAAGCGAGGAGAGCAATCTGAAGCAAAATGGAGCAATCTATATTGATGAAGGTGTTGTTGTAGATGGAAATATTATTACGGCTAATGGTCCAAAGGCATCAGAAGAGTTTGCAAATAAAATCATGGAAGCTTTAAGATAGTGTTTAATCGAAAAGTTTTAAAATATGTAACCTTTTTTGAAAGAAAAATGAACCTCGAAAAATTAATTAAATACGGTCTCGGAGCTGCTGCCGTTATTGCTGCCGGAGTTGGAATTTATAAAGGCAGGAAAAGAGTAAGCACAGAAAAGTTAGAGTATATAAATTATTTGGAGAAGAACAAACAAAAATGGCAAAACATTCTATCACAAATCAATGGGGCTAAAGATTCATTAAGCGAAAAAGTAAGGGTATTTAAATTTGGCGATGAAGAAGTCATATACAAAGAAGGATCAAATTTGGATGAAGCAAAAGAATTGTTAGTGAATGCGTTGAATGAAATAAAGGGAGTAGATGACAAGTATAGAAAAACATTTGAAAAAAGGTTGAAAAATTTAAATGACAAATTTCCAAACCTAAAAAAGGAAGATATTGAAGAAGAGCTTAGCGAAATCGCAAATAATGCAAAGAAAATAGTTAGCAATTACAAATATGTTATTTGGAAATTGAAGAAATGAGCAAAGTTTTCTTTCTTGTTGGTTTGATTTTCTTATTTATAGGAATACTTTTAATATTTTTTAGTGGCATAATTTCTGTAAAAAGTGAAAAATTCAAAATGAGTGGTGGTGGCGGAATCTTTATAGGCCCAATTCCGATATTTGGATTTTTTTCAGACAAAAGAATGTTCTATTTTCTTCTCGCTTTTGCCTTCCTAATTTTTTTATTTTTTCTTCTCTTGAGGCTTTTCAAATAGCCTTTTTTCATTTCTTTTGTTAGGAAAAGTATATCGCTATATACAGGTATTGATTTGACAGAGAAAATTTTAATAAGAAGGATCCATACCAAAAAAACAACTATTGTAGATACTATTTTCCAAAATGCCATATGCACCGAGTAAAAAAGATTTTCTCCATAGTAAACTAATATGTAAACAAGTATATTTATCCTTATAATGTTAAAAAGTAAAATTAATGCACTCCCCAAAACAAACATTTTTATGCTCCTTAAAAACCCCAAATCTTTTGTCAACAAAATTAAAAGGAGCAAAAGATAATATGCGGATGCTGCGGTACAAACATTTGCAAAATTCAATGAGTGATTGTTAACATACAGAAGTCCCTTGCCGCCTATTTTTGCAGTAAAACCAATTATCTTGATTGAAAGGTATGACAAATAAAATGTTATCGGATCAAATATAAAATAGAAAATTCTAAAAAATACTCCGAGAAAAAAAGCTATCCCCAATCTTATAAAAAGTTTAATCGAATAATCCATACTAAAAAGATATCAGATTTTGCTTTTATTTTTTTCCAACAAATTTTATAAATTAAAAGAAATATTTAATTGTGTGGAAGAAATAATACTAAGCCTAATCATAATATTTTTGGCGATAACTGTTATTCCACTTTTCTCAAAAAAAATAGGTTTCCCGGTTATTGTTGCCGAGATTGTTTTTGGAATACTCTTGGGAAAATCTTTTTTTAACATAATTCCGAGCCATTCGATAATAGATTTTTTCTCTGTTTTTGGTCTTGTTTACTTAATGTTCCTTGCGGGTCTGGAGATAGATTTTGGGAGAGTAAAAAAACAACTATTTGAGGCAATAATAATAACAATGTCCTCTGTTAGTGTGCCTTTTCTTGCAGGCGCTTCCTTAGCTAGATATGTTAATGTCCACCCCCTTATTCTTGGTACTGTATTTTCCACAACATCCTTAGGCCTTGTTTTACCTTTAACTAAAGAACTAAAAAAGGAAAAAAAGATTCTCCAAGTTCTTTTAAGTTCTGTTATTTTGGTGGATATGATAAGTATGTTCCTCCTTGCCTTTTCTTTGGGAATCGTCATGGACCACTTAAAAATATCATTTCTTTATTCTATGCTTGCTGTCCTTTCCCTTTTCTTAATACCATGGATAATAAACAAGAAAAATGTAAGAAAGAGGATCGAGAAATGGGTTTCTGAAAAATCTCACTTTGAAATGGAAGTAAGATTCTCGTTTGCCCTAATATTTTTGTTTAGCGCTGTTTCTGAAATACTCGGCTTCCACTCCATAATCGGTGCATTTGTTGCTGGACTTATCATATCTGAACTTACACCAAAAGCCTCATTATTGGAGAAAAAGCTTGAGGGATTTGGCTATGGATTTTTCATCCCATTATTTTTTATTTTTACAGGAGCAAAAGTAAATCTCCAAGCCATATTTGGGAACGTAGAAAGTGTTTTGATTCTTTTTGCAATAGTGATTTTTGGAATACTATCTAAATTTTTGAGCGTTTTTATTGCTGCAAAAGCAACAAAGTATAATGTTAGAGAAAGTCTTTCATTAGGTTTCTTTCACGGTGCAAGATTAAGTTTGATTATTGCTCTAGCAGATGTTGGTTTGAGAGAGGGATTTATCAGCATAGGTTTATTTTCAATGCTTATTATTCTTGCAGTAACGTCAGCAATACTTTGTCCATCTTTAGGAAAATTTATACTTAAGAAAAAATAAATGATAAAATATTTAAATGGAAGCGAATTTTAAAAAATAAAGTGAGCCAAATTGAGCAAAATCTTATTTATCCCTATAAAAATAACTTATACATTAACTTAACTAATAGATGCACAAATAACTGTATATTTTGCAATAAAGAACTTCTCCAAAAAGTTGTTTCAAAAAATTTAATCCTAAAAAAGGAACCAACTGCTGAAGAGGTAATAAATTGTATAAAGAAATATAAAGGAAAATACAATGAAGTGGTATTTTGTGGTATAGGAGAGCCTTTGCTTAGATTAAATACACTCCTTAAAATATGCGAGTATTTAAAAAAGAGGAACAAAAAGATAAGGGTTAATACAAATGGCCAAGCGAAACTTATCCATCCTGGGAGAGATGTAGCATACGAATTAAAAAAATCAGGTGTAAGGTCCGTTAGAATTTCTTTAAATGCATTAGATAACAAAGAATATATAAAGAGGTGTAGACCAAATGTTCACAAAAAGAACAAGTATAACATTTTCAAAAAAATTATAGAGTTTGCGAAAGAATGCAAAAAAAATAAAATAAGAACAACCCTAACTTTTGTTGGAGACGATTTAAATAGGGAATTATGCAGAAAATTAGCTAAAAGGTTAAAATTAAATTGTAAGATCAGGAAGGAGTTAAAAGAACAATGCTGAAGAAAAAGTTTATGAATATATTTGGGATTTCTGCTACATTGGGATTATTTTTCGGAATTGCAATATTTGCTTTTTCTCTATTTATCGATATTAAATATGTCGGCTTTAGAATGAAAGGTGAATGGCCAATTATTCTTGGGATAATATTCTTGACATTTTGGGGGATTGTAACAACATGGACAATGGTCAGTTTGCCAATTTCTATGAGAGGAGAAAAACTTGTAACTGTTGGGATTTATACATATGTAAGACACCCTTTATATTCAGCAGCAATTTTCCTTTTTTATCCTGGTATAGCATTCATCTTAAGATCTTGGGTAATTTTAGCTTCAACTATTTTAGTTTATTTGAATTTCAAATGGATTATTATATTTGAAGAAAAGTATCTAATTCAAAAATTTGGAAAAGCATACAGAGAATATATGAAAAGGGTTAATGGATTCTTTCCAAAATTGAGCAAGTAAACTTTTTATAAACTAAAATTGTATTTTATTTCCATGATTAAAGCTGTTATGTTTGATTTAGATAACACATTAATCAATTTCTGGGAGATGAAAGAAAGGTGTTGCAGGGCTGCTGTTGAAGCAATGATAGCTTCTGGTTTGAAAATAGGAAAGAAAAGAGCATTAAAAATAATATTCAAAATTTATGACAAATATGGAATTGAGGACAGAAAAATATTTCAAAAGTTTCTAAAAAAAGTTTGTGGGAAAATAGACTACAGAATTTTAAGTAATGCAATTGTAGCCTATAGGAAAGAGAAGTTTGGAGTTCTGAAAACATACCCGAATGTTAAAAGAACGCTTTCTACACTAAAAAAGAAGAAATTAAAGCTTGCAGTAATATCCGATGCTCCAAAGCTGAAATGTTGGATTAGATTGGCACAGATGGGAATCGATAAATATTTTGATGTTGTAACAACGGTGGAAGATTCAAAAGAAAAAAAGCCAGGAAAATTGCCGTTTGAGATTACACTTAAAAAACTGAAATGCAATAAAGATGAAGCTCTAATGGTTGGGGACAGTATAAAAAAAGACATTATTGGCGCCAAAAGATTGGGGATAAAAACGGTTTTTGCAAAATACGGCTACATTAAAAAATTAGGTGGTTCATTAAGAAAAATTGCAGATTTTGAAATAGAAAAGCCGTTGGAGATTATTGATATTGTCAAAAAATTGGATGGCTAGCGATTTTTTCTCCAAAAATTTTATAAAGTGTTTATCTATGCCCGAATTATGCTCGAGAATTATATTTTAAATGGCAAAAGAATAATGGAGGAAGAGTTCGGTTTTTCTCCTAAAAAAACAAAATTGGAAATATACCCAGAAAAAGAATGGATGGATTTTCTGAGAAAGAAAAAATTTTCAAAGGATATTGATGGAGTGTTTGAAACATTTAAATTGGTTGCGAAAATAAAAAGAGGAAAATCTCTTGATTCACTTCCCTATTTAATTCATGAATACTTTGGACATGGAAGCTTTTATGAATTTTCTTTACTTGGAAAAAAACTAAGAGATTATGAAGAAAGAATTTTGGCTGGAAGAAAAGATTTGGTTGATGAGTATATTTCTCTTCGTTCAAAGATGGAATGGTTGTATGAAGGTTATGCAATTTGGATTGAGGAATTTATGCTGAAGAAATTTAATCTTTCAGAATTGTGGAAAAAAAGAAAAAATGAGCTGGATGAAAATTATTTGAGCTATTTTGAGGAAATTAAAAATGAGGAGGAAAAAATTGGGAAGCTAAATCTTATCTACAAAATTGGATTTCCAAGAAATTTTGAAAAAAAATTTATTATACGGGCTGTTGAGGAGCTTCTGAAAAAAGATTTCGATAAAATAAAATACTTAATTCTCTATGGTTCAAAAAAGATTTATTCAGACATAGATCTTCTTGCTGTATTTGGCAGAAACGATTGTGTTTATTTTAACGGAATAATCGACATGCTCAAACTTGGTACAGGTTCTTTTAAAAACCTATGTAAAAAATTAGACTTAAATGTTTCAAATATTTTACTTACGGGAGACGTTGTCATTGGGGACGTGGAAAATTATTTGAAAATTCTTTACAAAGGTGTAACGGAAGAGGCCATTCGCCATGCAAAAACTAAAAGTTTTTCATTCTTCAACAATGCACTCTATTTCTATAATCTTGGAGTTTACGAGTTAAATAAAATTTCCATACAATCTGGCAATTTTCATTTAACCGACTTATCTAATGGAGAAAATAAAAACGATTTAGAAAACATTAATTTTTCGCATTCTCTCAACAATCTTAGTTTTTCCTTGAGTTACGGAATATGTTACAAGCTATATCTAAAGGGAATAGCTCCATTAACTTTTAAAGATGTGCTCAACGAAGATAGCGGATTAATCAGCCAAATAAGGGAAGCAATGAAAAATAGGCCAACAAAAAACCAAACAGAATATTTTTTGGAACAAACAAAGAAGTTCCTATCTTCTATCGAATAAGGATAAAACGTATTTTTTAATTTCCTCTGCAAGTTCCCTATTTTTATTTATTACAACTATAACTTTCCCCTTCTTTTTCAGAACGGATTTAAATTTCTGGGAGGTAAGTTGAGCTATTGTTTTTGTTTCCTTAAAAAACCTATCAAGTTTTTCTGCCAGGTCTTTGCTTATTATCGTCTGTATAACTACATCTCCATAAACTGCCGTGTTTTTAAACGGAACATCTTTTCTATAAATAACATTCATTCCTAAACTCTTCTTGAATTGAATAGATGTTCTGTCCAAAAGGGTATTACTTGTACAGACACAATAAAATCTCTTGTTATTTTCGTTAAATGGGTATTCCTCCCAAGGATAAAGTATGTGCCACCAATGATGTGTGTAAACAAGACAAACAATGTCATCATTTTTTAATTTTGAATAATAGTGGTCGTGAAGACTCTTGCAATAAATATCCATATTAAATATACTATCAAAAGTCAAAGTAACTATGTCTCCCTCTTTTTTAATATCGATTACGCCGTGAATAAGACATCCAGATTCGTCTTGCAGTTTTGAGAGAGAATCCTCTGCAAATTTCTTTAAGCCAAGCAACCATTCGTAGCTCAGCGAGTATTTTTTTCCGCTTTTTGAGATAACTTTTAAATCGTAAAGGGAATTTACAGCTTTATTAACAGCATGAAAAGTTACAGATTTGTATTTTTTAAATTCATTATAGATTTGCATTTTTGTAAGTGGATATTTTTGACTCAGAATATTGAGAATGATGCATTTCGTTGTCTCTCTTTCAAAAAATGGAAAATTAAATTTTTTTAGGAGCATAGCACATTGAAACAATATAGAGTTTTTAAACTTTTTGAATTTTATTTAACCAAATTGTTAAATTAACTTAACTAAAAATTTCAATTATTTTTTTACCAAATTTATATAAAATTCCAATTTTCAATTTTTTACTTTGGAGGTGAAAAAATGAAAATAACAGCCAAAGATTACGTTATATTATCTATGCTAAGAAGGAATGCAAGAATGAGTTTAACTGAGATGAGCAAAAAAACAAGAATTCCGGTCTCGACAATATACGACAGATTGAAGCTTTACAAAGATAATATACTAAAAAAATACACCTCTCTTATAGACTTCTCAAAGTTAGGCTACAATACGAAAGCCAGAGTTTTGTTAAAAGTTCATAAAAAAGATAAAGAAGCCCTAAAAATGCAGTTAATTAGATGCAAAAATGTTAACTCTATCCATAAAGTCAATAACGGGTACGATTTTATGGTAGAGATTGTATTCAAAAATGTAAAAGAGCTTGAGAATTACATAGACTGGTTGGAAGAAAAATTTGAAATTAAGAAAGCACAAACATATTATATAGTTGACGATTTAAAGGTTGAAGGATTTCTAGAGAAGGCGTAAAACCATAAATTTTTTATATGGAATGGTAAAGGTTAAACAAGAATGAAAAAAATAATTGTTGCATTATTGAGTTTGGGTTTGTTCGGGAGTCCATTGAAAACAGGCCAGGATACAGCCCAAAAAAGAGTCTCTGAAACAAAAGACATAGTTCTAGGAAAAACAACCATAAAATATAAAATCGATTTGAAATGTAAGGTAGAAAATGGAAGGGATTTTAGTCTGTTTATTCATTGCCCTGTTAACGATTTAAGCCAAAAATTGATAACGGCTAACGGAAAAGCTAATTATGGTGGGAAGGCAGAGCTACAAAAAAGAATTTTAAAATGTGGATGGTCAGATGTAGAAAATAAAAATCTGGAATGTACCTTAGAAGCATTAATCGAAAAGGAAGGAAAGCTTTACATGATTGAAAATCCTGGCAAGTTACCAATAGACGATATAACTGCTGAACATTTAAGGGCCTACCTTAAACCAAGCTATTATGTGGATATAAATGAGAAAATAAAAAAGAAAGCATTAGAAATTGTTGGTGAGGAAAAAAATATTTTAAAAGTTGTACACAAGCTTGTAAAATGGATTAATAGAAACATAAAATATGTGGTAAATGGAGATACAGAATCTATAAAACCTGCAAGTTGGGTTCTCGAGCACAGGATTGGACTTTGCGACGAATTTTCGCATTTGTTTGCAGCATTTGCTAGATCTTTGGGGATTCCTACAAAATTGGTTCTTGGTTATGCTCCTTCAATAAATGGTTTTGGTCTTCATGCTTGGACCGAAATATATATTCCAAATGAGAAAAAATGGATTCCAATAGATTTAACTTATTATGAATGGGGATGGAGTGATCCTTACAAAATCAAATTGGCATCTTCAGCAGAATTACACTACCCAATTTTTTATTCCTGTAAAGAATGTGAATTAAAAAATATCTGGTTTGGTAAAAAAATTGATTTGTTGAATTCGGAGGATTATTTAATGCAAAAAAACATAGTCGATATTTATACTAATCCAAAATTTATTGATTGTAAACCTGGCACTATTTCAAAAATAGAAATTGTCCTGAAAAATAACATTGATTCATACTTACAAACGAATTTTTATATTGTGGGGAATAATCTCGGAATAGAAAGAAAATTTTTAAGAGGAGATGTTGTTTTATTGGAGCCAAACAGAGAAAAGAAATTTGAGATTTATTTTGTTTCGCCAATAAAAAGAGGAACATACCATATTGATATTCATACCCAATTTAAAAGCCGTACAATAGTTTTAAATGTAAAATGAGTTTAGAGAAAATTTTCAAAAAGAAAGTTGAGAAAGCAGATAACGAAAACTGCATAAAGGTAATTAATAGCGAAGTAAAAATTTTAGATGTATTTTCTGTGTATAAATATTTGCTCAGAAAATTTAAACCAGGCAATTTTTACATAATGAATTTAACAAGATGGAGAGAGGAAATGCTGAAATATTTAAGTAACTACCGTCCAAAGCAGGAAGAGGTGGAAACTTTATATGAAAAGATAAATTCGTATGAAAACAAACATAGAGCATTCAATGGAGTTTTCTTAACGGCAGTTGTCCAACACATGTTTAATTCTGGAGAAAAGAAAATAAAACTAAAAAATATAGATGCTGATTTCTTTGGTTTTTCATTGGAAGGAAAAGCAAAGGAAAGGCTATCTTTAGAAATAGAAAGATTGGAAGGGAATTTTTGTTTTTGGTATTGTGAAAATTGCGATGTAAAAATTGGTAAGTTTTTTGGCTCGAATTCATTTTGCTCTTTTAAAAATTGCAAATTTGATGGCGAATTCTTAGGGTTTTGGAATTTTACATGTTGACAAAAATTAAATAAAAAAAATAGTGGAAAATTTTATTAAAATAGCTTCCATTAAATTTTTATGCTCAAAAAAAATTTGCTCTATTATCCTGGATGCATAACAAATTTCTTTTTAAAGCATATAAAATCAAATTATAAAAAAATACTTAAAAAAATAGGTGTGGATTTTGTAACGCTTGATAGCAAAAAGATTTTTTTCTGTTGCGGCGAACCACTTCTCAATGCTGGTTTTAAGGAAGACTTTGCTAATTTTTCAAAAGAGAACTCAGAAAAATTTGAAATGTTGAATGTAAAAACTATATTAACAAATTGTCCGAATTGTGTTCGGATGTTTGAGAAAGAGTATGGAATTAAAGCAATTCATATAGTGGAGTTGTTAATTGATAGGCATAAAATTTTCAAAAAGCATGATGGAGAAAAAATAGCATATTTCGAATCATGCGGGATGAGAAAAATTGGAGTAAAAGCTGAAAATTTTTTAAAAAATCTTGGATTTGTTGTTGAGAAGGTTAGTGATTGTTGCGGTGCTGGAGGTAATTTAAAATATAATTCTCCTAAATTGGCAAAAAGCATAGCAAAGGAACTCCTAAAGGGCATAAAAACAAAAAAGATTGTAACCTGTTGTCCTTTATGCTATCTCCATTTAAGTGAGGCTTCAAAAGACAAAGAAATAATTGAATTAAGCGAGATTTTAGAATGAAAGGTCTAAAAAAAATATTCGGTGAAAGGTACACTGAAGAAGAAAAGGCTAAAAAGGTTTATTCTTCAGATGCATCGCAAATAGAGGGCAATCCCATATGCATTGTTTATCCTATTAATGCCGATGAAATACATAAGCTTGTTTCGTATGCTAGGAGAAACGGTATAGGCTTAACTCCAAGAGGATATGGTACAGGAATTTATGGTGGAGCAACACCTTTGAATTCCATTGTAGTGGACATGTGCCTTATGAACAAAATTCTTGAAATTAAAAATGATGAAATGGTTGTTCAGCCAGGGGTTACAATAGAAAATATCAATAGGGAACTTACAAACTATAGTTTCCCAATAACACCTCATAACCCAAAAACTGCAACAATAGGAGGTCTAGTTTCCGTAAATTACGAATGCGACTTGGGAAAGGCAAGCGATTGGGTAAAAGAATTAAGGGTTGTTGACGGAAATGGAAGTATCGTAAGGGTAAAAGAAAAAATAGAGGAATATTGCATGGAGGGAGCAAACTGTATAATAGTGGAGTTAAAATTGAAACTGGAAAAGAAATCTAATGAAAGAAGCATGACAATCTACAGCTTTAATACAGTAGATGCTATGTCAAAAAAGGTAAAAGAACTTACGAAAGATGAAGATGTTAGAAGGATAGAATTTTTAGACCATTTTTGTTCAACACTAATTGGGTTGGATGATGCATACCATATTTTTGTTGAATTCAAAAATGATAAAGGGAATATAAAAAATTGGAAAGAGGTAGAAGATATTCTCGAAACATGCAATAATATTTATAGGCAGCTAATTTCCAAAGGATATATTTATTGTCTTGATCCTAAGATGCCTCAAGAAAATACATGGAAATTCATAAAATGGCTAAATGCAAAAGGCATCCCATGTTACGGCCATATGAAAAGTTTAATAATACATCCTCAATTTAAAAAGAAGGAAAGAATCGATAGCGTATTGAATATTGTAAGAAAATTAAATGGTAGAATTGGTTCAGAATTTGGAATAGGAATTTTGATGAAAAAATATATCGGTGATGGCTTTAGAGAGTTTGCAAGAAAATCCATTGCAAAACACGATCCTGAAAATATTATGAATAGAGGTAAGATAATATGAAATGTATTAATTGTGGGCTATGCAAAGGAAAATGTCCTATATATAAAGTATTGCTCAAAGAAATGTTTTCACCCAGAGGAAAGGCGATATTGAAAATGAATAAGATCATTGATGCAAGTTTTTATCTTTGTACTTTATGTGGTTTTTGCAAAGAGGAATGCCCTGTAAATTACGACCTAAAAATCTTAGATGAAAGAGAAAAGTTAGTTAAGGAAGGAAAAATAACAAAAGCAAATAAAAGAATACTTGAAAACATAAAAAAATTCGGGAACCCGTTTGTTAAGCTATAGCTCCTTTTGTAACAATAATAAATCCTCCGTCGTTAACTTTTTCTTTTCTTTAAGTTTATTCTTCACCTCTTGAATTTTCTTTTTTAGGGTCTCTTCCTTTTCTTTTCTCTTCTTCTCTTTTTCCTTTTTTATCATATCTTCAAGTTCTTTCTGCAATTTACTCAATTCAAGCAATTTTTCTTTCAGTGTCTTACTAATCGTTGAAAATTTTTGCTTGTAATTAATGAAATTGTCAAATGCCTTCTCCTGTTCTTTTTTAACCTCCTCTATGTTTTTGGACAATTTTTCAAATTCTTCTTTAAGTTTTTTTCCTTCCTCAACGTATTTAATCAAATTATTGTGGAATTCTTCAGCCTTTTTCTTCGCATTTTCTATTCTTAGAGAAAGCCTTTTTTCCTCGTTATTAAGTTTTACTAAGTCCCTGCAATCTTCATATTTCTTTTTTAGAAATTTTATCCTACTCATTAACCTTTTTTCAGTGTCGAAAGAAAGAGCTTCTGTTTCTATTCTCTCCTCGAGCTTTTCTATTTTTTTTCTCAGTTCTTCAGGATCGCTTACACCATAAATTGAAATTTTTTCTTTTTTCTCCTCCCTTATCTTTTTTATCTTAACTATCAAATTTTTAACTTCGTTATTGAAAGTGTCTCTTTTTTCCTTACATGCTTTTGCCTTTTTAAATATTTCATCCCTCTTCGCTCTAACATCCTTTATTTTTTTTATCAGAACTGCAATATCTTTTTTCAGTTCCTCTTTTTTATTAAACCATAATTCTTTTTTTATTGAAAATTCGGTTAGCTCTCTCTTTAAACCAGAAAGCTCCTTCTTAAGTTTACCGATTTTTTCATTTAGCTCCTTCTTTTTGTCACGCATCTTTTATTCCTTTCCTTTTTTCGCGCCAAGATCAACCGAACAATGCACCCAATCCAGCTGCTGCTTCCTCTTCAGATTTTTTCTCCTCTTCCTTCTTCTTTTCTTCTTTCTTCTCCTCCTCTTTCTTTTCTGGTTGTGGTGCTGCTGCTTGAGGCGCTTGTGTGAATGTTGTAGCTTCTTTTATTGCTTCATCTATGTTTACTCCTTCCAATGAGGAAACAAGTGCTTTAATTCTTGCCTCATCAATCTTTGCTCCAGCAGCTGTTAAAACCTTCTTTATCGATTCCTCATCAATTTTTTGTCCTGCTGCATGAAGCAACAGCGCGGCATATACGCATTGCATTTTAACCTCCTTCTAAGCCCAATTTATTTTTTAAATGCTCAGCATTAATTTTTGCCTTAGCAAGAATGTTCTTTATTGTTTCCTTTGTAATTATCGACCTAGATTCAGCTAACAAAAAGGCTTTTCTTGCTGCATCAACAATAAACATTTTTGTTGTATAGGATGTGAAGTATTTTATGTTCAATGCAAGATTTATTGCCTGTTTTGCAACCTTCTTGAAATTTTCATAATATTCTTCTTCACTTATCGCTAATATATCTTTTTTGTAAATTGTTCCATTATCATAAACAACTTTGAGATTTAGTCCTATCTCCATTGGCTCAATTCCGAGCTTTGAAAGCAATTCAGCCATTTTTGCATCAATTACCTCACCTTCCTTTACAAGAAGCTTATCCTCCTTTATTACAACCTTTCCTTCCTCAACACCAGTTTTAATTCCAAATTGCCCAAGCTCACCAATTATCGGGCCTGGTGTAAATGGTGTTGGTCCTGCTTGAATATATATGTCTGAAGGTGCAATTTGGCCAGGTTTTGCACTTGTCATTGTTTTATTTTTTTCTATTACCCTATAAAGTTTGAATGGATTCTCATTTGTAAATATTAATGCTGAAATTCCAGAGACATATTCCTCCATTTTTTCTATCCCTTTCTTTACTTCCTTGAGTTGATCTAATGCCAGTTTTATTAGTCTTTTTTTTGCAACCTTAATAATGGCCGTTCCTTTTAACAAAGATTTTATTTTTTGCAATTGTGGACTAGGCATGTTTGTTAAATCAACAATTCCAAAAAGTTTATACTGCTGAATAAGCTTTTTTAACTCCTCCACGATTCTTTTCTTTTTTTCCGAAACATGCGCTTTAGGTTTTTCCATTTTTGATTTGATAAGGTTTGCCCATTGTTAATTTTAATAGCATGTTTTTAATATTTGCCTTTTCTTGGGGCAATTTTCCAACTATAGAGTTATATACAGTAATAATATTTTCGGCTATTTCTTCATCTTTCATTGCTTCATTACCAACAGGAACTTTTATTGTTGCTTCATTCTTCGTAATCAATCTTACAGTATTTCTCAATCTTTCACATATTTGCTTTAGCGGAGCTTTTGGGGGAACAACACATCCAGCTTTTGGATTCGGCATTTTTCCAAGTGGACCAAAAACCTTACCAAAAGTTGCTGCAATCTGAGGCATTATCGTTGCTTCGCCAATGAAAAAATCGTACTCCTTTGCTAGCTTCTTCAATTCCCTTTTCCCTTTAAATCTTGGAAATTCATTTTTTTGTATTACTTTGTCACATGTATCCTTTGCTTCACTCAAAAGGTCGATATCGACTAAAGCACATATTTTATTCTTTTTCCCTTTGCCGTGCGGAAGCTGGATAAACATATCAATTTTTTCTTCAGGATTTTTTATGTCTATGTTTCTTAAGTTAATAATTAAATCAAATGTTTGAACAAAATTTCTCTTTTTTTCTTTTTCTCTTATTTCCTTAATTAACTCCAGAATTGATTCTTTATCCATATTTTACCCTCCTACATTTAAGTAGTTTAGCGGGTTTTAAATTGAGAAACATGCTTCATTTATAAAACTTACTATCTTTTCGAAATTTTGGGAAATTTTTGAAAAAGTTTAAATAGTTGTTTTTAATCATCACAATAAAATGAAGTTTGTTTTAGAAGAACCGAAAATATTAACCGAGAGCATTTCTATAATTTCAGAATTGGTAAGTGAGGCCAATTTAAAAATAGATAAAAACGGAATAGAAATAGTTGCTTTAGACCCTGCAAATGTTGCTATGGTAGAATTTAAACTATTTCCTCAAGCTTTCAGTGAATTTTCAAGTGATGGAGAAAAAAGGATCGGTTTAAATCTCGACCAATTCAAACAAATTTTAAGGAGAATAAAACCTACGGATAAACTTGAAGTATTCTTGGACGAGGAGAAAAGTAAACTTAGAATTAAAGTTCTGGGAAGAACAACAAAAAATTTTGGCTTAAGCTTGGTTGATGTCGAAGAAAGTGAGCAAAAAGTTCCAAACTTAAATTTTGTAACAAAAATAGAAACAGAATCAAAGATAATAAATGATGCAATTGATGACATGGAGGTAATTTCGGAAGCTGTTTCATTCATAGCTGAAAAAGATAAATTGACAATAAGTTCCGGGAATAATTTACAAGATGCCGAGGTCGTAATTAAAAATGGTGGTTCAACAAAAATAGAGACTAAAGAAAAGATAAAAGCGAAATATTCTTTGGAATACTTAAAAAAGATGATGAAAGGAAGCAAGCTAAGCGAGAAAATAATCTTGGAATACAGCAAAGATTATCCTATTAAAGTTAGCTATGAAATCGGAAAGAAGTTAAAATTGGGGTTTATACTTGCACCTAGGATAGACAGCGAATAGAAAAATTAAAAACTTCAATAGTTTTAATATTTTTTATGAAGGTTTTGGGATTTTTTATTAAGAACAAAATCTTAAAAGCATTTTTTATGATCTTCATTTTAATATTTGCTTTTTTTTCTGTCTCTTCAAGTATAAATGCAGAATCTACCCTTGCATGCTGCGAAAGAACAAAGGATGGAGAGTATTGTATTTATACATTAGACGAAAATTGCGATGAGAATTACAGAATTGCAACATTCCAGAAATGTGAGGAAACAAGTTTTTGTAAATTGGGTTG
>JAFCFS010000017.1 GCA_017608525.1 Candidatus Woesearchaeota archaeon | reverse complement strand
CCATCATTTTTGCATTTTTTATTTGTTAATGCAATTATTTCCTCCTTACCAAGATCAATATTTTCACCGGACAGCCAAAATAACAGCTTCATTTTAACTTTTTAAAAAATCCAAAAAGTGATGCTATTTCCCTTTTTGTCAGCATTGATTTTCCAATTATTCTCCTCCATAACGCTCTTTGCGTTTCAACTTTGCTTTTGTCTTTAAATTCCATCTTTTTCAATACTCCATCAATAAATCTAAGTAAAGCATTCTTTTCTTTTTTATTAGCCAAAGGGAATTTTTCTTCTATTTTTCTTTTTCCCTTTTTGTAAACTTCATAAAGAATTACGGCACAAGCATGCGAAATATTCATTGTAGGATATTTTTCAGAGGTTGGGATTGTTACTATAAAATCGCACATAAGCAATTCTTTATTTTTCAAGCCTGTATCTTCAGGTCCAAAAAGTATTGCTGTTTTTCCCCTAATTTTTTTTGCCAACTCCTCAACCCTAATTGGTGTTCTAACTATATTATAATCGGTTCCGAGAATTGCTGTTGTTCCTATAACACAATCAAATTTATTTAGAACACTTTTCAGATTTTTATAAACATGTGCATTTTTTAAGATTTCATATGCATGTGAAGCAACCTTTTTTGCTTTTCTTCCTTTATAGTTGCATCTGGGTGACACAAAAATTAACTCGCTAAAATCAAAATTCTTCATCACTCTTGCTATAGCACCACAATTTTCTTGATTTTTAATTTTATAAACAATTATTTTTACCATTTTAATTCAAAAATAAAGTATAAAGTAATACCAAAGATTTTTAAATTTTCTTTAAATATAAAATTTTTATGTTTGTAGATGTTCATGCACATTTAGATTTTCCAGAATTTGAAAAAGATTTAGAAGAAGTAATCGAAAAAGCCAAAAAAATTGGGGTTATAGCCATAGTTAATTGTGGCGTCAATATAGAAAGCAATAGAAAAACAATAGAGTTAGCTAAAAAATACGATATCATCAAACCAGCACTTGGAATATATCCAACATATGTAACTGAATTAACAGAAGAGGAATTTGAAAGAGAAATCGAATTTATATTAAAGTATAAACCATTTGCCATATCCGAAGTAGGGCTTGATTTTAAAGAATCTAACAAAATAAAAGAACAGAAAGATAGATTTCAAAAATTTATCGAAATTGCTGAGAAATTGAATGTTCCAATTATTGTGCATTCGAGAAAGGCTGAAAATGAGGTTTATGAAATGATAAAAAGTTCTAATTTAAAAAAAGTAGTAATGCACTGCTTTATGGGGAAACTTAAATTAGCTAAAAAAATAGAAGAGGAAGGCTGGTTGTTTTCCATCCCACCTATAATAAATCATTCTTTGCATTTTCAGGAATTGGTTAAAAGAATAGCACTTAATTCCATTTTAACCGAAACAGATTCGCCTTTCCTTTCTCATATAAAAGGGGAACGAAATACGCCATTAAATGTTGTCGTAGTTGTTGAAAAGATTGCCGAATTAAGGAATGATAATAAATGAATTGCAAAAAAAAGATTTGGAGAAGCAGGGCTACAGAATAGTTGGAAATCATTCTGCTGTTAAAATCTGTACATGGACAAAGAAAAGCCTATTGGATGAAGATTTTTGTTATAAGCAAAAGTTCTACAATATTAAAAGCCATTTATGCTGTCAAATGACTCCTTCGCTTTTGTGCATTAATAGATGTCTGTTTTGCTGGAGAGACATATCTTTGCTTATCGGAAAAAAATTGGTTGAGGAGGACGAGCCAGAAACCATTATAGAAGGTTGTATAAGAAAACAAAGGGAACTCTTAAGTGGATTTTTTGGGAATGAAAGGGTTAATAAAAAAAAGATTAAAGAAGCTCAAAATCCAAAATACTGGGCAATTTCTTTAAGTGGGGAACCAACCATTTATACAAAACTTTCCTCGTTAATTAAAGAATTGCATAGAAGAGGGAATTGCACATTTTTGGTTACGAATGGGTTGTTTCCAAAAAGAATAGAAAGTTTGGATGAGTTGCCTGTTCAATTATACGTTTCATTGGATGCACCGAATAAGGAAATATACAATAAGATAGATAGACCAACTATGAAAAATTCTTGGGAAAGATTGAATCAAACATTGGAATTATTACCATCTTTAGAAACAAGAACAGTTTTAAGGTTAACTTTAGTTAGAAATCTAAACTTGTGCAATGCAAAAGAATATTCAAAATTAATTAAAAAGGCAAATCCGATGTTTGTTGAGCTGAAAGCATTTATGGCTGTTGGTTATGCAAGATATAGATTACAATATAGTGATATGCCATCGCACGAAGAAATTAAAAATTTTGCAAAAGAAATATGCAGCCATACGGGTTTAAAAATTATTGACGAAAAAGAAAATTCGAGAGTTGTATTGTTAGCTGAAAAAGATTCAAAGAAGAGAAAATTAAAATTCGATTAAAGTTCGATTATCCTTCCATGTGGACCCGGATTAACAATAATTGTTTTGCCTATCTTATCCACACTGCCTGCTGTTTCATGAAGATGGCCGCATATATGAACTAAAGGTTGGGCATCTTCTATAAATTTTCTTATAGACATACACCCTCTATGACCCAACCCGGGAAGATTATCCAACTTTGTTCCAAATGGTGGTGCATGAGTAATCAGGATTATTTTCTTCCCTTTTGCATCTTTAAAAAATTTTTTTGATATTTTTTCAAAATTTTTATCCTCCATTGCAAATCCCCCACCCCCAAATCCAAAAAAAGCGAATTCTCCTTCGAAATATGCACCTTTATGTAGATTTATAACATACTTTAGATTTTTACACGCCTCATGCATTTCTTCTTCAGACTCATGATTTCCGGGAATTATAAGCATAATCTTCTTTAACTTCTCGAACTTTTTCAATATTGATTTTAAACCCTCCCCCCAATTTGTTATGTCACCTGCACATACGAGAATATCAACTTTTTTTGAAATTTTTAACAAGTGATTTATTGCCTTTGTATTGCTATGTGTATCGACAAAGCATAAAAGTTTCATAGTTTCTTCTAAAAGCAAATATTTTAAATAGTTTTTCCTTAAACCTAAAAAGCATGACGTTTGAGTGGGTTAAAACTAGGGATGGAAGTTTAACTATTTATTCAGAAAAATATTCAGAAACATACCATTCTATAAGCGGAGCATTTGAAGAGGCTTTTAAAAAATTCGCCATACCTTGTAAAATAAAAGGCAAAATGAAAATCCTTGACATATGTTTTGGTTTGGGGTACAATTCAGCAGCTGCAATAAAGCTTTCGAAGAGTTTAAAAATTGTTGGCTTAGAAAAGGACGAAGAAATATTGAAAGCAATTCAAAAAATTACGGTCCCAAAATTTATCGAAAAGGAGTATAAAATAATAAGGGATGCGGCAAATAAGCTATATTATAAGGAGGGAGATTTAGAAATAAAAATAGTTTTGGGTGATGCCAGGGAAACGATTAAAACATTAAATGAAAAATACGATGCTGTTTTCCTCGACCCATTTTCTCCCAAGAAAAATCCAGAACTTTGGACTACAGAATTTCTTAGTAATGTTTGGAAGAGGATGAAAAATGGAGCAATCTTGACAACATATTCTTGTGCCAAAATTGTTAGAAAAAACCTCTCTTCTGTTGGTTTTCTTGTTTTAGATGGCCCGATTGTTGGAAGGAGGAGCCCAAGTACAATAGCCATAAGGAGATAAATTTATATTTTTTGTTTCTATTGAAATTTTATGAGTGGTCCCAGTGAAGGAAAACATTTGCTAAAAAATATAAAAGTTTACATTCATGAAAAGGGGAAAAGCAGAGCTTCTGTCACACACATAGACATAGAAGGAGAAATATCAAAAATAATCAAACCCGGAGAGATTACATTTGTTAAAGGAAAGGAGGGCGGTGTTTTTATAGCTCTGAAAAAAGAGATGATTAAACGGGCTGAAAAAATGATTAAAAAATGAAGGTAGCATTTATTTCAGATATCCATTCAAACATCGAAGCATTAAGTGCTGTTATGGAAGACATTAAATCCCAAAGAATAGAGAAAATTATATGTTGTGGTGACATTATAGGGTATAATGCAAACCCAAATGAATGCTGTTTCACAATAAAATCTTTAGGGATTAAAACTGTTATGGGGAATCACGATTTTGCAGGTTCTTCATTGAAAGATTTAAACAAATTTAACGATTATGCAAAGGCATCCTTGGAATGGACAAATAAGGTTTTGAAGAAAGAGTACAAAGAATTTCTATTAAAACTGCCAAAAACCTATAAAGAAAAAATAGGAGAATTTGATCTTTTTGTAGTTCATGGCTCACCTTCGGATCCATTGTATGAATATGTCTTCCCCCAAACAAGTGACTACGATCTCAAAAATTTTTTAGAAAAGACAAAATCTGACATAATTGTTGTTGGCCATACACATATCCCATTTGTTAAAAGGTACGGAAGGAAACTTTTTATAAATTGTGGGAGTGTTGGCCAACCAAGAGATTCTGATCCAAGAGCATGCTATTGCATAATCGATTTTGAAACATTGAGGGTCGAATTAAGAAAAGTAAAATACAACATAGATTCTACTGCAAAAAAGGTAATAACTTCAGGCCTACCTAGGTATTTGGCTGAAAGGCTTTATTTAGGTAGATGATTTCTTTTTTTTCTTAATCTTCTTCTTTGGTTTTATTTTTTTCTTCTGCTGTGCTTCGAATTTCTTAACCCTTTCATTTATTCTCTTAATTTCTTGTTTTGCTACACCCCATATCTTTTCTATAGATTTTTTAATTTCCCTTTTAAGTTCCTGGTTGAATCTTTTTTGTTCAGCCAACATTTTCTTTGCTAGTTTTTTTCCTTCTCCCTTTGAAATCTTTCCCTTCCTTACTAGCTCATTTATTGTTTTTTCTACTTTCTCTTTTGCCAGTTCTCCCATTCCAATGCCAATCAAAAACCCTTTTTTTATAAATTCCTTCATCATATGTTTTCACCTCCTTTTAATCCTTTTACAATCGAAATGAGAAGGGCGAATGCTAGTATTAAGGCTATAACAATGCAAATAATACCCAAAAGAGGCATGCCTAAAAAAATTGGTGGCTGTTTGGCAACTAAAGTAAGAAATGCGGCAATAATTAATGAAGATATCAACAAACCATAAGTTAGCCTAAAACTTGATCTATCAATTTCTTTGGTAAATTCTCTTACGTCCCTATTTTCAACATCAACATTGACATTGATCCCCTTCTTTACCAAATTTATAATTCCCTTTGCATCCTTTGGTATAGCCTTAAGAAACCTTTTAATTTCATGAATATTCTCTCTAACATAATTGTATAGATATGTTGGTGATGTTCTTTTCTTTAACAATTTTTCAATCTCGGGCTTGCATATCTCTACAAAATTATATTCTGGGTAATATTCTTCATTTAGTCCAGACATTGTTGCTAATGCTTTTGCTAAAAGAACAAAATCGGTTGGAAACTTAATGTTGAATTTCCTTGCAAAAGAAAACATATCATAAAATACC
Organism: Candidatus Woesearchaeota archaeon; assembly: GCA_017608525.1. Lineage (GTDB taxonomy): Archaea > Nanobdellota > Nanobdellia > SCGC-AAA011-G17 > GW2011-AR17 > JAFCFS01. Next base: position 15,800 of record JAFCFS010000017.1, on the reverse strand, counting down.
ATCCCAACATTTGCTTCCTCTATGGAAATCCCATAATATTTTTCAAAATGTAATGCTAACTCAGTTCTCAGTTTTTCTATGTCGATAACGTCTTCAACAGCACCAACATCTATCAGTGCTTCAGCTAAAAGCCTTGAATCTGGTTTAACAAGCCCAATCAATGCATCCTCTATTTTTTCTTTTAGATCAGCAGTTATCCTCCCAACTATACCAAAATCCAAAAATGCAATTTTTCCATTTTTTAAAACCAAAATATTTCCTGGGTGTGGATCTGCATGGAAAAACCCAAATTCCAAAATTTGTTTTAGGAATGCCTTGTTTATTTTCTCAAGAACTTTCTTCCTCGTTGTTTTCAAATTTTTATAATCCTCATCTTTTAAGTCCTTTATTTTAACTCCGTCTATAAACTCCATAACCAAAATCTTTTCTGTTGTATAATTAAAATAAACCTTTGGGATTACAACTTCAGGATCGTTTTGAAAATTTTTATAAAATCTGTCGATATTCGATGCTTCAACAAAATAGTTTAGTTCGTCCTTTGTATAATCTTCAAATTCTTTAACAATCCCTACCAAATTATAATTTCTCAATTCTGGAAAATGTTTTTCTGCCAATCTTGCTATATAATAAAGCAAAGAAATATCCGCATCAAATACTTTTCTGATATTTGGTCTCTGAACTTTAACGACAACTGTTTCCCCAGTTTTCAATTTTGCTTTATGAACTTGCCCAACTGATGCTGAGGCAATTGGCTCTTTTTCAAATTCAGCAAAAATAGTAAAGATTGGTCTTTTAAACTCCTTTTCGATAACTTTTTTCACAACATTAAAATGTAATGGCTTTACCTCATCCTGGAGTTTTGAAAATTCTTCACAGAAATCTTTTGGTATTAAGTCCGGTCTCAAGCTTAAAAGCTGACCTAATTTAACAAAAGCTCCTCCAAGATTTTCCATAGCTCTTCTAAGTTTAACAGGCAAACCTTCGTATCTCTCTCCAAATTTTTCAACTTGGACCCTTTTATGAAATCTTAAATATTTTTTCAGCTTCAATCTCTCGATTAAATATCCAAGCCCCTCTTTGAAAAGAACATCTGCAATCTCTTTCAATCTCTTTATGTTTCTAATAGTTCTAAACATATGCATATAAATAAAGAATATGAATATGTTTAAATATTTTTGCTACTGGAATGTTAGCTTTCTGTATAGCTTAGCAATTTTTTCTGGGAGCTCCTCTATTTTATTTATTAGGATATTCGGAACATCCATTTTCTTCAATTCACTTATGTAAGCATCTATAACAGAGTTTTTAATTACGTTTTTCTTCCCAACAACTATTTGTAGAGGGAATATTCTATTCTTTTTTGCTTCGCTGTAGCATTTTTTCATATCTTCTATCATATACTTATGTGAAATAGTAGACCCTCCATAATTAAGTTCGGCATCTGTAATGTGGAAAAGAAGCTTTGTTTTTAAACCCCTTTCATTCAATTTTTTTATCGAGTGTCTTACAGCTGGTGCAGACCTTGTTGAACCACCGGAAGTCAAATTTGCTATTTTTTCTTTTACTTTTGTTTTATACCTTTCATCAAAATCTTTTATTACATAGTAAAAAACATCTTTTCCAGTAGAATCGTAGCCAAAAATTCCAAAATCGTCGCCTATTTCTTCCATTGTCTCTGCAAGTAAAAGGATAGCTTCCTTCTCCCCCTCGAGTACACTCTTTCCTGGAATAGAGATTTTTGTTGTTGAACCACTTAAATCTATTAAAAATAATGTGGAGATTTCCCTTTCTTTTTTTAGTATTTTAATATAAACCCTATCAGAAGGATAAAGACCTGCCCGATAATCGACATAGTTTTCTACAGCAGCATCAATATCTATTTCTTCACCATCAGGTTCTTTTTTCACTTTTTTCAGTTTTTCAAGCTTTATCATTTGGAATTGCTTTTTCAATTGATGTAAATATTTTCTATTTTTTTTCAGTGTTTCATCTATAATTTTTTGATCTTTTTGGCGAATTAATGGCTCTACTTCATAAACTTTACACCATTTAATTTTGTAATCATCAATAGTATAGTCCCATTCATCATAAAAGAATGGCTTTTTGTTTATATACTTAAATTTTCTAAGCTGACTCATAACCCCTTTTTCTCCGCCACTATTTTCTTTCTTTTCTTTTCCTTCCGCAGCAGCCTTTAGATTTTCGAAACCTTTTTCGCCCAATAACTCCATTAACTTCTCAAGTTCTTCGTCAGGAAGGTCCCCATAGAACTGTTTTAGAATTTCAAATTCTTCATCCTTTCTTGCCTTAACAATTTTAAGATTGACAGGAGAGGTTATTGGATTCGGAAATTTTTTAATTTTGTCACCTAATTTTTCTTTAAGAATAAAATACGCTTCCGTTGCAGCCTTTATGCTATCGTTAACAGTTGAATGATCATTCTTTAAACTTTCAAATTTTTTATGAATCTCAAGAACAACATCCTCTAAGTCCTTCGGTATGGGCTCTTTTGTCTTTCCAAAATAATTCAAATGCAAAATAAGCTCAACAGCTTTTTCCAACTTTGACATTTTTGGAAACGGTTGTATTGTTTCGAAATACTTAGCGTCTATTTCCTCAATTTTGTATTTCAATCCCCTATACTTCTTTTTCAATCTGTACTCTATTCTTCCGTCTTCAGCAATATTCCAAAGAAAATGAATAAGTTTACTATTCGGAAACATTTTAAAAAATTTTTCAAGTTCTTTTTCCTTCATTTTCAGGTTTCTTTGTGTTTTCTTCTAATTTTTCTTTAACATACGCCTTTAATTCTTCAAGTTTCTTTGTATCGATATCAAATGTTCCCTCTACATTATGTCCTGCCTCATGCGTAACAAGCCTCCATAACCATTTTTGATTTAATTGCTTATCTGGAAAATCATTTAGTTCTCTTGGCATATATACATTCTTTCCATCTGTAAAGACTTTATTTTCAAATTCTTCAAAACCTGGAGGCATTTTTTCATTTATTTTTAATGGAACATTTCTCCCTATTCTTCCCCTCAAATATAGGTTTATTGCTGAAGCAAAATCTGGAACTTTAACTGTATCTGAATATTTTTCCAAGTTCTTCTCGCTTATCTTAGACTCTAGAGAAAAATATTTTATTCCTGCATGCTTATTTTCTTTTGCAATTTTCAAGCCTTCAAGCATCCATTTGTATAAATTGATACCTCTCAATTTTTTTGAATAAACTGGATAATTTGAGATTAATTCAGCAAAAACGTACTTGTTAGTTTTGCAACATACTATACCAAATTCCAAGTTTTGTTCCAATAGGTGGAAAACTATATTTTTAGCAAATTTTCTTTGTTCCACATCATTGTAGAAATTAAGGCCTATTTTATCCTCAAAATAGCCAGTCCAAGGATCAAAAACTTTTTTTGCACTTCTCCTATAATTCGGAAAATGGTATATTCTGTTGGCTATCACGATTGCTGTTAAATCATTAACTGAAAATTTAGAAATAATTTCTCTTTTCAAAGACGTAATTTCCTCATGTTCTCTTTTTCTTTCTTCTATTATCCCTTCTCCTTTCTTTTTAATTTTACTTATCGCATTTATAACCTTTTCAGCAGCCTCAAAAATTTTCTCTATTTTCTCATTTAACTTCATTTTTTATAAAGAAATCTGTAATCAACTGTTCTATTGCCATCTTGTGATCTGTTTCATCCGTGATTGGATTAAGTATGGCTGTTTTACATGCATCAACAGGATCTATCCCTGACTTAATTAATTTTGCTGCATATACCAATAGCCTCGTACTTGCTCCTTCCTCCAAGCCTTCCTTTTTCATGTTTCTTATTTCATTCCCAAGCTTAACCAATTCTTTAACTATTTTTTCATCTTCCAATCCACTCTCAGCCTTAACGATTTGTGTTTCTAAATTTTCTTTTGGGTAATCAAATTCTATTGCAACAAACCTTTGCTTTGTGCTTTGTTTCAAATTTTTTATTACGCTTTGATACCCTGGGTTGTAAGAAATTACCAACATAAAATTTTCATGTGCCTCTATCACTTCGTCTGTTTTCTCTATGGATAGTATCCTTCTATGGTCTGTAACAGAATGGATTACAACTGTTGTGTCTTTCCTAGCTTCAACAATCTCGTCCAAGTAGCATATTCCTCCATATCTTACAGCCAAGGTTAGTGGACCATCTTTCCATTCTGTTTTTCCGTCAATTAATAGGTATCTCCCTAAAAGATCTGTTGCTGTTAAATCGTCATGACATGAAACTGTGATTAATGGAATTTTTAACTTGTATGCCATGTACTCCACAAATCTTGTTTTTCCACAACCTGTAGGTCCTTTAAGAAGAACTGGTAGTTTGTTATAAAACGCTTTCTCAAAAATTTCTGTTTCGCCCTTGATGTCGAGGTAAAAGGGTTCTTTTTTAATCAAATATTTCTCTATCATTTAAAACACCAAGATAGAATTTTATAATATTATATATAAAATTTTTCATAAATTTTGACATTTTGTCAAATTTATTAGGTATAAAGGAAAAATTAAAAAATTCGATTTTGTTAATTTATGGTATGCATCAAAAGCTCCTAAATATGCTTCTTGAAGAAAATGAGATTACATGGCAGAGCATAATTTATAACCTCATCAAAACTGAGGAAATGGATCCATGGGATATTGATATTTCTCTTCTTACAAAAAGATATATAGAAACGGTCGAAGAGTTAAAAAAAGCAGATTTTTTTATATCTGGGAAGGTTTTACTTGCTGCAGCAATTTTGTTAAGAATTAAATCTTATAAACTTGTTGAAGAAGATATTCAAAATTTTGATAACTTGCTTTTTCCTCCTAAAGAAGATATTCAAGAGTTATCTAAAGAGGAAATAAATTTCAGAAACATTGAGATTCCGCCATTAGCAATTAGAACACCTCAGGAAAGGAAAAGAAAAGTATCTGTTGAAGATCTTATGAGAGCTCTTGAAAAAGCTCTAGAAGTAAATAGAAGAAGAGTTAAGAGGAGAGAAAGGTTTTACTCCTTTACAAAGCCAAGACTCCCAGAAAGGAAAATAAGTATTGCAAATTTGATAAAAATCATTTTTGAAAAGATTAAAGAGTTGTTTAAAAAGAATAAGGTTGTTACATTTTCAAAACTTACAAACAGCGAGAATAAAAAGGATAAGATCTACACATTTGTTCCGCTTCTTCATCTGGATTTCCAAAATAAAATAGAGCTAAGACAAGATAAACCATACGGAGAAATTTATATCAACTTAAAATAATCTTTAACAAATTCAACAAAGCTTTCTGGTTTATAATTTTCTCCAAGGATATTTGCCGCCAATTTTTTGTAAGCTATTGCTGAAGAAGAGTTTGGGTGTGTTGAAATAACTGGATTTCTCTTCGACAATGCTTTTTTTACACATTTATCCTCTGGAACTACTCCTAAAACAGGTTTTTCGAGGAGCCTTTCAATTTCCTTTGGTTTAAGCTCGACTTTATCCCCTTTAGTTCTTGTAACAATAACCCCAATCGTTTCTTTTCCAAATTTTTCAGCGAATTTTATAGCTTTTAAAGCATCTGCTACAGCCAAAATATCAGGATTTGTAACAACTATAATTTCATCGGAAGCTTTTATTGCAGCAGTAGCTTCCGCACCCAATCCAGCAGCTCCATCTATAATAACAATATCAGCCATCCTTTTAAGTGGAGTAAGGCACCTTTTCAATCTTGAAGGATTTATTTCCCCTATGTCATGTACTGATATGCTTGCAGGAACAACCAATGCTCCTGATTCATGTTGATAAACTGCATCCTTAATCTTTTTCTTACCTGCAAGAACATGGTGTAAATGCACAGGTACACTCGCAACACCCAAGGAAACACCTACGTTCGGTGTTGTTAAATTTCCATCAACAATAACAACTCTTTTTCCATATTTCGTCAATGCAATTCCTAGATTTATAGAAGTAGTGGTTTTGCCGACGCCACCTTTTGCACTTAAAATTCCTATAAATCTCGCCATTCCTATTTCATCAAAGATTTAAGATAATTTATAAATGTTTTCGTTTTCTCGGCATACAATTTTAGTTTTTCAACATCGACATTTTCTTTCTCTGTTATTAAAGTTACATTTTTCCTGTATTCTTCCCTTGCTTTATATTCAGAAGCAAGTATTCTCCTTAGTTTAACGTAAAAGTCAATTAAGTCTTTTATCACGTCATCCTTTGGATAAAGTTTTTCAAGCATCTTGCACCTAACCAATGTTATTGCAGGTATTTCTTTAACTTTTCCAAGATTTTTTTCGTATTTTAATAAGTCCTCAATTTGATAATCCATAGTGTTTATCAATCTTTTTATTATGTTTCTCATCACATCAACAGTTCTTGTATATTTTAATGTTACATAAATTAAATGGTCAACTCTCTTTAATTCTTCTGTTGCATTGTCTTCATTTTCGAATATCATTTTATAATTTTTCCAAGATCTTCCAAAAAATTTTTCGAGAGCCTTAAATATTCCTTAACTTTATCTATATTTAAAATTCTCGTTCTGTATTTTGGATTGCAAATAATTAACTTGTCCTTTTTAATAAATGTTGCAGGACTATTTTTGTGTTCCTCCAGTATTATTTTTAGTTCGCTGAATAATTTCCAATATTCAGTTTTAAGATTGTACCTTTTCATGCATCTCATCCTGAACACATCAAACTTTGTTCCAGTGCTAACTCTTCCCAACGAATTTTCATATGCTATAAGTGCATCAATTCCCTTCTCCATTAATTCATAAATTTTTTCAATGATTGCAATTAAAAGCCTTGTTTCCTCAACAAATTTATATGTTGTATATGCTAAATGATCAGCAGTTTCGTAAAGCTTATGTGCTTCGTTTAAAATTTTTCTACTCATTTGAGCTCTTCTCGGTTAATTCTAATATAGCCTTAGCAAGATCGCCATTTGTTCTTTCTAAGGCTTTTCTTGCCTCCTCTTTTGGAACATTTGCCTGTTGTGCCACAGTCTCGATATCTTCTTCTTTTATTGCACTCTCAACAACTTCTCCAGAAATTTGAAACGTTTCCTGCCCCATTAAATTAATCTTTAAAACGTGTGGATTTTTTATTATGATATCTTTCTTGTCTGTTTTTATTATGACTTCTCTAGCATCTATTTCTTTTTGATTTATGCCCATTCTCTTGAGTGCTTTCTCCATTTGCCTTGGATTTAGTCCTGGAATCATTTTACCCATATAGATGCAAAATTATTTCGAGAAGAATAACAACTCCAATAGCTATCATAACATACTTTGGGCTAAACTCTATTTTGCTTTTATATTCCTCATAGTATCTTATAAGCCCACCAACACTGGCAGGCATTCTTATTCTGTCTTTTGCCATTTTTAAATACTAAATCTGTTAAGTTTTTAAAAATTGTGGAAAAAGTTATAGGGAGGAAATAAGCCGCCTTTTGTCGAACTTGCCTTGGGCAATAGTTCGTGCCTACATTTGACTTAGCGCCTTTTTGGCTTGCACCGGTCGGGGCTCACCGTTTCACCGGTCCCTTCATGGAATTGCTCAACCCTTTATCTCACTCTCGTTGCCAAGAGCTTCAAGGCATCATAGCTCCATGAAGGACGTGTCGTTTCTGAGCGGTTGCCTCCCGTTTCCGGGACCCAATGGGCGACCGATTTGGTGGGCGGACTTTCCTCCTCAAGGAAAGTAGGCTATCCTCCCTATAACTTGTTAAAATCAAAATGTCCTTATTTTTATTCTTTTTGCTCTTTTGAAAATTTGTCCACAATTCTTTCAATGCCTCTCTTTGCACAATAATACATAGTTGCCAAACCTGAAAATATTGCCCCACCTGTAGCCATGTTTTTAAACCAAAAATCTAAGGATTCTATGCCTGCTATCCTTGTTAAATATAATGCATCATAGAGTGAATTTGCAACATTTGTGTCTGCCAACAAAGCAGCCAAGCCACTTACACCAAATAATGCTCCTGCAATTGGAATTTTTGATGCCTTGCTTGTAAATTTTTCAATCCCTTTTTCAAAAGTATGATACAAAAGCTTAGTTCCTGCAGCCAAAGCTGTAAAAGTTCCTGCTGCTCTAACAAAATTTTCCATATTATAAGGGTCGATGTGCATATACAATCTTAGCACATCATAAAGTGAATTAGCAACACTTGAATCTGCCCCAATTGCCACAACTGTACCAACAGCCAATGCCCCAAGAGTTTTTCCAATCTTTGACATTTTTAATATTTTGTTTAAATTTTTTAAGAGACTTCTTCATTCTCTTTCCATACCTGCCTAACACCAAGGTAAAATATAAACACTAACATACTTACCATAATGCCCAAAAATGTCAAATTTCCTTCTTCACCATCTGTTGAACCATATACCTCAATATTTTTTCCATAAGTCTGTTCCAAAAATTTTTCCAATTTATCTGCTGTTTCTGTGCTAAAAATATTCTCAAATTTTCCAACTACAGAATTCTTAATTCTCGATTTTAATTCCTCTTTATCTTCTTTAGAAAGATGGCTTCTTGTTATAAGGTAATAAAGCTTTTCAACTTCTTCATCTAAAATTTCTCCTTCTAAGTCAGCAAGCTGTTGATCAATTAAATAAACATCCAATAGCTTTTTAGCATCTTCAAATCTTTGTTTTATAATTCTTTTTTCTAGTTCCCCTTTATCCTCAGGTAATAGATCACTTTCAACCACGAAATTATATAAATTATCTACCATTCTACTCAATTCTTTCCTTTCTTCCAGTGTAAGTTGATTGTCTGTCAAATAAGAGCTCACTTTCTCTTTCAAGTTTTTAAGTCTTTGTTGTACAGCTGTATAAACTGCTTCTTTTATCTCAGGATATGGTTTGTTTATATTTCCTTTCTCATTACAACTTAATGCAAGTGCACCAAGACCTATTCCTGCACCTGTACATATAGCCCCAACTTTAGCATATTTTTTAACTTTGTTTTTAATTACACCATAAATATTTCTCATTTTTCACCCCTCCAATTTTGAAAAAATTGAAAACCTTTTCTTTATAAATCTTTCGTTTTTTGTTACTAAAAAGTAGTATTTTAACCTTGAAGAGTTTTTATCATATAATCCATCAACCTGTCTATTTCTTTTGAAGAATAGTCATCCATCCTACTTGTTACTTCCACTTTTTCTTTTTTTATTCTTCCATTTTCAACAATATAAAAATGAATAATTGGCTTCTCTTTTGTTAAAAAAATGCATAATCCAAAACCAATTTTTGACAAATCTTCTAAGATCTTTTTTCCATCTTCCAAATTGTTGCAATTAAACCAAGGTATTATTTTCGAATTTTTGTTTTCATTCAGATATTTTATTAAACCTTCATATTTTCCAACACCTAATATTAAATCTGTTATTTCCTCAGTAACGAGAGCAGTATTAGAATAAACATTCTCGTCTTTACCCATTGCACCAATCAAATATCCCATTTTATTTCCATCTGGTTTAAAATTCTGCAGCAACAATTGCCATACGCTAGGGGTTATTTTCAATGCCATTTTACTGTAATTAAAAAAATTCTTCTTTTTAAATCTTTTGATTTTTATCACTTAAAAGTGACTATTTTTAGAATTAATCAAAACCCAGATTTCTCTTTCTAATTTACCTCCAGGAGCTTTATACCTAATTGGATTAACAATACCCTTAAATTTGGCCAACTTATACACCGTATACTTTTTTAAGTCTACCCTAAATTCTTCTTTCCCCACTTTAAATACAGGAGTTATAATAACTAATCTTTTACCTTCTTTTAACACTTTTCTTGCCTCGTTAAGAAAATCTGCATAAAGTTTTCTTAGTTTCTCTATTCTTAAACGTGCTTCTTTAACACTAATCTTTCCTCTTAATAATGGCCCTAAATATGGTTCAGTTGCTATTGCATCAACCTTTTCTTTCAAAATCTCGCTAAGTTTTCTACAATCTCCACAATACAATTCAAAATTTCCTTTCGCCCCATATCTTTTCTTTAACCATTCCAAATTTTCTCTTGTAGCACTTACACATTTTTTATCTATATCTAAACCAACAACATCTATTCCCATAAGTAATGCTTCTTGTAGCAAGATTCCATAACCACAAAATGGGTCTAGTAATTTTTGTCCTTTTGTAGCGCCTGACAGATTAATCAATATTTTAGCAAGCCTTATTGAAATACTTAGCAATGGTCTCTTTCTTGGCCTTTTCAAATCCCTTTCTTCCTGTTTTCCCGGATTAAATACCGCAACTGTTTTTGAAATAACATCATGGTAAACTACTATTTCAAAACCATTATCCAAAAGACCATATTTTATTACCTCTGACGGCATAAGCCATAATTCTTTTCTGTGTGTCTTCTTTAACGTTGCTTTCAAACTTTCCTTCTTGAGAAGAATTTTAATGTACTCTTTTAATTCTTCTATATCCTCATTAGTATAATTGCTTATTCCATATTTTATTTTTGTTGATTTCCCTTTGTATAATTTTTCCATTTTTATTTCATCAAGCACTTCACATATTTTTACTGTTCCACCCAATTCTTCTATGGCTTTTTTAGGATTGAAATTGTCAATTTCTAAAACAATTGCAGATTCGAACTCTTTCTTAACTTTGAAATCAATTTTCCTTGCATCTAAGTAAGAAAATAGTTCAACAATTGAAAGCTTACTATCCCTACCAAAAATAAAAAGATACTCCATAAAAACAACTAATGGCCACATTTTTATAAAATTTTGTAAGAAAGCTTTATATAAATAAAAATGAATTTAAAAGTTATGCAGGAAATCAAATACAGGGCTTTGAAGAAACAATTTCCAAAAAAAGCAAAAGAAATTTTCAAGACACAAGAAGCATTAGCAATATTTCTAAACTCTCCTTTTAGAGAAAAATGGATCAATAAGTTGAAATTAAAAAGGAGTGAAGCAAAAAAGGTAAAAGAAATTATAGAGTATTATGGAAAATTAAAAATAAGTGAAGAAAATAAAAAGAAACCAAAAAAGTGGAAAGATATCCTAATTATAGAGGACAATTGCCTTAAAAAGATATTTGAAGGAAGGCTCTTTGAATTAAAGCATGCAAAAAGCAAATATTTTGCAAAAAGGATCATGAAAAAAATTCTTGAAAAAGAATTTCCGGAAAGTGTAATTTTCACTCCAAGAAAAGTTAAGAAATTACTGAGATTAACAGAAGTAGAAAAAGCAAAAAAAGCGCCGATGGAATTTATCGTTTTCGATTCAAAAAAGAAAAAGATTATAGGCATAGAAATAGTTTTGGAGTAATTAAGATATTTTTTGATAGATGATTTCTTTTCCCATATAAATTGAGAAAGGTTTCTTTTTTGTTACTTTTTCCATTACTTCTTTATGTTCATCAAGCCTGAAAATTTTTTTATCTGTAGGTACTCCATAATTTATCTCTATAAGGGGATCAATCACATATGTTTCACCATTTAATTCTAAGAAAACAACAACATGATTTTGGTTTGGCATATTTCTAATTGAAACATTATAACCATCTTTTAGGGCATTGAAAATTAATTTGCTTGTTTCTACACAACTTCCAATTCTTAAGCTATTACATATGTTTTCTAAATTTTTTTCTATTCTCTTTAACACCTCTTTCATTTTAAATTTAACAAAGGTCTAGCATTTATAAACTTTTCGATTTTTATCACTATGAAGTAACAAAATTATAGATGCTGTTAATTTGATTATCAAAAAATTAATGGACCTGGCGGGAATCGAACCCGCTGCCTCCACCATGCCAAGGTGGCGCTCTACCAATGAGCTACAGGCCCATTCTTAAAAAAAGCAATAAGAATATTTTAAAATTTTTCTATTTTATTCCACTGCAATTAAAAGGCATTTGTAGAAGTATCTTTTCAAATAAGCTTATCTCAAAACTAAAGCAGTAACAATTTGCTCAAAAAACTATTTGAAAATTTTCCCCAATTTTGTTAATTTCTCTCCATTCAAAAACTTAAGAATTGTTTGGGGAAGTTCGTCGATTTTAACTCTAATTTGTTTCATTGTATCCCTGTCCCTTAAAGTACAGTCGTCATTTTTCAAAGAATCATAATCTATAGTAATCATAGCCGGGCATCCAATCTCGTCCATTCTTCTGTACATTCTTCCTATAGAACCTTTCTCGTCATAAAAAACAATAAATCCAGAATCTTTTAGGAGGGAAAACACCTTTCTTGCTTTTTGGGGAAGTTTATCTTTTCTTACCAATGGAAAAATAGCAACTTCTATCGGCGCAAGCTTTCTTGGAAATACAAACAAATTTCTTTCTTTTTCTTCCTTAAAGAATATGTCCACAATTGAAAATACATTTCTATCAACTCCGAAACTCAATTCAAGAACATGAGGTATAAATTTTTCTTTTTTTTCATTAATTACTTCCATACTCTCCTTAGAACCTTCTTGGTGGTTTCTTAAATCGTAATCTGTTCTGTAATGGATCCCAGCTACTTCCTTGAATCCTTCAAGTGTTTCAAGAAAAAGTTCAACATCGTAATGTATTTTATTATAGAAAGCTCTTTCCTTTTCGGTTAATTCCTTTAGTCTAAATTTCTCTTTTGGTATTTTAAGAATATTCAGATAAAAGCGTTGTACCATAGCAAGATAATAAACATACATCTTTGGCAAATTTAATTTTTTGACAACATCTTCACAACTCATTTCAACAACCTTTTTGCTTTTCCTATTTTTTGCTAAAAACATTCTTAGTTTGTATCTCCTTACCTTATTCCAGTTCTCCACCTCATTTATCTTTTTAGGATCAAAAAATATTTGGAGTTCTGCTTGGGTAAATTCTCTCAATCTGAAAAAGACTTGCCTTGGACTAATTTCATTTCTGTAGGCTTTTCCTATTATAGCCAACCCAATTGGAAGTTTTTCCCTAAGGGCGTAAAACTCTCTTTTAAAAGAAAGGTATGCACTTTGAGCTGTTTCTGGCCTTAGATACATAGTTTCTTCACCAACAGCACCAACTTTAAGTTCAAACATCATATTGAACCATCTAACTTTCGTAAGTTCTCTGCTACCGCATTTGGGGCATTTCAAATTATTATCCCTAATTATTTTATCCATAGCCTCTGCCTTAATTCCTTCGACATTTATGTTTAGTTCATCCTCTATCAATTCATCGGCTCTAAATCTAAAATGACATTTTTTGCATTCTGTCAATGGATCTCTAAAATGTTCCAAGTGCCCACTGCTCACAAAAACTTGCTCTGGCAATAAATTACAATCTTCAATCTCGTAGAAGTTTTCGTCTAAATTCCACTCATTTTCAAACTTTCTTTTCAATAAGGTTCCAAGATGACCATATGTCCAAAATCCCGCTTTTCCTCCATAGATTTCTGCCGATGGAAAGAAAAAACCTCTTTTTTCACAAATAGCCATAATCTTATCAAGTTTTCTTTGCATAAATATAAGACATCTGAAGAATTTTAAATAATTTTCTAATCAGCGAAAAGCGTTGTTTAGCAAAAATAAAAAATTAATTAAAAACGGAAACCTTAAATATTTTTTTGCTTAATAAAATCAAAATGGCGATTGAAAAAGGAGATTTTGTTGAATTAGAATTTATTGGTAGAGTAAAAGAGACAGGAGAAATTTTCGACTTAACAAACGAAAAAATTGCAAAAGAGCATAATATTTACAATGAAAAATTCTCTTACGGGCCTATAATTGTATGCGTAGGAAAAGGTGACGTAATTAAAGGACTTGATGAAGCACTAGAGGGAAAAGAGGTTGGGAAAGAATACAAAGTAAGCATACCCCCAGAAAAAGCCTTCGGAAAGAGAAACCCGAATCTCCTAAAACTTGTTCCCATAGATGTTTTTAAAAAACAAGGGGTAACGCCAATTCCAGGTATGAAGGTTGAGGCCTATGGATTAATTGGTGTTGTAAAGATAGCAAGTGGTGGGAGAATTCTTGTAGATTTTAACCATCCTCTTGCAGGTAAAGAGGTAGAATACGAATTTAAAATATTAAGGAAAGTCGAAGATACAAAAGAAAAAGTATCGAGTATACTAAAACTTTATTTTGCAACAGAAAAACCTGAAATTGAAATTCACGAAAGAAAATTAAAGATTAAAAACAAATTTGCAGATGAGGTAAAAGATTTATTGAGGAAAGCAATAACAGAAAGGGTTAAAGAGATAAAAGAAATCGAATTTGAATAAAGGTTAATTTTATAAATTTCATATTCTACTCTTAATTTGGAGGATGCAAAATGGAACCAATTTTCAAAGAAATTTCTCCAGAAAATGTTGAAGAGAAAAAGGAAAGTAATGTTGATGAAGAACTTGAAAATATATTAAAAAATCAAAAAGCAAAAGTTAAAGTTGTTGGCATAGGTGGTGCTGGTGGGAATACAATTAATAGAATATCTGAAATTGGAATTGCTGGAGCAGAAACCATTGCTATAAATACAGACGCTCAAGATCTTCTTTTTACAAATGCTGATGTAAAAATTTTAATAGGCAAAGATTTGACAAAGGGCCTTGGTGCAGGAAGCAGCCCTCAAATTGGCGAGGAGGCAGCAAGAGAAACAGAACACGAGATAAAAATGAAACTATCAGGTGCCGATATAATATTCGTTACTTGCGGTTTGGGTGGTGGGACTGGAACAGGCGCTGCTCCTGTTGTTGCTGAAATTGCTAAAAAATGTGGTGCATTAACTGTCGGTGTTGTAACGATGCCATTCGAGATGGAAGGACAGAGAAGATACGAAAATGCAATTATTGGTTTAGAAAAACTTGAAAGAATTGTTGACACTCTAATTGTAATACCCAATGATAAACTTCTAGAATTGGCACCTGATCTCCCTCTTAATACGGCATTTAAAATTGCAGATGAGTTGTTAACAAATTCCGTTAAAGGAATAGCAGAACTTGTGACTAAACCAGGACTTGTAAATTTAGATTTTGCAGACATAAAGGCTGTAATGGCAAAAGGAGGAGTAGCGATGATTGGTGTTGGAGAAAGCGATTCTGAAAATAGAGCAATCGAATCTGTACAAAAGGCAATAAATAATCCTCTTTTAGATGTTGACATTTCTGGAGCAAGTGGGGCCTTAATTAACGTTTGTGGTGGACCAGACATGACATTAGATGAAGCAAGAAGCGTTGTAGAAGAGGTTTCGAAAAAATTGGACGAAGATGCTAAATTGATATGGGGCGCACAAATATCAGAGGACATGCAGAATGTTATAAGAACTTTACTAATTGTTGTTGGTGTTCATTCACCGCAGATATTTGGATCAAGAAAAATTGAAAATGAAAAAATAGATCCGAAAAGGGAGCTTGGGATAGATTTTATCAAATAATTTTCGCAAGCTTTTTAAATTAGATATCATTTTTTAAGAAAAATTTTAAACTCTAAGATACAGACTTAAAAATGAAAATAAGAGATTTAGTTTCAAAAACAAAAAGTTTTTTAATAAAATGCAAAAGGGTTTTAAAGATAACAAGAAAACCAACAATGGAAGAATTCAAAGCAATAGTAAAAGTATCTGGATTGGGGATAATTATAATAGGATTAATTGGCTTTTTAATAGTATTAATAGATTCCCTGATTAAGTAAAATGGAAGAAGAAAAAAAATCAAAAATTTTCGCCATAAGGACAACCGCAAATAGGGAAGATCAGGTATTCGATTTTATAGTCTCAAATATAAAAAAGAAGAAACTTGAAGTATACTCCTTAATAAGACCCTATGGTTTGAGGAGCTATATCTTCATTGAAGCAAGATCAAGAGAAGA